>DATBEM010000251.1:0-27344 GCA_036276115.1 Trebonia sp.
AAGTTCGTCCACGACTTCGTGGCGGCGTGGGTCAAGGTCGCCAACCTCGACCGGTTCGACCTGGCCTGATCCTCGCCCGCGACCAGGCATGGCACCCCCGGCGCGGCCCGCGCGCCGGGGGGTGCGGCTCGTCCGGGGCGGGCCCGAACCAGTTACCGCCGGCCCCGCGGGCGCCTATGCTAGTTCGGCAATGGCTGATCCCCGCATCTACCAGGTACTTCTCGCCGGCGGGGCCGACGCGGGCAAGGGGCTCGCGGCCGCCCGCCAGCTCATCGCTGCCTGCGGGAAGCCGCCGGTCACGATCAGCGTCTGGGCCAGCCTCACGCCCCGCACGGTGGCCGCCGTGGCCCCCCTGCTGCCGCGCGAGATCATGAGCGCGGACATCACCCTGGAGCCGGGCGCCCTCGGCGGCCTGGCGGGCGTCCTGCGCACGGGCCCGCGCGACCACGGCTGGTTCCTGGTCCAGCGCGCGTCCCCCTTCGGGGGCGCGATGGGCGTCGGCAGCCCGCACCCGTCGCGAGCGGACGGCTCGTCGGCGACCGTCTCCCTGGACTTTGGCGATGACCCGGTTCCCGAGGCGATCGAGAACGGCCGCTTCGGCCGCTGGCTCGCCGCCCTCGCGCGGGCCGGCCTGCTCCCGCCCGCCGCCCGCCCGGACCGCCTCATGGAGCGCTTCGCCGCCGCCTTCCCGCAGCGGCCGTCGGTGACCCGCACGAGCCCGCGGGACCCGCCGCCCGCCCCGGTGGCCGAGGGCGGCGTCAGCGCCGCCGCGCGCGGCTGGCGGGCGATGCGCGGGGACCGGGACCGGTACTGGCCGGGCGCCTGCGTGCTCACCGTCCCGGTACCCCCGGTGACGGCCCTCGGCCTGGCCGCGCCGCTGCTCGGGCCGGGCGGCCCGGTCGACTTCCACGGCTACTACAGCCCCGCCGTCCTCGGGACGGCCGGGCTGGCGGGCCGCCTGGCCGCCATCGGCGGCGCGACGTTCGTGCTGGATACCACCGACGGGGCCGGGGCGGGGATCGACGAGCCGACGCTGGACGCGCTGCTGGGAAGCGTCGGGGACGACCTGGTGTGCGTCGACTGGCAGTGCGACTGGCCCGACGCGGCGCCGGGGTACAACGGCGTGCAGCTCACCGTCAACGGGGCCGGGAACCTGCACGACGACGACCCCGAGCACGTCCCCGGGCTCACGACGGCCTACTTCACCGTCCACCCCCGCGCCGCGCGCGACGGCGACCGGTTCGCGGCCCGGCTGGCGAGCCAGGCAGGCCTGCGCCTGGCGGTCGCGGTCGGCGGCCCGGGCTGACGGGCTTGGATTGGGTTATAGGCCAATGCCGTGACGACGTCGAGAACTGGAATAATGGCAGCTCAGAGGCTAGTTATGGCTAGTCGCAGGGGTGGCCGACAGTCCCGGCGCGCGCAGATTTGGGGTCTGGCCACATAGCGATTCCGCCCGAAATGAACCATTCTTACGGTGGCGGGACGCACGTCGCGTGGTCACAGAGGCAGGAGTTGCACCCCCATGGGCACACCGAGCACTACCGGACTTGAGTACATCCTCACCTTGTCGTGCCCGGACAAGCCCGGCATCGTGTACGCCGTCTCCAGCTTCCTGGTGCAGCACTCGGCCAACATCATCGACAGCCAGCAGTACGGCGACCTGGCCGAGGACCGGTTCTTCATGCGCGTTCACTTCGCCGTCCCCCAGCCGGGGCTGGCGATCGGGGTCCTCGAGCGCGACTTCAACTGGGTGGCCGAGTCGTTCCACATGGCCTGGAGCCTGGCCGACAAGTCGGTCCGCATCAAGACCCTGCTCATGGTGTCCAAGCTCGGGCACTGCCTGAACGACCTGCTGTTCCGCTGGCAGGCGGGGTCCCTGCCAGTGGACCTGGCCGGGGTGGTGTCCAACCACGAGGACTTCGGCGAGCTGACTGCCTCCTACAAGCTGCCGTTCCACCACATCCCGGTCACCGCCGCCACCAAGCCGCAGGCCGAGGCCGGCCTGCTGCAGGTCATCGAGGAGACCCGGACCGAGCTGATCGTCCTCGCGCGGTACATGCAGGTGCTGTCGCCCGAGGTGTGCAAGCGGGTCGAGGGCCGGATGATCAACATCCATCACTCGTTCCTGCCGAGCTTCAAGGGCGCCAAGCCCTACCACCAGGCGCACGCCCGGGGCGTCAAGCTGGCCGGGGCCACCGCGCACTACGTCACCCCCGACCTGGACGAGGGGCCGATCATCGAGCAGGACGTGCTGCGGGTCGACCACCGCTACTCGCCGGGCCGGCTGGTCGAGGCCGGTCGCGACGTGGAGGCGCAGGTGCTGGCGCGCGCGGTCACCTGGCACGCCGAGCGCCGGGTGCTGCTGAACGGCAACCGCACGGTCGTCTTCTACTGACATCCTGCCCGCGATCCGTGCCTTGACCGCCCCTCTGCCAGGATCGTACGATTCGCATTGTAGGACTTAGTTCCATTTGATGGGACTGACACGACTGGGCGGTGTCGATGGCAGGCGCGACGAACCCGAGTGGCACGCAGGCCGTGGACCGTGCGGCCCGGCTCCTGGCGGAAGTCGTCCATTCCGCCGTCCCGGTCACCTTCACCGAGCTCACCGCCGTGACCGGGCTGGCGAAGTCCACTACCTCGCGGCTGCTGCTGGCCCTGGAGCGCGGCGGCCTGGTCCGCCGCGATGACCTCGGCCGGTTCCTGCCGGGCGAGATGTTCGTCAGCTTCGCCTGGCGCGGTGGCGCCGACACCAGCCTGGTCGCGGTGGCCCAGCCGTTCATGGACCAGCTCGGCAAGTCCACCGGCGAGACCATCAACCTTGGCATCGCCAGCGGGCCGCCCGGCGATACCCAGGCCGAGACGATCGCCCAGGTTGACTGCACCTACCTCATCGGCGGCACGAACTGGGTCGGGCTGTCGGTCCCGCTGCACGCCTCCGCCCTGGGCAAGGTGCTGCTCGCGCACGGCGCGGCCCAGGTGCCCGCCCGCCCGCGGCCGGGCCAGTCCCGCCATGAGGAACTGCCGAGGGTCACCGACAAGACGATCACCAGCCTGGCCGGGCTGCGGGCCGAGCTCGCCGGGGTGCGCTCGCGCGGCTACGCGGTCAGCGACGAGGAGCTGGAGGCCGGCCTGATCGCGATCGCCGCCCCCGTCTTCCGCTACGACGGCACGGTCGTGGCGGCGCTGTCGGTCTCCGCCCCGACGTCGCGGATGCGGCGCGACACCGCGACCGCCGTCGCCCGCCGTTGCGTGGAGGAGGCGGCCGGGCTGTCGTCGGCCCTTGGCTACCGGCCGCGGGCGCGGAAGGGCGCCTAGCGGCGCTGTCGCGTGGCCACGCCGGCACGGTCAGTGAATTGTTTCACATGGAACCAGCTATCTCCCCGGGGGGCGACCCCCGGACCGGACGCACGTCCCTGCTCAGCGAGGAGAGCGAATGACCGAGGCACCCACTCGCGCCAGCGCGGTGATCATCGGCGCGGGCATCGTCGGCAACAGCCTGGTGCACCACCTGGCGCTGCTCGGCTGGACGGACCTGGTGCTGGTGGACAAGGGGCCGATGCCCAACCCGGGCGGCTCCACCGGGCACGCCTCCAACTTCATCTTCCCCATCGAGTACTCGAAGATGATGTTCGAGCTGACCCGGGACTCCACCGGGCAGTACAAGGAGCTGGGGGTCTTCACCGAAAGCGGCGGCATTGAGGTCGCCCGGGTCCCCGAGCGGATGACCGAGCTCAAGCGCCGGGTCACCGCGGCCAAGGCGTGGGGCATCCCGGCCGAGCACCTGGCCCCCGAGGGCGTCGCCAAGCTGGTCCCCTACCTGGACCCGGCGGTCATCCTCGGCGGCGGCTACTTCCCCACCGTCGGCGTGGTCGACTCGCTGCGAGCGGGGACCCTGATGCGCGAGCGGGCGCAGGCGGCGGGCGCGCTCACCGTGCTGGCCGGCACCGAGGTCCTCGACATCACCACCGTCCCCGACGATGGCCCGGCGGGCCGCCGGGTCAGCTCGGTCGTCACCTCGGCGGGCGAGATCGCCTGCGAGCACGTGGTGATCTGCTGCGGCGTCTGGTCGCCGCGGGTCGCCCGGCTGGCCGGGGCGCGGCTCCCGCTGACCCCGCTCGTGCACCAGATGATCAGCGTCGGCCCGATCGGCCTGTTCGCCGGGACGACGGGGGAGATCTCCTACCCGATCGTCCGCGACGTGGACACTGGCATGTACGAGCGGCAGCACGGCGGCGACATGGAGGTCGGCTCCTACGCGCACCGGCCGATCCTCGTCTGGCCGGACGACATCCCCTCGAGCGAGGCGGCGGCCCTGTCCCCGACCGAGCTGCCGTTCACCGCCGACGACTTCGACCCGCAGCTGGAGCAGGCGCTGGAGCTGATGCCGGAGCTGCTCGGGGACGAGGAGGCCGGCACCCGGTATGCCATCAACGGCCTGATCTCGATGACCCCCGACGGGCACCCCCTGCTCGGCGAGGTGCCTGAGGCCAGGGGACTGTGGGCGGCGGCGGCGAGCTGGATCAAGGAGGGCCCCGGCTGCGGCCGGGCGGTCGCCGAGCTCATGACCGGGCGGGTCCCGACGGTCGACGTGCACGAGGCGGCCGCCAGCCGGTTCTACCCCGCGTCGCGGACCGCCGCCAACGTCCGGGACCGGGCGGCGGAGGCCTTCAACAAGATGTACGGCATCGTCCATCCCCGCGAGCAGTACGAGTCCACCCGCCCGATGCGGGTCAGCCCGCTGCACGAGCGGACGGCCGCGCTCGGCGCGGTCTACTTCGAGACCGCCCGCTGGGAGCGCCCGCAGTGGTACGCCAGCAACGAGCCGCTGCTGGCGCGGTACGCCGGGCGGCTCCTGGACCGGCCCGCGGAGTGGGACTCCCGCTGGTGGTCCCCCCTCATCAGCGCCGAGCACCTGGCCCTGCGCGACGGGGCGGGCCTGGTGGACCTGTCGGCCTTCACCGTCCTGGACGTATCCGGCCCCCGCGCGCTGGCCGGGCTGCAGAACCTCGCGGTCGCCCAGCTCGACGTCCCGGCCGGGCGGGTGGTCTACACGTCCTTCCTCAACGAGGCGGGCGGGATCGTGGCCGACCTGACGATCATGCGACTCGGCGCCCAGTCCTTCCGGGTAGTGACCGGGGCGGCCGACGGGGCGCGGGACGCCCGCTGGATCGCCGCCCGGCTGCCCGCCGGGGCGCACCTGGCCGACGTCAGCTCCGCCTGGTCGACGATCGGGCTGTGGGGGCCGCGGGCGGCCGAGGTGCTCGGCGCGGCGCTGGACGAGGAAGAGCGCTGGCACGGGGAGGCTGGCCCGTTCGGCACCTTCCGCGCGGTCGAGACCGGCGGGTCCGTCGTCCTGGCCTCCCGCATCAGCTACGTGGGCGAGCTCGGCTGGGAGCTGCACGTCCCGTCCGACCAGGCCGGGCACCTGTGGGACGGGCTCATGGCGGCCGGGCAGCCAGCCGGGCTGGTGCCGGTCGGCATCGGCGTGTACGGGACGACGGCCCGGATGGAGAAGGGCTACCGGGCATTCGGGGCGGAGCTGACGCCGGACTACAACCTGGTCGAGGCGGGCATGGCCCGGCCCCGGGTCAAGGCCGAGCCGTTCATCGGCAAGGAGGCCTACCTCGCCCAGCGGGCGGCCGGGCCGGCCGCGATCCTCGCCACGCTGACGGTGGACACGCTGGCCGCCGCCGACGGGACGCCCCGCTACGCCCAGGGCGGCGAGCCGGTCCTCGCCCTCGACGGCTCGCGGCTGGTGGACTCCCGCGCGCGGCCCTCCTACGTGACCTCGGCCGGGTCGGGCCCCTCGGTCGGCTCGCACCTGCTCATGGCCTACCTGCCGCCGCCGTCGGCCGCGGTCGGCACCCAGCTCCTGGTGGAGTACCTGGGGGAGCAGTTCCCGGTCACGGTCGCCTCGCATGGCGCGGTGTTCGACCCGTCCGGGTCGCGGATGCGCGGGTAGAGGGGGCGGCCGGTGGAGATCCTGGTTTGCGTCAAGCGGGTGCCAACCGTCGGCGGTTCGATCACGCTGGCGCCCGACGGCCTGTCCGTCGACACCCGCATGTCCGGCTTCACGATCAGCCCGCACGAGGAGTGCGCGGTCGAGGAGGCCGTCCGGCTGGTGGCCGCGCACGGCGGCTCGGTCACGGTGGTGACCCTGGGACCCCCCGAGGCGCAGGAGCAGCTGCGAGCCTGCCTTGCGATCGGCGCTTCGCGGGCACTGCTGCTCGAGGCCGCCGGCGCCGGCCCCCAGGACCCGCCCCCGGAGTTCGGCCCGGTCGCGACCGCCTCCGCGCTCGCGGCGATCGCGTCGGCCGGGAGCGCCGACGGCAAGCCCTACGACCTGGTCCTGCTCGGCAACGAGGCGTCCGACACCGGCGACTACCAGGTCGGCATCCGGCTCGCCCACCTGCTCGGCCGCCCGGTCGCGACCGGGATCAAGTCCCTGGCGGTGGCGGCCGAGGACGGGATCGCGCGGGCGGCCCGGGAGTACCGGGGCGTGACCGAGACGTTCACGCTGCCGCTGCCCGCCGTGCTCACGGTCAAGGAGGGGATCAACCTGCCGCGCTACCCGTCGCTGCCCGGGCGGCTGCGCGCCAAGCGCGCCACGATCGAGCGGCGGCTGGTCCAGCCGCACCCGGAGGGGCTGCGCACGCAGGCGCTGCGGGTCCCGGCAGCGACCCGGGAATCGGCCACCGTGCTCGGGCACGGCGCGGGCGCGGTGCCCGGGCTGGTGCGGGTCCTGCGCGAGATCGGAGTGCTGGCGTGAGCGCCGGAACCGTCTACTGCCTGATCGAGACCGATGGCGAGGAGGTCACGGACGCCTCCCGGCGGGCGCTGACCCTCGCCCGCGAGCTGGGGCCAGTGACCGCCGTCCTCGTCGGCGGCGCGGGCACGCCCGCGCCGGTCACCGACCTCGCCGCCTACGGGGCCACCGAGGCGTGCCAGGTCATGCTGGACGGCTACGCGCCCCGGGCGTGGGCGCGGGCGCTCGCCGGACTGGCCGCGCCCGGGTCGGCCGTCGTGGCGGCGGGGACCGACCACGGCAACGAGGTTCTCGCCCACCTCGGGGCGATCACCGGCCTGTCGGTCGCGGTGAACTGCGTGGCCGCCGTGCGGCCGCCGGACGGCAGCGGGTGGGCGGTCACCCGGCAGCGGTGGGCGGGCCTGCTGCTGGAAGACGCCCTCCTCGACCAGCCGGTCGCCCTGCTCACGGTGGCGGCCGACGCGGTCGCGGCGGTGCCCCTCGCTGGCGATGCCACCGGAGCGGAGCTTCGCGTGCGGGCCGTCAGCCCGCAGGTGACCGAGGCCGACCTCGCCGTCCGGGCGGCGGAAGAGCGGGCGCAGGCGGGCGGCGCGTCGCTGGCGAGCGCCCGGGTGGTCGTCGGCGGTGGCCGCGGCGTTGGCAGCGCCGACGGCTTCGCCCCGCTGGAGGAGCTGGCAGGGCTGCTGGGCGGGGTCGTCGGGGTCTCGCGGGTCGTGACGTCCGAGGGCTGGCGCCCCCATGCCCAGCAGGTCGGCCAGACCGGGACCAAGATCACGCCCGACCTGTACCTCGCCTGCGGCATCAGCGGCGCCATCCAGCACATCGCCGGGTGCGCGGGCGCCCGGCACATCATCGCGGTCAACACCGACCTGGCCGCCCCGATGATGTCCCGGGCTGAGTACGCCGTTGTCGGCGACCTCCACGAGGTGATCCCGGCCCTGATCGCCGCGATCAGGGCCGGCTGAGGCCGGGTCGCCCGCCGGTCGCGCGTCGCCGGGCGGCGCGAGCGGCCGCCCGCGCGATCACGGGCCGGGCGCGGCGCCCGGTATAGCCGCCGTCGGCCAGCCCGGCCTGCCGCTCGAACGCGTTCCAGGCCCCGGAGTCCCCGCACAGCGCCCAGGACGCGCCCGCCGCCGCGAAGTAGAGCGGCAGCATGAGCAGGCCGCCGCACCAGGCGTACTGCGTCGCGTGCCGGGCCTCGTGCGCCAGCAGCGCGGCCGTGAGGGGGAAGTCGCGGCGGCGGTTCACGATCACCACGTTGCCGAGGGTGAAGGCCGCTGGCGGCAGCCGCGGCCGGTAGCCCGCCGCGGTCAGCAGCCCGTCCGGCCCCCGCGCCAGGGTCGCGCTGCCCGCGAGCGCCACCCCCAGCCCGGCCAGGGTGGACCCGTTGAGCAGGTTGACGGCCTGCCGGGCGCGGTGCAGCGGGGTCATCGCCCGGCCATCGCTAGCGGACACTGCGGACGCGCAGGACCGTCACTCCGGCGAGCAGGGTGGCGATCCCGGCGACGGCGAACAGGGCCGGGTAACTGTTGAGCACGCCGAGCACGATCCCGGCGATCATCGGGCCGACCACGAGCGGCAGGTTGTAGGCGACGTTGACCAGGCCAAGATCCTTCGCCCGGTCGGCGGCGGCCGGCAGCACCTCGGTCAGCAGCGCCGGCGCGGCCGCCCAGTAAGTCCCGAAGCCCGCCCCCAGCAGCGGCGCCGCCACCAGGGCGGCGGTCCAGGTCGGCGAGATGACCAGCAGGGCGGCGGCAACCCCCATCACCACCGCGGACGCGACGATGTAGGGGCGCCGCAGGCCCGAGCGGTCCGAGAGCGCCCCGCAGGCTGGCCCGGCGATCAGCAGCCCGGCCGCGTACAGCCCCATCAGGACCAGCAGGCCGTCTTGCGGGTCGTGGTAGTGCGCGGCCCGGGACAGGAAGTACAGCAGGTACAGGGTGCCGAGCGCGTTGCCCAGGTTGACCAGGAAGTGGGTCAGCCACGCCCAGCCGAAGTCCGGGTGCTCCCGCGGCGACACCCACAGGCTCCGCAGCGCCCGGCCCACCGGCACGGCTGGCTTGAACTCCGCCGGCAACGGCTCGTCGGGAGTGCTCAGGACGAAGATGGCCGCGCCCACGACGAGGATCACGGCGCAGGTCGCGTAGCCGGCCGCCATCCGCGGGACCACCACCGTGACCACCAGCGCGCCGAGCACGGTGCCGAGCATCTGGCTGACGCCGATCAGGGCGCCGAGGGTGCCCCGCTGCGCCACTGGCACCCGGTCGGGCAGCGCCGCCGTCAGCGCCGCCAGCATGCCGCCCAGCCCGACCGACGCGATGAACCAGCCGATCGCCATGACCGGGATGTCCGGCGCGGCCGCCACGATGGCGATCCCGGCCGCGCCGACAACCGCCCCGCCGACCGTCCACGGGTGACGGCGGCCGCGGCGGCTCGTCGTCCGGTCCGACAGCGCGCCGATCACGGGGTTGGCGAGCAGCGACGCGATCGCCCCGGCCGCCATGACGACCGACAGCAGCACCGCGTCGGCCCCGCTGGGCACGGCGGCGGCGGTCGCGGCGTGATCGTGCAGCGACTGCACCTGCTCGGGCAGCAGCACCTGCAGCGGGGCGTAGATCGCCATCCACAGCGCGATGTTGGCCACGAACAGCAAGATGATCCAGGCCGCTCGCACCGGCACCGTCGGCTCGGCCAGGGCGCGCGCCGCGGGCGCCGGGGATTGCCTGACATCGTCCATGCTGCCCGTTTTACCGGATTGCGGACTAAGCGGAAAGACTGTCCCTCACCCCGGTAAGTCGGAACTGGCCTCGCCTCGCCCGAGCCGGGCTCGATCACGTGGTACTGGGGGAATCGCTCGGCGAGCTCGCCGCCCTTCGCGTGCCGCATCCACACCCGGTCGCCGAGCCGCAGCCGGTCGGCCGCCGCCCCCCGGACCGGCGTCTGCACCTCGCCGGCCCCCTCGGTCCGGGTGAGGCGCAGGCCCTTCGGCCAGAACGGGCTCGGCAGCCGGTCCCGGGTTCCCGTGCCCGAGGCGACGTACCCCCCGCTGAACAGCGTCACCGCCCCCGCGGCGGGGCGGCGCACGACCGGCAGCGCGTACAGCAGGGCCGGGCGCGGGCGGAAGCTCCGGTAGGCGTCGAACAGCGTGGGCCCCACCAGCCCCGACCCGGCCGCCAGCTCGGTCACCGAGGGATCCCGGGAGGTCGACTCGAGCGAGCCGGTGCCGCCCCCGTTGACGAACTCCAGGCTGGTCAGCTCGCAGATCAGCCGGACCGCCTCGGTCCGCCGGGCCCGTAGCTCGGCCGCTGACCGGGACTGGGCCAGCCGTAGCACGGCCGCCTTGAGCGGGGCGCCGGGCGGGTTGTCGCCCAGGCCCGCGATCTGGCCCTCGTAGCCCATGACGCCGACCAGCTTGAACCCCGGCCGGGCCACGATCGCCGCCGCGAGGGCGGCCGCCTCGGCCGGGGTGCGCTGGGGCGAGCGCAGCGTCCCCACCCGCACGCGGCCCAGCGGCAGCCAGGACACGTCCAGCTCCAGGCAGACCCGGATCTCCGGGTGGCCCGAGCCGAGGACGGCGTCGATGAAGTCCAGGTGCTCCGCCGAGTCCACCATGACGGAGATGAGCCGCCGGGCCGACTCGCTGGCGGCCAGCGACCGCAGGGCCGGCCGGTCGGTCGTCGGGTAGGCGACCAGGATGTCGGTATCCAGGCCGCGGCCCAGGTCCCGCCGCCCGCTGTCCCCGTGCAGCCACAGCGCCTCGGCCAGCGCGTAGCTCATCACCCCGCGGAAGCCGGGCCGGGCCAGCGCCCGCTCCAGCAGGAAGCGGCAGCGCAGCGACTTGCTGACCACCCGGATGGGCACCCCGCCCGCACGCCGGAGCAGGTCGTCGGCGTTGGCGTCGAAGGCGTCGAGGTCAACGACGGCGAGCGGCGGTTCGAGGTCGGCGGTGGCCTGGTCGTAGAGTTCGACCCGGTCAGGGCCGATCAGGGGCCGCGAGACAATACCCGGCATGCTGGCACACTAGACCCGAACTGGCCGAAAGGTGAATCTTCGGCGCGAAAATACGAGTACCTACCGAGGGAACCGATGACCTGGCAGAACTGGGCGGGCACCGCCACGGCCGACCCGGCCCGCCGGTACTGGCCGCGCACGGCGGATGCCATCGCCGAAGCCGTCGTGGACGCCGCCGCTGCGGGCCTGACGGTCCGTGCCCTCGGCAGCGGGCACTCCTTCACTCCCGCCGCCGCCACCGCGGGCGCGGCGATCGACTTGTCCAACTGGACCGGGATCGTCGCCGTCGAGCCCGCTGGCGACGGGATGGCGCTGGTCACGGTCCGGTCGGGCACCACCTTGCGCGCGCTCAACGCCGCCCTCGGCGCGCTCGGCCTGGCGCTGGCCAACCTGGGCGACATCGATGCCCAGACCATCTCCGGGGCGATATCGACCGGCACGCACGGCACCGGCGCGGCCCTGGGCGGCATCGCCACCCAGGTGGAGGGGCTTGAGCTCATCCTCGCGGACGGGTCGCGGGCGCGGGCGACGGCCACGTCCCGGCCAGACCTGCTCGCCGCCGCCCGGGTCAGCATCGGCGCGCTCGGGGTGATCTCCACCGTGACGCTGCGCTGCGTGCCCGCGTTCCGGCTCGTGGCCGACGAGCGGCCGCTCCCGCTGGCGGAGGTGCTCGACCGCTTCGGCGAGCTCGCCGAGGCCAACGACCACTTCGAGTTCTACTGGTTCCCCTATGGCCGTAACGCCCTGGTCAAGCGGAACAACCGGACCGGCGGCGGGGATGGCCCGGGGCCGATGCCGCGCTGGCGCCAGTTCCTTGAGTACGAGGTGATGGAGAACGCCGCGTTCGGCGCCCTCTGCCGGGCCGGGCGGGCGGCCCCCGGCCTGGTCCGGCCGCTGGGCCGGCTCGCGGCGGCCACGCTGTCGGCCCGGGCCTACTCGGCCGACTCCCACCGGGTCTTCGTGACCCCGCGCCGGGTCCGCTTCGTCGAGTCGGAGTACGCCGTTCCCAGGGACGCGGTCCTCGACGTCCTAGGCGAGCTCCGCCGGGCGGTGCCCCGGCTGAGCACGCCGGTCATGTTCCCGGTCGAGGTCCGCGTGGCCGCCGCCGACGACGCCTGGCTGTCGACCGCGTACGGCCGGGACACCGCCTACGTGGCGATCCACCAGTACACGGGGATGCCCTACCAGGAGTACTTCGCCGCGTTCGAGTCGATCGCCGCGTCGGCCGGCGGGCGCCCGCACTGGGGCAAGATGCACACCCTGGACGCCGGGCGGCTGGCCGCCCGGTACCCCCGGTTCACGGAGTTCTTGCAGGTCCGCGACGAGATGGACCCCGGTCGCCGCTTCGCCAATCCCTACTTGGAGCAAGTACTCGGCAACTAGATGCATTAGAATCTGTTAGGGTACCCCCCAGTTTTTGTTTCTTGTACTGATAGTGCCCGGGATATGACAATCGCTTTGGAGCATGGGCGACCTGGGGGGGACGAATACCATGACTACTTGGCTGCTGCCTGCGGTGAATTTCCGCCGCATAGCGAGCGGGCAGATCGCCCGTCCCGGGCCGCGCATTCCCGCTGGCGTGGCGCCGGCGGCGAGTGCCGCCGGCACTGCCGACGAGGCTGTAATCAAGCTGTACGGCGAGCTGGCGCGGCCCCTGGTCGGCCTGGCGGCCCTCCTGGTCTGGATGACGGGCGGGCCCGGCGTTCCCGTAATGGCTGGTAGCGCGGTTACCGCTGAGTCATTTATGGATTTCCGCACGGAAGCAGGCGCCGAGGCGGGGGAATTGGCTGCGCTCATCGCCGTCCGGGTGCCGGAAGCGGTGTCGGGGATGGCGGAGGAGATTGTTCACGACGCCTTCACCGCGATGCATCACGAATGGCGTAAGCTCCGCGACCTAGACCGCGCGACGGCCTTCCTGCGCCGGGCGATCGTGCACGGCAGCCGCGCTCGCGAGCGCCAGCTGGCGAGCCAGGCCGCCGCCCAGCCGGGCGACGGCAGGCCGGGCGCTGGCGGCCGGATGCTGGCGGTACTGCGGCGGCTGCCCGGCCGCCAGTGCGAGGCGCTGGTGCTGCGCTACTACGCCGGCCTGCCCGAAGCGCAGGCCGCCGCGGCCATGGGCGTCACCAGGGCCGCGTTCCGCGGGCACGCCAGCCGGGGCATGGCCGCGCTCCAGTGGCAGCTCGGCCCGGGCTGACCTGCGCACAAGATCGCGATTTATCCACAAGCGCCTGCCTAAAGCGGCAGGTTATCCACAAGGAACTGTTGGTCACGGGGCAATGCGCAGGCTTCCACAGGTGATCCACAGGATCATGCACAGGCTGTGCACACCCTTATCCACAGCGACGGCGGGCACCACCTCAGTGGTGCCCGCCGTCGCTGTGGATGTTCTGCCCGGCGTTACCAGTTCGACTTGGCCGAGTGCGGGGCGGTCCCGTTCTGGCTCGTGGCGTCATCGGCCAGGTCGGCCTTGCCCGCGGCAGGGGCGTCGGTCGCCGCGGCTGCGCCCCCGGCGGCGGTCACGTCATCGGTGCCCGGCATCGCCACGTCCGGCTCGGTGTCGGCCGCCATCGCCGCCCGGTACCGGCGCCACACCACGGTCCCGGCGGCGGCCGCGCCGGCCAGCACCGCGGTCGTCAGGGCGGTCCAGGTCAGGACCGAGCGGACCTTCGAGCGGCGCGGCGGCTCTACGCTGACCTGCTTGGCAGTGGTGCGCAGGGCCGCGGCGACCCTGGGCGCGACGGTGTGGACGACGGCGTCGGACACCGCGGGCGCCACCGTGGACGTCGTGTAGTCGGCGACGGTCTCCAGCCGGGGCGCGACCCAGTTCCGGGCGCTGACGGTCCCTGCCCGCAGGCCCTCGTTGATGCCAGCGGCGGCTTGCTGCGCCCGCTGGGCGGCCTGCTGCGCCGCCGACTGGGCAGTGGACTGAGCGGCGGCGGCCGCCGACTGAGCGGTCGACTGAGCGGCGGCGGCCGCTGACTGGGCGGTCGACTCGGCCGCGGCAGCAGCTGACCTGGCCGCTGACCTGGCCGCCGACTGGGCTGCGACGCTCGCCTCTGAGGCAGCGTTGGCCGCGCCTTCCTGCACCCTCCGGGCCCCACGCTGGAGCTGTACCTTCGTGTTTGCCACGCTGTGCCTCCCGATCTGCGGTTTCCAGTACCACGTAGTTCCCGGGGAAGGACGCTTCAATCATGCTGCCCGCCCCTTCCGCGGGCAGAGCCGGTACGGTGAGAGGGGAAAACAAGTGCGTGGCTAGCAAAGCGGCCGGCCACCAAAAGCGAACCGGAGCTCATCGCATGACCGAAACCCTGACCGCGACGCTGACGACCAGCGAGGGGACGATCACCGTCCGGCTGTTCCCGGATCACGCTCCGAAGACCGTCAGGAACTTCGTCGAGCTGGCCGAGGGCGGCAAGGAGTGGACCGACCCGAACACCGGGCAGGCCACCAAGGGGAAGCTCTACGACGGGACCATCTTCCACCGCGTCATCCCCCAGTTCATGATCCAGGGCGGTGACCCGCTGGGCACCGGCACGGGCGGCCCCGGCTACCAGTTTGATGACGAGATCCACCCCGACCTCACCTTCGACCGGCCGTACCTGCTGGCGATGGCGAACGCCGGCAAGCGGATGGGGCGCGGCACCAACGGGTCGCAGTTCTTCATCACCACCGTCCCGACGTACTGGCTGAACGGCAAGCACACCATCTTCGGCGAGGTCACCTCCGGTCAGGACATCGTGGACAAGATCACCGCCATGCCGACCAAGCCCGGCGACAAGCCAGTCAACGACGTGGTGATCCAGTCGGTCACCATCGTCCGCGGCTAGCTCGCGAGAGACCCCGGCCCTTCCGTGACCGTCCCCGAGCAGCCACCCGGTGCCGCCGAGCCCAGCGACCCGCCGGCCTGCTTCCGGCATCCGGGCCGGGAGACCTACGTCTCCTGCGTCCGGTGCGGCCGGCCCGCCTGCCCGGACTGCCTGCGCTCGGCGGCGGTCGGCCAGCAGTGCGTTGAGTGCGTCCGCGAGGGAGGCCAGAGCTCGCGCCCGGCCCGGGCCGTGTTCGGCGGCCGCCCCTCCGCCAGCGCCTACGTGACCTGGGCGCTGGTGGCGATCAACGTGGTGCTCTACCTCGTCGAGCTGGCGGTCCCGAGCCTGGCGGGCAAGTGGTCGCTGCTCGGCTACGCCAGCCCGTCCGGGTACCCGCCCTACCAGGGGATCGCGTCCGGCCAGTGGTACCGGCTCATCACGTCCGCGTTCCTGCCGCCCACCGGCACCCTCGGCATCATGGACATCGCGTTCAACATGTGGGCGCTCGTCGTCGTCGGGCCCGGGCTGGAGAAGGTCCTCGGCTGGGGCCGCTACCTCGGGGTCTACCTGCTCAGCGCGCTCGGCGGCAGCGCCGCCTACTACCTGATCGTTCCGCCCAACGCCCAGGCCCTGGGCGCCTCGGGGGCGATCTTCGGGCTGTTCGCCGCCTGGTTCGTGGTGTCCCGGCGGCTGCGGTTCGACAGCGGCGGCATCATCACCCTGATCGTGATCAACCTGGTCTTCAGCTTCGCCTTCCGGGGCAGCATCGCCTGGCAGGCGCACGTCGGCGGGCTCATCGCCGGGGCGCTCATCACCGCCGCCTACGCCTACGCGCCGCGCAAGGGCCGCATCGTCACGCAAGTCCTGGCCACGCTGGCCGTGCTCGCGATCGTGATCATCATCGTGGCCGTCCGCACCAGCCAGATCCACGCCATGTTTACCTAAGAACCGCCATGTTTACCTAAGGGCAGAGCGACCTGAGACAGGGCTACCCGAACAGTGCGCGGGCAGCCCTCACGGAGCGCCCGGCGTCGGCCGGGCGCTCCGCGGCCTGCCTAGCGCCAGTTGGTGGCGAGGACGACGCCGATTACGATCAGCCCGAAGCCGCCAACCAGGTTCCACGAACCGAGGGTCCGCAGCACTGGCATGTTCGACTCGGTGACGTAGTAGAGCGCGATCCAGACAAGGCCAATGACGAAGCACGCGAGCATCACGGGCGCCAGCCAGGGCGGGCTGACCTTCCGCTTCGCGGACTTCGTCGGCGGCGGCGTGTAGACCGCCTTCTTCTTCTTGCGGACGCGGGACTCAGGCACCGCGCACCTCCTGAGGGTAATCGTGCTCGGCGTAAAGCCTATCGGGCCGGACACGCGGATTTGCCGCAGTTCAGCCACGAGTATCGGTTACTCTTCGCTTATGCGTATGGCTATCAGGGTGACTGGCGAGGCGTGCCTGACCCTCGGCGTCGTCACCGCGCTGTTCCTCGCCTACATGGCCTGGGGCACCGGGTCGCGGGCGGCCGTGGCCCAGGACCAGTTCGCCGCCCAGCTCAACCAGGCGTGGCAGGCCGCCCCGGCCGGGAGTGCCTCCCCGGGCCTGCCCCCCGTCGCCGAGACGATCACCGTCGCGTCCGGCGAGCCGTTCGCCTTCCTGCGCATCCCCGCCTTCGGCGCCCAGTGGCGGTTCACGATCATCGAGGGCACCCAGCTCGCGCAGCTCAACGTCAGCCCCGGGCACGTGCCCGGCACCCAGTTGCCGGGACAGGCCGGCAACTTCGCGGTCGCCGGGCACCGGGTCACCGCCGGGAACCCGTTCTGGGGGCTGCCGAGCCTGCGGCCAGGCGACCTGGTCTACGTTGACACTCGCTATGACACCTACGCCTACCGGGTGACCGCCCAGCCGTCCTGGGTCTCGCCCGATGACCTCGCCGTGCTCGACCCGGTGCCGGGGCACCCGGGCGCGCGTCCCGTCCAGCGGCGGCTGACCCTGATCACGTGCGACCCCGCCTGGACCGGCACGCACCGGGTCATCGTCACCGGCGAGCTCGTCTCGGTGACCGGCCGCGCCGGCGACCCGGCCGCCCCCGTCGTGCAGGCGCAGGCGCCCGGCGCCAGCGCCGGGAAGCCGGGGTTCTAGGTGTACGCCTGGCTCTGGCGGGCCCTGCCGGGCAGCCGGGGGGCACGCGCCTTCCAGCTCGTGGCGCTCGCCGCCGTCGCCTTGGTGCTCCTGTGGTTCTGGGCCTTCCCGTGGGCCAGCGACACCTACTCGCTCTACCAGTTCTTCCAGTAGGCGGCTCGCCCGTAGCCGGCCAGGAATGACGACGCCCCGCCCGCAAGCTGCGGGACGGGGCGTCGCGGTCGTTGCCCGAGCGGTGCCAGCTCTGGCCGCAAGGTGCTAGCTAGTGGCCGCCGATGCCGCCGATTCCTGTGCCGTTACCGCCGCCACCACCACCGCCACCGCCCTGGTCCGGGTTGCCGGTGTCAGTGGGAGTGGGGCTGGGGGTGTTGCTGGGCGGGGGAGTCGTCGGCGGGGGCGTGGTGGTATCGGTCGGCGGCGGAGTGGTCGTCGGGGTCTGCGTCGGCTGCATCTGGTAGTAGAGCGTGATCGCGGTGCCCTTGGGTACGTTGGTGTTGGGGTTGACGCTCTGGGTGTAGACATCGCCCGGGGCCACCGGCGGGTTGTTCGGGTCGCTGCCCTGCTTGACCGTGACGCTCAGGCCCTTGTTCTGCAGCTCCTGCTCGGCCGTGACGTAGTTCTCGCCCAGCACCGAGGGCACGTTGACGCCGCCGCCGGACACGTAGATCGTGACCGTCTGGCCTGGGCTGGCCTTGGTGTTGGCGGCCGGGGCCTGCTTGCTGACGGTCCCGCTGGGCAGCGTCGAGGTCGGGTCGGACTGGACCGTGACGTTCAGGCCCGCCTTCTCCAGGGCGTTCGTCGCCGGGTTCTGGCTCTGGTTCACCACGTCGGGTACCAGGATCGTGCCCACGCCGCTAGAGACGCTGATCGTGACGGTGGTCGTCTGCGGCACGCTCGTCCCGTTCGCCGGGTCGGTGCTGATTACCGTGCCCGTCGGGACCGTCGAGCTGGCCACGTCCTTCTCCGTGTAGTTCAGGCCCGCCTTCTGCATGTCGGCGAAGGCCACCGCCTTGGCGAGGCCGTCCACGCTCGGGACGTAGTACGTCTTGCCCCGGTTGGCCAGCAGGGCGATGACGACCGCGACCACTGCGATGATCACCACGAGCGGGATGAGCCACGGCAGCCAGCGCCGCGCCCAGCTCCGCTCGCCCGGGGGCGGGTAGCCGTCGCCGCCGCCGTAGGTGGACGGCTCGAAGTTCCCGGTGCGCTGCGGGTACGGCGGGCGCGGGCCCATCATCGTGGACGGCCCCATCCGCTGGGTCCGGTCGCCGTAATCGGCGTAGTCGCCGTAGCTGTCGGCCCGGGTGGGCGGGGGCGCCATCGCGGCCACCTGCATGCCGGACGCGGCCCGGTGGATGTCGTTCTGCATGTCGGCGGCCGACTGGTAGCGGTCGCCCGGTGCCTTGGCCATCGCCTTGAGGACGATCGCGTCGGCCCACGGGGGAATGTCGGGGTCGAGCTGGGATGGCGGGATCGGGTTCTCCCGCACGTGCTGGTAGGCGATCGCCACCGGCGAGTCGCCGGTGAACGGCGGCCGGCCGGTCAGCAGCTCGTACATGAGGCAGCCGGTCGAGTACAGGTCCGAGCGCGCGTCCACCCGCTCGCCGCGGGCCTGCTCGGGCGAGAGGTACTGCGCGGTCCCGATCACCTGGGCCGTCTGCGTCATCGTGGCCTGGGCGTCGTTCATGGCCCGGGCGATGCCGAAGTCCATGACCTTGATGTCGCCGTTGCGGGTCACCATGACGTTGCCGGGCTTGATGTCCCGGTGCACGATCCCGGCCTGGTGGGAGTACTCCAGGGCGCGCAGCACCCCGTCGACGATTTCCAGCGTCCGCTCCGGCAGCAGCCGGTGGCCCTCGATCAGCAGGTCGCGGACGGTGCGGCCGTCCACGTACTCCATGACGATGTAGGGCACCGGCGTGCCCGTCGACATGTCCTCGCCGGTGTCGTACACGGCGACGATCGACGGGGCGTTCAGCGACGCGGCCGACTGCGCCTCGCGCCGGAACCGGGCCTGGAACGTCTGGTCGCGGGCGAGGTCCGGGCGCAGCGTCTTGATCGCCACGATCCGGTCCAGGCGGAGGTCGCGCGCGCGGTAGACCTCGGCCATGCCCCCCCGGCCGATGACACCCTCAAGTTCATAGCGGTCGCCTAGCAACGTGGGCGCAGTCATGTCTCGCACTCTTCCAAACCGCCCTGCAGTTTAAGTGTCATCGCGTTCAGCTTCCCCCGGTATCGTCGCCTGCCGGCGCGGTCGGGTTGCCGGTGCCGGAAGGATCGCCGCTCGAAGGAGGCGGCGTGTCCGAGGTCGGCGGTGGCGGTGGCGGAGGCGGAAGCGATGTTGACGGCCCTGAGGAGGGCGTCGGTTGCGTGTGACTTGGCGTCGGGGTCCCCGATGCTTTGGTTATCGGCGCGCTGGTCGTCGACGAGGTCGCAGTCGGCGAGGCCGACTGCGACGCGCTCTGCGACTGTGACACCGTACCTACATTAGTAGTTGTCGCGCCGATCCCGGCCGGAGTTGACCCCACCGTTGCGGACGCGGGTGTCGCGCCGTGGGTCACTGACTGAGAAGTCCCGACAAAGTGGCCCGGGGTGTTCGGCTGGGAGTTCCCGCTGAGCGCCACCACGATCGCGGCCGCCGCCACCCCGCAGACCGCCACGCCCGCCCCGCCCGCGAGCATGCGCCGTCGGGTAAACGGGGAACTCACGGTCCGTGCGGGGAAAGGCTCTTCTTCCTGGACTGCTTGCGTGCCGGTGGGGAACTCGGGAACCTGGGCGAGCTCTGAGGTCGCGGTGATGAGCAGGCCGCCGCTGCCGCGCCGCAAGGCGTGCATGATCACGTCGGCCCGGTCGGCCACGTGCAGGGCCGACTCGGGACGGCCCTCGGGGCTCTTGGCCAGCATGCTCATGACCAGGTCGTTGACCTGGCGCGGCACGTCGTCGGGGAGTGGCGGGACCGGATCGTGCTTGTGCATGATCGCGATGGCCAGCGGCTGCTCGGCGATGAACGGGGGCTCGCCCGCGAGGCACTCGTAGGCCACGACGCCCAGGGAGTAGATGTCGGACGAGCCGGTCACCTCCGAGCCGGTGGCCTGCTCGGGCGAGACGTACATGGCCGTGCCCATCACGATGCCGGTCGCCGTGAGCTGCGGGTCGCCCCACTCCCGGGCCTTCGCGATGCCGAAGTCGGTGATCTTGGTGGTGCCATCGCCCATGATCAGCAGGTTGCCCGGCTTGATGTCCCGGTGCACGATGCCGGCCGCGTGGGCGATGTCGAGCGCGCGGGCGGCCTGGGCGACGACGTCCATGGTGTTGTAGGCCGAGAGCCGTCCCACCCGCTCGAGGATGGCCGACAGCGGCTCGCCGTTGACCAGCTCCATGATGAGGTACGGGCCGCCGAGCGGGCTGTTCTCGCCGTAGGTGAAGACGCTGGTGATGCCCGGGTGCGATAGCGACGCGGCGTACCGGGCCTCCGCCCGGAACCGGGCGCGGAACTGCTCGTCGCCCGAGTGCTGGGCGGAGAGCATCTTCACCGCGACGGCCCGGTTCAGGCGCAGGTCGGTACCTGCCCAGACCTCGCCCATGCCGCCCGACGCGATGCGGTAGTCCAGTTGGTAGCGCCCGTCGAGGACGTAATCGGTCACCATTACCCCAGCGCTGCCTGTATGACTGCGATCGCGATAGGAGCAGCCGCGGCAGCACCATAGCCGCCGCCTTGAACTATGACGCCGACCGCGATCGTCGGGTTGTTAGCCGGGGCGAAGGCGGTGAAGACGGCGTCGCTCTTGTCGCTGCCGTTGGAGCCGTTCTGCGCCGTGCCGGTCTTGCCCGCGATGTCGAGGCCCTGCGCCCCGGCCGCGTTGACGGGGTCGGCCGCGGTGCCGCTCTTGACGACCGCGACCATCATCTGGTTCTCGAAGCTGGCCACGGCCGGGGTGATCGGCTGGCTCAGCACGGTTGAGCTGGCCTGGCTCACGACCGACAGGTCGGAGGCGGTCACCTGCTGGACCAGGTACGGCTTCATCAGCGTGCCGCCATTGGCGATGGCGGCGGCCATCATGGCCTCCTCCATCGCGGACGCGGTGGTGTCATGCTGGCCGATCGCGTCGAAGGCGGTGAAGGAGCCGTCCGACTCGGCCGTGAAGTTGCTCGCGGCCGAGGTCACGCCGGGAATGGCGAGGTTCTGGTTGTAGCCGAAGCTGTCGGCCATCCCCTTGAGCGCCTGCCCGCCGAGCTTGATGCCCAGGCCTGCGAACGGCGTGTTGCAGGACTGGGCGAACGCGGTGATGGCCGGGGTCTGGCCGGATCCGTCGCCGCACTGCTCGCCGTTGTCGTTGTTGAGGAAGTTGCCGTTCGGGAGGCGCAGCGGCTGCGGTGAGGCCAGGGAGGTGTTCGGCGTGTTGGCCGAGCTCTGGGTGAACCAGGTGGACGTGGTGACGATCTTGAACGTCGACCCGGGCGGGTAGGTCGCGTCGGCCGCGTAGTTGACGAGCGGGCTCGGCGACTCCGCCAGCAGCTGCTGGTCGTTCGTGTTCAGCGTGGTCCCGTCGTGGACGGCGAGCAGGTTGGTGTCGTAGCTGGGCCAGGAGGCCAGCGCGAGGATCGCGCCGGTCTTGGGGTTGATGGCGACGACGCCACCGGTGTTGCTGGTCCCCGCCAGGCGGCTCTTGAGGCCCTCGTAGGCGGCCATCTGGTCCTTGGAGTTGATCGTGAGGCCGACCGTGGCACCCTTGCGGGGCTTGTTGGTGATCAGGTCGATGAAGTTGCGGAAGCTGAGCGAGGCGTCGTTGCCGGACAGCACGCCGTTCTCCGCGCTCTCCACGCCGGTTGAGCTGTAGGGCGTCACGTAGCCGGTGACGGGCGCGTAGACCTGCGGGTTGTAGTAGACGCGGAGGTAGTTCTGGACGTCGTTGCTCGGCGTCGTCCCGGCGACCTTCACGCCGTCGGCGGTGAAGATGTCACCCCGCTCGTGCTGGTACTGGCCTTCCAGGCCGCGGATGTTGTCTGGCCGGGTGGCCAGGCTGGCGGTCTGGAAGCCCTGCAGGTAGTTCACGTTGATCAGCAGGGCCAGGAACATCACCAGGACGGCGATGGAGATCCTCTTCAGCGCGCGGTTCACTTGAGCGACACGACCTGCGTCAGCCCTTCATCCTGGATCGGTTTCGGCGCGGGACGGCGCGCGGTGTCGCTGAGCCGGGCCAGCAGGCCGATCACCGCCCAGTTCGCGATCAGGCTGGACCCGCCCAGCGACAGGAACGGGGTGGTGATGCCGGTCAGCGGGATGAGCCGGGTCACGCCGCCGACGATCACGAACACCTGCATCGCGAACATGAACGACAGGCCGCCCGCCAGCAGCTTGGAGAACGGGTCCTTCACCATCAGCGCGGTCCGCAGGCCCCGCTGGACGATGAGCGCGTACAGCACCAGCATCGCCATCAGCCCGGCCAGGCCGATCTCCTCGCCGAAGCCGGTGAAGATGAGGTCGCTTTGCACCAGCGGGGTCCAGTACGGCTCGCCCCCGCCGAGGCCCTTGCCCAGCAGTCCTCCGTTGCCCAGCCCGTACAGGCCCTGGACGAGCTGATAGGAGCTGCCGACCTGGGCATTGACGACCGACGAGTTGAACGCGTGCAGCCAGATCTCGAAGCGCTGGCCCACGTGGGGGATGAGCTGCCACGCGATCAGCGCGCCGAGGATGAACATGCTGAAGCCCAGCAGGAGCCAGCTCGTCCGGGAGGTCGCGATGTACAGCATCGAGACGAACAGGCCCATGAACACGGCGCTCATGCCCACGTCGGCCTCGAAGACCAGCAGCAGCATGCTCAGCGCCCAGATGGCCACGATCGGCCCGAGGTCACGGCCGCGCGGCAGGTCGATGCCGAGAACGCGCTTGCCCGCCAGGGCGAGCACGTCGCGCTTGGCGACCAGGTAGCCCGCGAAGAACGCGGCGAGCGCGAGCCGCCCGAACTCGCCCGGCTGGAGGCTGAACCCGCCGATGGAGATCTGGATCTTCGCGCCGGTGCCCGCGACGCCGCTGATGCTGGAGGGGAGGAACGCGGGGAGGGCGATGAGGATCAGGCCCGTGAGGCCGAGGATGTAGGTGTAGCGCTGCAGGACCCGCGGCTCGGCGATGAACTTCAGGACCGCGACGAAGCACGCGATCCCGATCAGCGTGTAGATGATCTGGTTCAGGGTCGACGACAGCGGCACGGGCACGCTCAGCCCTGACTTCGTGCCGGGGTTGCCGGGGTTGCCGAACTTGCCCACCAGCGACAGCCGGTAGATGAACACGATCCCGAGCCCGTTGAGCAGCGTCGCCACCGGGAGCAGCAGCGGGTCCGCGTAGGGCGCCCAGTGCCGGATGGCCAGGTGGGCGCCCAGGGTGACCACCATGAAGGCGATCATGTAGCCGAGGATGGCCGACGCGTGCTGGCCCTTCAGGGAGCCGGCCACGTTGACGTACGCGAACGCCACCACGCCGAACGCGCCGAACAGCAGGCGAAGCTCGGGGTTGCGGCGCGGCCCGGGCACGTCATCGGGGTCGCTAACCGCCGGCGTTGGCATGGTCAGGCTGCTCATCGGCGGCTACTTCGCGCTGCTGCTGGTGGTCGGCGGCTTGGAGGTTCCCGTGGTCGCGGGCCCGGTCGAGGACGCGCCCGGGCCGGCGGTCGCCGCGGTAGTGGCGGCCGAGGTCTCGGCGGCCGGGTTCTGCGGCGTGGGCTGGGGCGTGGCCGCCGCGGTGGTGGCCGCCGTGGTGTTCGTGGTGCCCGTCGGGAGCGCGGACGCGGCGATGCCGAACGAGCTCGCCGGGGCGCAGTGGCCAGGGTCGGGGGTGGCCGGCCGGGCCGTGGTGAAGGTCGGCTCGGGCGTGGTCTTGCGCTTGTTGGCGGGCAGGTGCGCCCACTGGACGTGCTTGGCCGTGAAGCTGGCGTTCTGCTGCTGCCAGCCCTTCAGCTGGGTCCAGGCCTGCCCGCAGGCGGACACCTCGCTGTGGAGCCGGGTGACGATCTGCTGCGCCTGCGGCAGGCTGTTGTAGGAGACCGTCTGCTGGATCGCCGTCCGCTCGGCGGGCCGCAGCTCGGCCACCGGGACCTGGGTGTTCTGGTACGGGCTGGACAGGCTGATGCCCGCCACGCTGGAGTTGATCCCCTGGAAGATGGCGACGTCGCCGTTCCGGGGGCCGAGGTAGTACTTGCCCTGCACCCAGCGGTAGCTGACGAAGGCCGCGATGCCGAGCGCCAGGATCAGCACCGCCAGGACGGACGTGACGATGGGCCAGCGGCGCCGCCCGACCCGCCCGCGGCCCCAGCCGCCGCCTTCGGCGTCGTCGCTGTGCTTGCCCCGCCGTCCCGGCTCAGTCGCGGCCGCCGCGTCCGCGCGTCCCTCGGGGCGGCGGTACGGCTGGCCGGTCGGCCGGGTCGGCGCTCCGCCCGCGTAGGTGATGTCGGTCCGGTCGCCGTTGCCGTTGGGGCTGGCGTCCCACCGCGGGTCAGCCTCGTCCGGCAGCGCGGCCTGCGGCTCGGTCTTCCGCAGCCGGACCGCGCGCCCGGCCGGGGAGTTCTGCCGCAGCTGCTCCGGCGGGCCGGCCGAGGCGGCGCCGGCCAGGACGGGCGTCCGGGTCGGCGGCAGCGACGTGGTCGTGGTGTCCACCACGTCGGCCACGATGCACGTGATGTTGTCGGGGCCGCCGCCCTTCAGGGCGAGCTCCACGAGCTGCAGGGCGGCCGTGTCGGGGTCGCGGACCGAGCTGAGGGCCTGGTGCAGGGTCTGCTCGGTCACCACCCCGGACAGCCCGTCGGAGCACAGGAGGTAGCGGTCACCCGGCATCGCGTCGTGAGTGGACAGGTCCGGGTCGGCGGTCGACCGGCCGTCCAGCGCCCGCAGCAGCAGGGAGCGCTGCGGGTGGGTCGCCACGTCATCCTCGGTGATCCGGCCGTCGTCTACCAGCGACTGCACGAGCGTGTGGTCGTGCGTGATCTGGTAGAACTTCCCCTCGCGGAGCAGGTACGCGCGGGAGTCGCCGATGTGGCAGAGGGCGGCGTGCCCGTCGGACCACAGCAGGGCGGTCAGCGTCGTGCCCATGCCCTCGGTGGCCGGGTCGGCCACGATCATTTCCTGCAGCCGGGTATTAGCGTTGGCAACGGCGCCGGCCAGGGCGTTCAGCAGGCCGCCGGGCGGCTGGTCAGTGTCCAGGGCCGCGATGGTGTCGATCGTGGCGGAGCTCGCCACCTCGCCGGCGGCGTGGCCGCCCATGCCGTCGGCGACGGCCAGCAGGTGCGGGCCTGCGTACGCGGAGTCCTCGTTGCCCTCCCGCAGGAGGCCGACGTCGGAGCGTACTGCGAATCGGAGTGCAAGTGTCATCTGCGCAGTTCCAGAACCGTTTTGCCAATGCGAATCGGCACGCCGACGGGCACCGGGGTTGGCCGCGTCACCTTCTGGCGATCCAGGTAGGTACCGTTGGTGGACCCGAGGTCCTCAACGACCCACTGTCCGTCCTGAGGAAATATTCGGGCATGTCGGCTTGAAGCGTAGTCGTCATTCATGACGATCGTGGCGTCATTGGCCCGCCCCATCGTAATTTGCTGATCAGTCAGGTCGATGGTCATTCCGGTGAGCGCGCCTCCGGTGACGATGAGGTAGCGCGGCGCCCCCCGGGAGGGCCGGGACGGGCGCTGCGGCTGCGGCCGGGGGGCTTGCGCCGCCGGGGGTCGTGATCGTGCCCGTCGCACCTTCGCCGCCGCCGTGCCGAACATGTCGGTGCGCACCACGCCGATGGCGGCGATGACGAAGAGCCACAGGACGGCCAGGAAGGCCACCCTGATCAGGGTGAGGGTTAGGGCGTTCATCCCGTGTGCTGTCCTGAGTCCTTCGTCGAGGTGGGCGCTGGCCAATAAGGGTAGCTGCCAGTCCGGTCAGTACCGGTCGTCCTGCCTGAACACGAGCGTAGTGCGACCGAGCGTCACGTTCGTGCCATCGGTCAGGCCGGCCCGGCGCACTGGCTGCCCGTTTACTAGCGTTCCATTCGTCGATCCCAGGTCCACCAGCACGACCTGCCGGTCTTCCACCCGGAGCTCGGCGTGGTGCCGGGAAACACCAGTGTCCACCAGCCGCAGGTCGCAGTCCGTTCCCCGCCCCAGCAGCGTTACGGGCGTTTGCAATTCGTAAGTACTACCAGTGGTAAGCCCGCTGCCCGGGCCGGACCCGGCGACCACCAGCCGCGGCCGCCCGAAGAAGTGCGCGCCCTGCGTGCGCGGCAGGTCGCTCGCCGGCTGGCGCACCTCGCCCGCCTCCACAGTGTGGCCCCGGATGACCCCGGACCGGATCCGGAACATCCCGGTGCTGAGGTCGGGCACCCCCTCGAACCGCATCCGCACCGGCCCGACGAAGGAGTAGCCCTGCTCCTTGGCGTACTCCCGGGCCAGCGTCGCCAGCTCGAGGCCAAGGCTCTCGGCGTACACGTCCAGCCGCTCGTTATCGGTGGGGGCCACCTCCACCACGAAGTCATTCGGCACCAGCGTACGGCCCTGCGCCACGATCGCGGCCCGCTCGTCCATCTCGCGCTGGACGGCGCTCGCAACCTCAACCGGTTGCAGCTCAGACTTGAAGGCCCGTGCGAAGGCCCCCTCTACCATGCCTTCGAGCCGACGCTCGAAACGCTGCAGTACTCCCATCCGTACGGCCTCCCTCCACAGGTGATCCTGATCGATGCTATCCGTGGCACGAGAGCTCACGAAGTCGTGCTAACCTAACGTGTCGCTCGGGGCGAGTGGCGGAACGGCAGACGCGCACGGTTCAGGTCCGTGTGCCCGAAAGGGTGTGAGGGTTCAAATCCCTCCTCGCCCACGCGAGATCCAACGAAGCCGGTGACCTGCGGAAACGCGGGGCACCGGCTTTCGTGCGTTCCGGCCCGGGGAAGAGACGCGGCTCACCTTTGGCAATAACCGTGGCAATGGGCCGACGGTTGAGCCATGAGGAAACCCGCAGGACACGTGCGCCCGCACGGCACCGGGTATCAGGCGATCGTCCCGATCGGCCTGGACCCCATCACCAAGCGTTACCGCTACCGCTACGCGCAGGCCGACACCGAGGATGAGGCAAAGGACGCCCGGGACCGCATGCTGGCGGACCTGGAGGCCGGCCGCCAGCCGCGGGAGAAGGCCACCTTCGGCCAGCTGCTCGACGAGGTCCTTGAGATCGCCGACCTGGACTTCACGACGCTCGGGATGTACCAGGGCTATATCGCCCGGACGATCAGGCCCGCGCTCGGCGGCTACGACGTCCGGCACCTGGAGCAGCACCCAGAACTACTGGACAAGCTGTACGCCCAGCTCCGCAAGTGCCGTCGGCTGTGCGGCGGGCAGCGCGGCCTGGTCGACCACCGGTCGGCCGGACGCGGAAAGCGCCTCCCAGACGGGACCCCGGATCACGAGTGCGACGCCCGATGCCGGCCGCATCAGTGCCGGGGCGCCGAGCCCGCGACCATCGCCCAGGTCCACGCGATCATCAAGGGCTTCCTCGGCTACGCCGTCCGCTGGAAGTGGATCAGCGAGAACCCGGCCGCCCACGCTTCACCGCCGGAGGTGACAGCCGAGCACGACGACCCGCCCAGCCCGGAGGAGGCAGTCCTC
>DATBEM010000252.1:0-37351 GCA_036276115.1 Trebonia sp.
GGCGGGCAGGAGCGTCGGCGGGTCCTTTTGCCGCGCTTGCGGCTTTCGCCCGGCCTTCGGCTGCGCATCGCCCGCCTGCTTGTCCGGCACCTGTCCCGTCCTACCAGAACGCGGATGGCCGGGCACGGGTAGCCGCAATACCCGTGCCCGGCCGCCCGGGCTTAAGTCCGCTCGCGGAGGAGTCCCCCGGCGGAGTAGCGAGACTACCCCTTAGCTGACCAGGTAGTCGAATTCTCCGGTGCGGACCGCGCTGACCAGAGCGCGGACCGCGCTGGCAGGGTAGACGAGGGCCGTGCCCCGCGGGTCGCGGGAGTTGCGCATCGCGATGGTGCCCTGGTCTAGCCGGGCGACCTCGACGCATGCTCCCTGCGAGTTGCTGCGCTGGCTCTTCTTCCAGGTGGCGCCGACGAGCTCAGCCGCGCAGATCCCGTTCGTAATGTCCTGCATCGTTCTCTCCTGACGCGTTGCATCGAATCGCCGCTCCCCGCCTCCCGCCTGGCCCAGCGCGCGGAGCGTCGGCCGGGGCGGCGTGCGCTCCGCCGCTAATGACCCCGACGCCTGAATGCTATCGCATGCACGTGCATCGGCATGGGATTCAGCACGATCATACGCATACGCAAGTTCACTGGCATTTGCACAGCGCGCGGCACTTGCCGTGCACCCAGAGCATCCAGCTTTCCGACTCTCAGTAATCGGAGCACGTCAGTGACCTCATCCGGATAGCTGACTTACCGAACGAGTGTCATCTAAAGAGAACTATGCCGCCATCGAGAGCCGCTTGAGAGGGTTGTTACCTTCCGGTAAGGTTTCGCCGGATTTGGGCACGACGTGTTCGCCGACAGAGAAAATAGTGAGCTAGACCACACTTGGGCAGCCGCAGCTCTCCCGGACGACGAGGGTGGCCGACAGCCGCTCGGTCACGTGCGGCAGCCCGGGGTCGGCGATCCGGTCCAGCAGCAGCGAGCAGGCCCGCTCGCCGAGGCGCCGCATCGGCTGGTGGACCGTCGTCAGGGGCGGGCTGAGCAGGGCGCCGAGGTACGCGTCGTCGAACCCGGTCACGCTCATGTCCTCGGGCACCCGGGTCCCGGCCGCCCGCAGCTCGCGGATCGCGCCGATCGCGGTCTGGTCGTTCGCGCAGACGACCGCGTCGGGCCGCTCGGGCGCGGCGAGGATCTCACGGACCGCGTGCTGGCCGCTGAGCGCCGCGAAGCGCCCCGCCGAGCCCCCCGCCAGCCGCGCGCCGGGATGGCGGCCCAGGGCGTCGAGGAAGGCGCCGCGCCGCTCGCGGGCGTCGGGGGCATCCGGCGGGCCGTCGACGTACCACAGCCGGGACCGGCCGTGCACCTCGATGAGGTGGCTGACCAGCTCGCGCATGCCCGCCCGGTTGTCGGTGGCGACGACGTCGATGCCGGGCACGTCGGTCGCGCCGGCGATCAGCACGACCGGGACGCGGGCGGCCAGCCGGGCCAGCCGCCCGGCGGGCTCGAAGCCCTCGGTGATCAGCAGCCCGTCCACCTTCGCCGACATCCGCTGCAGCCACTGGTAGGCATCGCCCTGGCCGGCGGGCCGGGGCCCGGCGAGCAGGATCGGCCAGCCGAGCGGGAGCAGGGCCGACTCGACGCCGCGCAGCACTTCCTCGGTGAAGACCAGGCCCATGCGCTCGACGTCGGTGTCGGGGCTGCGGGCCTGGATCGGGACCAGCCCGATGACTTCCTTGCGACGGCGGGCCATGCTCTGGGCGGCGCCGTCAGGGACGTAGCCGAGTGCCTCGATGACCTCCAGCACGCGGCGCGTGGTCGCCGGGCGCACGCTGCCCTGGCCGTGCACGACCCGGGACACGGTGGCGGTCGATACCCCGGCCTCCCGGGCCACGTCGTACAGGGTGGGCGACACGCGGGCCTGGCCGGGGGACGGTTCCACCTGCTCAGGCTAGAGGGTGCGGCTGACATGGAGCGAGGGGCCTAGGACCCGGGGGACGGCGGGGCGCAGGGCGCCCGGCCGAGCCCGGGGCCAGGCGAAGGCGGCCGCTAACGTGCGGCGGCCGCCCGGCTGGAACGGCCGGGCGGCCGCGGGGCGAGCACGCCGCTGAGGAGCGTCAGACGACGTTGCGGAGCTGCTCGGCGCGGTCGGTGCGCTCCCAGGTGAAGTCGGGCTCGGTGCGGCCGAAGTGGCCGTAGGCGGCCGTCTGGCCGTAGATCGGGCGCAGCAGGTCCAGGCTCTGGATGATCGCCCGCGGCCGCAGGTCGAAGACCTGGGTGACCGCGTCCTGGATCTTCTCCACGGCGACCTTCTCGGTGCCGAAGCACTCCACGAACAGGCCGACCGGGGCGGCCTTGCCGATCGCGTAGGCGACCTGGGCCTCGCAGCGGTCGGCGAGGCCGGCCGCGACGACGTTCTTGGCGACCCAGCGCATCGCGTAGGCGGCGCTGCGGTCCACCTTGGACGGGTCCTTGCCGGAGAAGGCGCCGCCACCGTGCCGGGCGGCGCCGCCGTAGGTGTCGATGATGATCTTGCGGCCGGTGAGGCCCGCGTCGCCCATCGGCCCGCCGACCTCGAACCGCCCGGTCGGGTTGACCAGCAGCCGGTAGCCCTCGGTGTCGATCTCGTACTCGCCGAGGACCGGCTCGACCACGTAGTCCTTGATGTCCGGGGTGAGGAGCTCGCGCAGGTTGATGTCCGGCGCGTGCTGGGTGGACACCACGACGGTGTCGAGCCGGACCGGCTTGCCCTCGACGTACTCGACCGTCACCTGGGTCTTGCCGTCGGGCCGCAGGTACGGGACCGTCCCCGAGCGCCGCGCCTCCGACAGGCGGCGGGCGAGCTTGTGCGCCATCATGATCGGCAGCGGCATGAGCTCGGGGGTCTCGCGGCAGGCGTAGCCGAACATGAGCCCCTGGTCGCCGGCGCCCTGGAGGTCGTTCTCGTCGGCCTGCCCGTCCTCGCGGTGCTCGAGCGCGTCGTTGACGCCCTGGGCGATGTCGGGCGACTGGGCGCCGATGGAGACCGACACGCCGCAGGACGCGCCGTCGTAGCCCTTGGCCGAGGAGTCGTAGCCGATCTGCAGGATCTTCTCGCGGATGATGCCCGGGATGTCCACGTAGGTGCGCGTGGTGACCTCGCCGGCGACGTGGACCTGCCCGGTGGTGATGAGGGTCTCGACCGCGACCCGGCTGCCGGGGTCGTCCTTGATCATGGCGTCGAGAACCGCGTCGCTGATCTGGTCCGCCATCTTGTCCGGGTGGCCCTCAGTCACCGACTCCGAGGTAAACAGGCGCCGTGCCACGTAGTTCTCCGTCCGTTGAGCGATCGAGCTGGTGGGTTAGCGGGGCGGATCCGACATTAGCTTAGGGCCAGAGCCCTAGGCCGGGTTACTTACCTTGTGCCCTGCCACAAGTATCAGATCACGAGATGGCCCTCGTAATACGAACGACTGCGGTCTGTCCAGGATGTCGGACACGAGGTCCCAGACCACCTCGGCGAGGGCCTCCTTCGCGCCGCGCGGGATCGGGGTCCGGGCGCCGGTGCGCGCGTAGACGACGGCCTCGTTATCGAGGGCGCCGAAGCCCCGCCCGTTGCCCACGGGGTTGACCACCAGCAGGTCGCAGCCCTTGCGGGCGAGCTTGGCGCGGGCGGCGTCGGGGCTGGGGTCCGTCTCGGCGGCGAAGCCGACGATCACCTGGCCCAGGCGGCCGCCGCGGTCCCGGCGGGCCGACAGGTCGGCCAGGATGTCGGGGTTCTCGGCCAGCGCGATGGGGTCCGGCCGGCGGCCGTCCTTCTTGATCTTGGCGTCGCTGCGGGCGGCGGGCCGGAAGTCGGCGACGGCGGCGGTCATCACCACGGCGTCGGCGGCGTCGGCCTCGGCCAGCATCGCCGCGTGCATGTCGCGGGCCGAGGTCACCCGCGTGACCCGCGCGCCGGCCGGGTCGGGCAGCTCCACGTTCGCGGCCACCACGCTCACCGCCGCGCCGCGCAGCGCGGCCGAGCGGGCCAGCGCGTACCCCTGGCGGCCGGTGGACCAGTTGCCGAGGAACCGCACCGGGTCGAGCTCCTCGCGGGTGCCGCCGGCGGAGATCACCACGCGCCGGGCGCGCAGCGAGCGGGCGGGCCCCTGATCGCGGGACAAGACCAGCTGGGCGACGGCGAACAGCTCGCCGGCCTCGGGAAGCCGCCCGGGGCCGGTGTCGGCGCCGGTGAGCCGGCCGGCGGCCGGGTCGATGACGAGGGCGCCCCGCTCGCGCAGCACGGCGACGTTGGCCACCGTCGCCGGGTGCTCCCACATCTCGGTGTGCATGGCGGGCGCGTACACGACCGGGCAGCGCGCGGTCAGCAAGGTGGCGGTCAGCAGGTCACCGGACATGCCCGCGGCCGCGCGGGCGAGCAGGTCGGCCGTGGCCGGGGCCACGATGACGAGGTCCGCGCCCTGGCCGAGCCGGACGTGCGGCACCTCGTCCACGCCGGTCCACACGTCGGTGGCCACCGGCTCGCCCGACAGCGCCGCCCAGGTCGGCTCCCCGACGAAGCGCAGCGCGTCCGGGGTCGGGATGACCCGCACCTTGTGCCCGGCCTCGCGCAGCAGCCGCAGCAGGCCGCACGCCTTGTAGGCGGCGATGCCCGCGCCGACGCCGAGGATCACCCGTGCCATGGCAATGGTGCCCGCGTCGTGCTGGCGGCGGGCCCTGCTCCTTAGACCTAGGGCTCGACGGCGAGCTGCTCGACCGACAGCAGGCGCTCGTTCGTCTCGCGCAGCGCGATGGACAGCGGCTTCTCCTGGACACGGGTCTCGACCAGCGGGCCGACGTACTCGAGGAGGCCCTCGCCGAGCTGGGAGTAGTACGCGTTGATCTGGCGGGCGCGCTTGGCGGCCAGGATCACGAGCCGGTACTTACTGTCCACGACCTGCAGCAGGTCGTCGATCGGCGGGTTAATGATGCCGCTCGCAGGCGGGGTAGCAGGCACGTGTCGCCTTCCTCATTGATAGCTGTTTATCAACGTTACCATCTGCCGGCAGACCTCCTCGACGGACGTGTTGACCAGCGTGTGGTCGAACTCGCCCTGGGCCTCGAGCTCGTCCCTGGCCACGGCCAGGCGGCGCTCGATGACCTCCGGGGGCTCGGTGCCCCGGCCGGTGAGCCGGCGGACCAGCTCGTCCCAGGTCGGCGGCGCGAGGAACACCAGGACGGCGTCGCCCATCGACTTCCTGACCTGGCGCGCCCCGACGAGGTCGATCTCCAGCAGTGTAGGCAATCCGGCCGCGATCCGCTGCTCAACCGGACCGCGGGGCGTGCCGTATTTGTTGCCGGCGAACTCGGCCCACTCCAGAAGAGCATCGGCCGTAGCGAGGCGATCAAACTCGCGCTCATCGACAAAGTGATATTCTCGCCCGTTCACTTCCCCGGGGCGCGGGCTTCGGGTAGTGATGGAAACGGAAATCCAGATCTCCGGGTACTCACGGCGGAGCGTCGCGGCGACTGTGCTCTTACCGACCCCTGATGGGCCGGAGAGCACAGTCAGCCGCGAATGCCGCTGTATCGCGGAGGCGCTAGCGCCCGCGGGCGCCGCGCCTTCCGCGGGCACCACCTCGCGCGACTTATCGCCGGGCGAGACGGTCATGCCCCCGCGCCTGCGCCGACTGCCGCCGCAGCCGGGTGCTGGCTTGCCTAGATGTCCGCACCGAACTCCTGCTCAAGAGCCGCGCGCTGGTTCGCGCCCAGCCCGCGCACGCGCCGGGAATCGGCGATCCCCAGGCGGTCCATGATCTGCTTGGCGCGGACCTTGCCCACGCCCGGCAGAGACTCTAGCAGTGCCGAGACCTTCATCTTGCCAATGACGTCATCGGTGGTGCCTTCTTTGATGACGTCCGACAGGGTAGTCGCGCCGCGCTTGAGGCGATTCTTAACCTCGGCGCGTTCCTTGCGTGCACGTGCAGCCTTCTCCAAGGCGGCAGCGCGCTGGTCGGGGGTGAGGGGAGGAAGAGCCACTCGGGGTCACCTCGGGTTTCGTCGGGAAAAAGGTTGGACGGGAGGGGAAACTAGCGAGTCAGGTACCCTTTCGGCAACGAGAACCTTCATTTAGGTCATCACAAATCCAAATATATTACTCTCCACATATGGATCATTACTCAAGGTAGCCAACATGAGGTCATGACCGTCGTGGAGGCTCTCGGAGAGTGATAACGCACCGCACTCGCGCCGCACCCGCACCGCCCGGGTGCACGGCCATCCGGCACTCCCGCCAAGTTACCCGAATGGCCCCGCTGCGCTCTCCATGTCCGCCTTGTCGCAAGCACCGCCTGCCTTGCCGCGGGCACGGCCGCCGCGGACGCGAGGATGGCCCGCGCGCTGACTCGCGCGGGCTGCCCGCGGCCCGGGGGCAGCCACGCGGGACGCGGCCACAGACCCCCGCGCCAGCGCCGACCCGCGCCATCGCCGAACACCATACACGCCACGCGAGAGGCCCGGAGCGCGGCCGTCGGGCCGCTGCCGCGGCGACGCGTTGCGGCCACCTGGTCACCTCTTCCACGCTAGTCACATACGGCGCGATTAACTATATATACGACATTTAACGGCTTTTGGATTTTGCAGCGGTTCACTAGCAGGCGCGGGTGTTGGGCACGCCTTGGCCCTTGATCAGACACTTTAACCCACTGGAGTGCGGTGATCACGCAGGGGGGCGGGCGGCAGGCCGCGTGTCGCCCGGGCAACCTTCCGGCCACGGCGGCGCCATCCTCCGGGCGATCGCGGGCACGAATTCGCCCTCCCCCACTATGACTGTCCAACGAAGGTCAAGCTCGTACACCTGCACCACTGCCCGGCTAAATCGGCCCTTCACGTGGCTACTGCCCACCACTTTGGGTTATCCGGGTCATCACGGCGGGTATCCCTGGCAGCCGAGGGGGATTAATCATGGCAGCAGGCATAAGCACGGCGCGGAAGACCGATCTCTACAACGACCCGGGCTTCGATTACGCCCGGTACTGGGAGAGCCGCGGCTACGAGCACGAGGCCGAGGTCATGGCCGTCCGGCGGCTCCTGGACGGGCTCCTGGGGGGCCCCGGAGGCGGTAATCCCGGCCGGGGCAAGCTCGCCACGGCGGCCGACATCGGGGGCGGCTACGGGCGGCTCAGCGTGGTCCTCGCGGACTACGCCGAGCGGGTCACGCTGGTGGACCCCAGCAGCCAGCAGCTCACCATCGCCAAGCGGGTCTTCCCGGGCGGGCCGCCGTTCGGGCGGCGCCTGGCCGACGCCGCCAACACGGGCTTCGAGGACGGCGCCCTCGACCTCGCGCTCATGGTGCGGGTGCTGCACCACCTGCCCGACCCGGAGCCGGAACTGGCCGAGCTGGCCCGGGTGGTGCGGCCCGGCGGGTACGCGATCGTGGAGGTCGCCAACTCGGTCCACGCGGCCCGGCGGCTGTCGGCCCTGCTGCGCGGCCGCCCGGTCGGCGAGGAGCCGGTCGACGTGCGCTCGGCCGAGTCCAGGGAGCGCGGCACCGCCCCGTTCGTCAACCACCACCCGCGGGCGATCACCCGCCAGCTCATCGCGGCGGGCCTGCGCCCGCAGGCAGTGCTGTCGGTCTCCAACCTGCGGCACCCGGCCGCCAAGGCGATCTTGCCGGCGCCGGCCATGCTGGCGGTGGAGCGGGTCGCCCAGCGGGCGCTCGGCCCGTTCCACTTCGGGCCGAGCGTCTTCTTCCTGCTGCGCAAGCACGGGGCACGGTAAGGCGAGGCCGCGAGGGTGGCCCCGGCGGGCGCTGAGAGGCCAGCCAGGGGCCCTAGGGGCGGCCGGCTGGACGCGGGGCCCGGCCGGGCCCCGCGTGCCGCAGGGAGGCCGCTATCGCGGCGGCGGCGGCCCCGGGGTCGGGCGCCCGGGTGATCGGGCGCCCGATCACCAGCAGGTCGGCTCCGGCCCGGAGGGCCACCTCGGGAGTGGCCACCCGGGCCTGGTCGTTGACCTCGGAGCCGGCCGGGCGGACGCCCGGGGTGAGGAGGGTGATGTCCGGGCCGACCTCGGCCCGGACGGCGGCGACCTCCTGGGGCGAGCACACCAGGCCGCGCGCGCCGGCGCCGACCGACAGCGCCGCCAGCCGCCGGACCGCGTCGCTGACCCCGCCGGGAATGCCGATCCCGGCCAGGTCGGCCTCGCCCATCGAGGTGAGCAGGGTGACCGCCGCCACGCAGGTGCCGGGCGCCTCCTCCACCGCCGCGCGGACGACGGCCGGGCCGCCGATGGCGTGCACGGTCAGCATGTCGGGGCGCAGCCGGGCCACCGCCCGGGCGGCGCCGGCGACGGTGGCCGGGATGTCGTGGAGCTTCAGGTCGAGGAAGACCCGGACCCCGCTGGCCCCGCGGATGGAGGCGACCACGTCCGGCCCGTAGCGCAAGTAGAGCTCCAGGCCGATCTTGACCGTCGACACGTGCGGCGTGACGAGCTCCGCCCAGCGCGCGGCGGTCTCCAGGTCCGGCGCGTCGAGCGCGACCGCCACTGGCGCTGACCCATATTGCACGGCAGTCCCCTTTCTCCGCCGGCGGCGCGGGCCGCCGGTCCTGGCCGGCGGCCTTCTAGCCCCGTGAAACTGTAAGAGTACGATGCGTCATCAGGTGCTACCTCACACCCAGCTGAGCCGGTCCGCCGCGAACCCTACCGCGTCGTGCGCGCGCCCGACTAGGTCTGTCACCCGGTCCACGCCGTGGGCCAGGAGCTCCTCCTCCAGTTCCCGCTGGATCCGCGAGCATGCCGACGGGTCGTGGAACAGCACCGTCCCGACCGCGACCATCGCCGCGCCCGCCACGAGGAACTCCATCGCGTCGCGGCCCGTGCGGACGCCGCCGGTGCCGATGATCGGGACCTCGGGGAACGCCTCCCGCACCTGCCACACGCAGCGCACCGCCAGCGGCCGGATCGCCGGGCCGGACAGGCCGCCGAACGCCCCGGCCAGGGCGGGCCGCAGCGACACCGGGTCGATCGACAGGCCCGGCACCGAGTTGATCAGCGACAGCCCGTCGGCGCCGGAGGAGACGCACGCCCGGGCGATCTCGACGATGTCGGTCACCTCGGGCGACAGCTTCGCGAAGACCGGGATGTCGTAGCGGGCGCTGCCGCGGACCTGCGCGACCACCTGCCCGGCGGCCGCCGGGTCGATCGCGAACGGCCGCCCGGCCGCCGCCGCGTCCGGGCAGCCCAGGTTCACCTCGATCGCCGACACGCCCGCCGCGTCCGACAGCCGCACGGCCAGCTCGGCGTACTCGCGGATGGTGTGCCCGGCGACCGACACCACCGCCCGGGCGCCGCGCGACAGCAGCCACGGCAGGTCCCGCTGCAAGAACCCGTCGACGCCGGGGCCCTGCAGCCCGGGCGACGACAGCATGCCGCTCGGCGTCTCCGCCAGCCGGGGGGCCGGGTTGCCCGCGCGGGGCTCCAGCGTCACCGACTTGGTGATCACCGCCCCGATCCGGGCCACGTCGGTGAACTGGGCCAGCTCCCGGCCGGAGCCCGCGCAGCCGGAGGCGGCCAGGATGGGCGACGGGAGCTCGATCTGCCCCAGCCGCGTTCGCAGGTCAGCCGGCATGCTGGCGCCCCTCGGGAAGGTCGGGCACGGCCCCGCCGCGCGGCTTCCAGCCCGGTGCCCCGAGCGCGTCGAACGGGATCGTCCCGACGTCGTCCCAGCGCACCCGGTCGCCCCGGAACACCGGCCCGTCCACGCAGGCGCGAACCATGCGGGTGATGCCGTCGGCGCCGATCGCGGGCAGCACGCAGCCCATGCACAACCCCGTCCCGCACGCCATGGCCGGCTCGGACACCAGCGCCTGGACCGGCAGGGCGTAGCGGCCCGCGAGGCTCGACACGGCCCGCAGCACCCCCAGCGGCGCGGCCGCGTAGATGACGTCGGTCCGCGCCTGCTGCACGACCGTGGGCAGCAGGTCCACGACCGAGCCGCGGGTGCCAAGCGAGCCGTCCGCGGTCGTGATGACCGCCGACCGGCCGGTGCGGCGAGCCGTCAGCGCCCCGAACACCCGCTCGGCGCTCTCGGCCCCGAGCAGGAAGTCGGCCTGGGAGCCGCGCTCAGCCAGCCGGGCCGCCAGCGCGAACAGCGGCGCCGAGCCCGAGCCGACCCCGACCAGCAGGCACGAGGCCGGGTCGCGGGGCACCGGGAACGGGCGCCCGAGCGGGCCGACGATGTCCAGCACGTCCCGCGAGCGGCACTCGGCCAGCCACTGGCTGCCCGGCTCGCGCGGCAGGAACACGAACTCCACCGTCCCGCCGTGATCGGGCCGCACGTCATGGATCGAGAACGCGCGGCGGGCGAGCATTCCCGACTCCGGGCCGCCGACCGCCACCGCCAAGAACTGGCCCGGCCGGAACTTCGTCGCGATCGCGGGCGCCACCACCGTCATCGCCACGAACGCGTCCACCCGGCGCACGGTGAGGACGGTCCCGCGCACCTGGACCGGCGCCAACCCGGCCTCCACGTCAGCCATCTCCGGGAAGGGCCGTATCCCCCGGGGGGGCAGTATCCCCCGGGGGGGCGACCCCCCGTACCCCCCGGTACAGGCGCCCTTCGGCGCGCCCCGGGGTTCCAGGGGTGCCCCCTGGGCGAGCAGAGCCCTCGCCGCGCTTCCCCGTTCCTCGGTCGCTCCGCTCAGTCCAGACGGCGCGGGGCGCCCTTTCCCAACCGGCGCCAGCACTCGGGGTGGACCACGGGGTCACCCGCTTGCAACCAGCTCTCGCGCTCGGTTCAAGCTCCACGGTCCTCCTCAGCCCCGGAGGGCGGCGGCGTGCTCTTGCAGGGAGCGCACGCCGACCTCGCCGCGGATGATGGCCTCGATGCCCTGGACGGCGGCCGCGAGGCCCGCCACGGTGGTCACGCACGGGACGCCGCGGCGGACGGCCGCCGTCCGGATCTCGTAGCCGTCCAGCCGGGCCGAGGCCGCCGACGGGCTCCCGAAGGGCGTGTTCACGATCAGGTCCACCTCACCGTCCAGGATGCGGGTGACGACGGTCGGCTCGTCATCCGGTCCGACGCCATCGCTGTGCTTTCGCACGATCTTGGCACGAACGCCGTTCCGGCGCAGCACCTCGGCCGTCCCATTCGTCGCCCAGATCTCGAATCCCAGGTCCGCGAGCCGCTTGACCGGGAACACCATCGCCCGCTTGTCGCGGTTGGCGATCGAGACGAACGCCCGTCCCTTGACCGGCAGCGACCCGTACACGGCGGCCTGGGCCTTGGCGTAGGCGGTCCCGAAGGCCGAGTCGATGCCCATCACCTCGCCGGTGGAGCGCATCTCGGGGCCGAGCACGGTGTCCACCCCGGCCCCGGCCGGGTCACGGAACCGGCCGAACGGGAGCACCACCTCCTTGACCGCGACCGGCGCCGACAGCGGCAGCGTCCCGCCGTCGCCCTCGGCCGGCAAGACGCCCGAGGCGCGCAGGTCCGCGACCGAGGAGCCCAGCATCACCAGGGCGGCCGCCTTGGCCAGCGGAACCGCGGTCGCCTTGGACACGAACGGCACCGTCCGCGACGCCCGCGGGTTGGCCTCCAGGACGTACAGCACCCCGGCCGCCATCGCGTACTGGACGTTGAGCAGGCCGCGCACCCCGGTCCCGCGGGCGATCGCCAGCGTCGCCGCCCGGATCGCGGCCACGTCGGACTGCCCCAGCGTGATCGGCGGCAGCGCGCAGGCGGAGTCGCCCGAGTGGATGCCGGCCTCCTCGATGTGCTCCATGACCCCGCCGAGGTAGAGCTCGGCGCCGTCGTAGATGCCGTCCACGTCGATCTCGATCGCGTCGTCGAGGAACCGGTCCACCAGGATCGACTGGCCCGGCGCGGCGGCCGTCGCCCGCGCGACGTACCCGCGCAGCGTCGGCTCGTCGTAGACGATCTCCATGCCGCGCCCGCCCAGGACGTAGGAGGGCCGCACGAGCACCGGGTAGCCGATCTCGGCCGCCACCAGCGCCGCCTCGTCTTCCGACAGCGCGATCGCGCCGCGCGGGGCGGCCAGGCCCGCCTGCGCGAGCACCTCCGCGAACGCGCCCCGGTCCTCGGCCGCGTGGATCGCGGCGGGCGAGGTGCCCACGATCGGGACCCCCGCCTGCGCCAGGGCGGCTGCCAGCCCCAGCGGGGTCTGCCCGCCGATCGTCGCTATCACCCCGACGACGGGGCCCGCCGCTTGCTCGGCGTGCACCACCTCGAGCACGTCCTCCAGCGTCAGCGGCTCGAAGTACAGCCGCGAGGAGGTGTCGTAGTCGGTCGAGACCGTCTCGGGGTTGCAGTTGACCATGACGGTCTCGTAGCCCGCCGCGCGCAGCGCGAACGAGGCGTGCACGCAGGAGTAGTCGAACTCGATGCCCTGGCCGATGCGGTTGGGGCCGCTGCCGAGGATGATGACCTTCGGCGTGGTCCCGCCGGGCACCTCGGTCCCGGCGTCGTAGGACGAGTACAGGTAGGGCGTGCGGGCCGCGAACTCGGCCGCGCAGGTGTCCACCGCGTGGTAGACGGGCCGCACGCCGAGGGAGTGCCGCAGCGCCCGCACCTGGCCGGCGCCCAGGCCCCGGAGCTCGCCGATCGCGGCGTCGGAGAACCCGGCCTCCTTCGCCGTCCGCAGCCGCGCGGCGTCGAGCTCAGCCGCGGCCGCCGTCGCGGCGGACACGGACTTCAGGAAGTCGAGCTGGTCCACGAACCACGGGTCGACGCCGGTCGCCGCGGTCAGCTCGGCCGCGCTCGCCCCGGCCAGCAGCGCCGTCATCATGGTGGTGAGGCGGCCGTCGTGCGGGGTGCGGCACCGCGCCAGCAGGTCCGCCGCCGGCTCGGCCGGGGTGCGGAAGCTGAACGGGGCCGACTTGTCCTCCAGCGACCGCAGGGCCTTCTGCAGCGCCTCGGGGAAGCTGCGGCCGATCGCCATCGCCTCGCCGACCGACTTCATGTGGGTGGTGAGCTCGCGATCGGCCCCGGGAAACTTCTCGAACGCGAACCGGGGCACCTTGACCACGACGTAGTCCAGGGCCGGCTCGAAGCTCGCGGGCGTCTGGCCGGTGATGTCGTTGGGGATCTCATCCAGCGTGTAGCCGATCGCCAGCCGCGTCGCGATCTTGGCGATCGGGAAGCCGGTCGCCTTCGACGCCAGGGCGCTGGAGCGCGACACCCGCGGGTTCATCTCGATGACGACCATGCGGCCGGTCTCGGGGTTCACGGCGAACTGGATGTTGCAGCCGCCGGTGTCCACGCCGACGGCGCGGATGATCGCGATCGCCGTGTCGCGCATGGCCTGGTACTCGCGGTCCGTGAGCGTCATGGCCGGCGCGACCGTGACCGAGTCGCCGGTGTGCACGCCCATCGGGTCGATGTTCTCGATGGAGCAGACGATCACGACGTTGTCGTTGCGGTCGCGCATCAGCTCCAGCTCGTACTCCTTCCAGCCGATGATCGACTCCTCCAGGAGGACCTCGGTGGTGGGGCTGGCGTCGAGGCCGGTGCCGGCGATGCGGCGCAGGTCGTCGGCGGTGCGGGCGATGCCCGAGCCGAGCCCGCCGAGGGTGAAGCTGGGCCGCACGACGACCGGGTAGCCGAGCTCCCCGGTCGCGGCGAGGCACTCGCGCATCGTGTGGCAGATGATGCTGCGCGGGACCTGGGCGCCGAGGCCGGTGACGATCTCCTTGAACTTCTCCCGGTCCTCGCACGCCTCGATCGCTTCGATGCCCGCGCCGATCAGCTCGACGTTGTAGCGCTCGAGGATCCCGGCCGCGTGCAGGTCCATCGCGGCGTTCAGCGCCGTCTGGCCGCCGAGGGTCGGCAAGACCGCGTCCGGGCGCTCCTTGGCGATCACCTTCTCCAGGATCTCGGTCGTGATCGGCTCGACGTAGGTGGCGTCGGCGAACTCCGGGTCGGTCATGATCGTCGCCGGGTTGGAGTTGACCAGGCTGACCCGGATGCCCTCGGACTTCAGGATGCGGCAGGCCTGGGTGCCGGAGTAGTCGAACTCGCAGCCCTGCCCGATCACGATCGGGCCGGACCCGATCACCAGGACCGACTTGAGGTCTTCACGCCGCGCCATGGCCACGCTCCATCAGGGTGCAGAACTGGTCGAAGTGGTCGGCCGCGTCATGCGGGCCGGGGGCGGCCTCGGGGTGGTACTGGACGCTGAAGGCCGGGTAGTCCAGCAGCCGGATGCCCTCGACCACGCCGTCGTTGAGGTTGACGTGGCTGATCGCGGCCGGCCCGTAGGGGGTGTCAAAGGGCTTTCGGGCCGCGTCAGGCACGTGCGACCACGTGCTGCCGTCACTGCCCGCGCTGGCGCCGCCCGCGTAGCCGGGGAGGGCGGCCGCGAAGCCGTGGTTGTGGCTGGTGATGTAGACCCGGCCGGTGGCCACGTCCATGACCGGCTGGTTGACGCCCCGGTGGCCGTAGCGGAGCTTGTAGGTCTCCAGGCCCAGGGCGCGCGACAGGATCTGGCTGCCGAAGCAGATGCCGAACACTGGCAGGCCGGCGTCCAGGACCCCGCGCATCGCCTCGACCGCGTAGCCGGCCGCGGCCGGGTCGCCGGGGCCGTTGCTGAAGAACACGCCGTCGGGGCCGGCGCCCAGGATGTCCGCGGCCGTGCTGGCGGCGGGCAGGACGGTGACCTCGATGCCGCGGCGGGCCATCTCGCGCGGGGTGCTGGCCTTGATGCCGAGGTCGACGGCGGCGACCCGGAAGCGGACCGGGGTCCCGGCGGGCGGGGCGACCGTGTACGGCTTGCCGGTCGACACGACGGTGGCCAGGTCGGCCCCGGCCATCCGCGGGCTGGCCCTGACCCGCTCCAGCAGCTTCGCCGGGTCGGCCTCGACCGTGGACACGGCCGCGCGCATCGCGCCCTGCTCGCGGATGCGCATGGTGAGCAGCCGGGTGTCGCGGGTGGCGATGCCGGTGACGGCGTTGGCCCGCAGGTACTCATCCAGCGAGCCGGTGGCCCGCCAGCTGGAGGCAATGCGGGACGGCTCGCGCACGACGTAGCCGCTGACCCAGACCCGGCCCGACTCGGGGTCCTCGTCGTTGACGCCGGTGTTGCCGACGTGGGGCGCGGTCATGGCGACGATCTGCCCGCAGTACGACGGGTCGGTCAGCGTCTCCTGGTAGCCGGTCATGCCGGTGTTGAAGACCATCTCCCCGAACGTCTCCCCGTCGGCCCCGAAGCCGGTGCCGTGCAGGGTGGTCCCGTCCTCAAGGACCAGGATGGCCGGCTTGCCCGCACGCTCGCTCATGAGCCCTCCTCGCTGGCGCTCGTCGACCGCATTCGCGTAAGCGCAGTGCTTGCCAATTCGCTCGCAAGCTCGCTCATCGCGTCACCTTCCCGTCGATAACCGTCGCCGTGCCGCGCAGGAACGTGGCCACTACCCGGCCGGGCAGCGCCATGCCCCGGAACGGGGAGTTGCGGCTCTTGCTGGCGTGGACCGAGGGGTCGACCGGCTCGGGCGCCGCCTGCGGGTCGTAGAGGGCCAGGCTGGCCGGCGCCCCGGCCGCGACCGGCTGGCCGTGCCCGCTGGCCTGGCCGATCCGGGCCGGCCGGACCGACATCCGGTCGGCCACGCCCGCCCAGTCGAGCAGGCCGGTGTCGACCATGGCGAGCTGCACCACCCGCAGGGCGGTCTCCAGGCCGGTCATGCCCATGGCGGCCTCGGCCCACTCGGCCTCCTTGGCCTCCAGCGGGTGGGGGGCGTGGTCGGTCGCGACCGCGTCGATGGTGCCGTCGGCCAGGGCCGCCCGCAGCGCCTCGACGTCGGCCGCCGTGCGCAGCGGCGGGTTGACCTTGAACACCGGGTCGTAGCCGACCGCCCGCTCGTCGGTCAGCAGCAGGTGGTGCGGGGTGACCTCGGCGGTGACGTGCCAGCCCTTGGACTTGGCCCAGCGCAGGATCTCGACCGAGCCGGCGGTGGACACGTGGCAGACGTGCAGCCGCGAGCCGGTGTGGGCCGCCAGCAGGCAGTCCCGCGCGATGATGGCCTCCTCGGCGGCGGCGGGCCAGCCCGCCAGGCCCAGGCGGCTGGCGACCTCGCCCTCGTTGAGCTGCGCCCCCTCGGTGAGCCGGGGCTCTTGGGCATGCTGGGCGATGACCCCGCCGAACGCCTTCACGTACTCCAGCGCGCGGCGCATCAGCAGCGGGTCGGCGACGCAGTGGCCATCGTCGGAGAAGACCCGGACCCGGGCGGCCGAGTCGGCCATCGCGCCCAGCTCAGCCAGCTGCGTGCCCGCCAGGGCGAGGGTGACCGCGCCGACCGGGCGCACGTCCGCGTAGCCGGCCTGCTCGCCGAGCCGCCAGACCTGCTCGACCACGCCCGCGGTGTCGGCCACCGGCATGGTGTTGGCCATCGCGTGGACAGCGGTGAACCCGCCCAGGGCGGCGGCCCGGGTGCCGGTCTCCACCGTCTCGGCGTCCTCGCGGCCCGGCTCGCGCAGGTGCGTGTGCAGGTCCACCAGGCCCGGCAGGGCGATGAGGCCGGCCGCGTCCACCACCCGGGCGCCGGGAGCGGCCAGGCCCGCCCCGATGGCGGCGATGGCGCCGCCGGCCAGGTGGATGTCGACTGGCCCGGGCGGGCCGCCCGCGACGGTCGCCCCCTTGATCAGCCATTCCTCGCGCACGTGGTTCACAGCCCCTCCTCCGCGCCGCCGAGCATCAGGTACAGCACCGCCATGCGGACGGTCACGCCGTTGGCGACCTGCTCCACGATCGTCGAGCGGGGCGAGTCGGCCACGTCGGCCGCGATCTCCACCCCGCGGTTCATCGGGCCGGGGTGCATCACGATCGCGTGCTCGGGCAGCAGCGCCATCCGCCCGGAGTCCAGCCCGTACCGGCGGCGGTACTCGCGGATCGTCGGGAAGTAGGCGGCGGTCATGCGCTCGTTCTGCACCCGCAGCATCATCACCACGTCGCTCTTGCCCAGCTCGGCGTCCAGGTCGTAGCTGACCTGGCAGGGCCACGCCTCGACCGCGTAGGGCACCAGGGTCGGCGGCGCCACTAGCGTCACGTGCGCCCCGAGGGTGCTCAGCAGCAGCACGTTGGACCGGGCGACCCGGCTGTGCAGCACGTCGCCGACGATCGTCACCCGCAGGCCGTCGAGGGCCGCCCCGCGGGCATTGTCGTCGGCACTGCCGCCGGCTCCAGGGCTGGCACTGCGGCCGACCAGGCGCTGGCGCATCGTGAAGGCGTCCAGCAGGGCCTGGGTGGGGTGCTCGTGGGTGCCGTCGCCGGCGTTGACCACCGTGCCGGTGACCCACCCGGCGAGCCGGTGCGGCGCCCCCGAGGCCGGGTGGCGGATCACGATCGCGTCCGAGCCCATCGCCTCCAGGGTCAGGGCGGTGTCCTTGAGGCTCTCGCCCTTGGCGACGCTGGAGCCCTTCGCGGAGAAGTTGACGACGTCGGCCGACAATCGCTTGGCGGCCAGCTCGAAGGAGGTCCGGGTCCGGGTCGAGTCCTCGTAGAACAAGTTGACGACGGTCCGGCCGCGCAGGGTCGGCAGCTTGCGGATGGGCCGCCCGGCCACGCTGGCGAGCTCGGCGGCGGTGTCGAGGACGAGGATGGCGTCCTCGCGGGTCAGGTCGGCCGCCGAGATCAGGTGCTTGTTCACCGGTCGCCTCCGGCGTTCCCGTTGCCCGGGCCAGTCCTGCCGGCCGCGCGGGGGCTCTCGCCCAGCAGGACCGAGTCCTCGCCGTCGGTCTCCTCCAGCAGCACCCGCACCAGCTCGCGGTGCGCGGTCGGGAGGTTCTTGCCCACGTAGTCGGCCCGGATGGGCAGCTCCCGGTGGCCCCGGTCCACCAGCACGGCGAGCTGCACCGCCCGGGGGCGGCCGAGGTCGTTCAGCGCGTCCAGGGCGGCCCGGATCGTCCGGCCGGAGAAGAGCACGTCATCGACCAGGACGACGACCTTCCCGTCGACTCCCTGCGGGGGGACCTCAGTCCGGCCCAGCGCCCGGGCGGGCCGCAGCCGCAGGTCGTCGCGGTGCATCGTCACGTCCAGGGATCCAGCCGGGACGGCCGCGCCCTCGAACGCGCTGATGCGGCCGGCCAGGCGGCGGGCCAGCGGGACGCCGCGGGTGGGAATCCCCAGCAGGACTACCCCCTCGCCGCCGTGCGTCCGCTCCAGGATCTCGTGGGCGACGCGGCTCAGCGCGCGGCGGATCTCCTCGGGGGTCAGTACTGCCTTCCAGCCGAGCTCGCGACCTGGCTCCAGATGAGCCGGCTCACGCATGTTCGCGCACACCAGTCACGACCTCCTTTCCCGTCTCACAGAACGGTCCTTAAAGGATGCCTACTGACACAACCGTACCGCGCCCGAGGGTCGCCGGCCCGGGCGGGTGGAGTCCCGCCCGACGTGATCTTGGACCCATTTCGTGACAGTCTGCCGATGTGATTTAGATCACACTGAGCATACCGGGACATAACGTTCCGACACCGCGCGGGACTCCCTGTCCGGCGGTCCGGAACTCGGGAAACCCGGTTACATCAGGGGTTGTCGGGTTTCGGTAGAGGGTAGGTAGCGATCCGGGAGGCAAGCCCGGTTACTGGACGGCTTCAACCAGTTTTTGCCATTCGGCTTGACCTTGTCGCCTTCGCCGCCTACCGTCACTGAGCGTAACCGTTACCGTAAGCGACGATTGGCCGGGAAACCGAGGGAAACATGCCATCTGAGTACGCCAAGACACTAGGCGCTCGACTGCGCGCCATCCGCACCCAGCAAGGACTCTCCCTGCACGGCGTCGAGGAGAAGTCCCGCGGCCGCTGGAAGGCCGTCGTGGTCGGTTCATACGAGCGCGGCGACCGGTCGGTGACCGTCCAGAAGCTGGCCGAGCTGGCCGACTTCTACGGGGTACCGGTGTCGGAGCTCCTGCCGGGCGACGCCGCGCCCGCGCCGATCGCCACCGCCCCCAAGCTCGTCATCGACCTGGAGCGGATGAACTCGCTGCCCAAGGAGAAGGTCGGCCCGCTCGCGCGCTATGTCGCGACCATCCAGGCCCAGCGCGGCGACTACAACGGCCGGGTGCTCTCGGTCCGCCACGAGGACCTGCGCTCGCTCGCGGTCATCTACGACAAGTCGCCCGCGGACCTGACCGAGGAGCTCATCAGCTGGGGCGTGCTGGACGCCGACGCGCGCAGCACCACCATCGAGTCATTCTAAGCAGCGACACCCGAAAACAGCCGTTCCACAACAACGGCACATCCCGAGGTAGTCACCACAGCAGCGGCCTGAGGCCCTACCTCCATAGCTGACAAACCCCCCGCCCGCCCGGACCCGCCGATGAGGCCGGGTGGGCGGAACTCAGCTCGCCGGCCGGAGCGGAAGCTGCGGCTGGCCGTGAACCCCCAGCGCGCTCTCCACGATGCGCAGGAACGTCTCCACGTCGCGCATCAGCTCCTCCGCCTCCCGGGCGGTCGCCGCCCGCGGCAGGCCCGCCTCGGCCGCGGCCCGCTTGGCCGCGCTCGCCGCGAAGAACGCGGCCCACTCCGACAGCGTCGGGTCCGCCAGCGGCAGGAGCTCCCAGACGCTGCGCGGCCGCCGCCGCCGGCTGCTCGACTCCGGCCCGCTGCGCGCCGCGACGATCGCCGCCGCCGCCCGCAGCGCCGCCAGGTGCGCGCAGATGTACCGGGTGCCCGGGTCCGCCTCGGCGCCCGCCTCGGCCAGGCCGCGCCGGGCCTGCCCGAGCAGGCTGGCCGCGCTGGCCGGAACCCGGCGCGGGCCGGCGACATCCTCGACTGCCCGCAGTGCGCTGACCATCGTGCCACCACCTTCCTTGCCCTGCTTGTCCTTGCCCTGCTTGTCCTTGCCCTGCTTGCTGGTCTCGCTCGTCTTGCTCGCGGCTGAACCCGGCTAGAGGGCCGCTTCCCCGCGACCCGCCTAGCCGGCGGTTCTATTCGAACACAGTTCTATTCGAACACGGGTTCGCCGAAAAGTCCAGCGCGTTCCAAGACACTTTCGAAGGTACTCGGGGGGTCTGACATTCCAGGGGCCGCGAGCGCGGGCAGGCGAAAAAACTTGCTGATGACGCCTAAGCTTGCGCTGGTGACGTCACCCATCACGCTGGCCGAGCTCCAGCCCGCCCAGTTCCGGCCCGCCATCGGGCAGCTGGTCGCGGTGTACGCGGCCGCGATGCGGCCGCCGCCGCGCATGCTGTCCGGGCGCGACTCGATCCTGGACCGGCACTCGGCCAGCCCCGGCTTCCGCGCCCTGGTGGCCCTGGTGCCCGGCGCCCCTGGTGACGGCGCCCCTGGTGACAGCGCCCCTCACGACGGCGCCCCTCACGACAGCGCCCCGGGCAACGGCGCTCCCGGTGATGGCCCGCCCGGAGGCGCCCGGCCCGCTGACGGGCTCGGCGGGCAGGTCGTGGCCGGCTTCGCCTACGGCTTCCACGGCCAGCGCGGGCAGTGGTGGCACGACACGGTCGCGACCGCCCTGGCGACCACCTACCCGCCGTCGGCGACCACCTGGCTGGCGGACTGCATCGAGGTCGCCGAGCTGCACGTCGCCCCGGCCTACCAGGGACAGGGGATCGGGCGGCGGCTGCTGACCACCCTGACCGGCGGGCGCCCCGAGCGCACGGCCGTCCTGTCCACCCAGGACGCCGATACCCCGGCCCGGCACCTCTACCGCAGCGTCGGCTTCACCGACTTGCTGAGCGGCTTCCTGTTCTCCGGCATGGAGCCCCCCTACGCGGTCATGGGCGCCCCGCTCCCCCTGCGGCCGCGTTAACGCCGGGGAGCGGCTCGCGGCCAGGCTCGCCGGCCGCTCGCTGGTCCTAGCCGGCGGCGAGGTCCTTCAGGCGGGTGGCGGTGCCGTTGAACACGTCCTGGTCGCCGGGCTCGGAGCCGGAGCTCGCGTACTGCCAGAACGTGTAGAAGCCGTAGCCGGCCGGCAGCGTGCCCGCGCTGGCGGAGTAGCGGGCGATCCAGAACGGCGAGTAGCCCGCGAAGCCGGGATCGCTGCTGGTGCAGGCGGTCCACCAGTTGTAGGTCGAGTAGATGACCGGGTAGGTGCCCGCGTCGAAGGCGTACTCGTTCACGAACGACCAGATCCACGAGGTCATCTGGGCCTTGGTCAGGCCGTAGCACTCGGCCCCGTAGGGGTTGTACTCCATGTCGAGCGCGCCCGGCAGCGTCCTGCCGTCGCCCGACCAGCCGCCGCCGTGCTTGGCGAAGTAGTCGGCCTGGGCGGCGCCGGGTGAGTTGCTGGGGATGGCGAAGTGGTAGGCGCCGCGGGTGATGCCCTGGTTGTAGGGGCCGTTGTACTGGTTGGCGAAGTCCGGGTTCGTGTAGTAGGTCCCCTCGGTCGCCTTGGCGTAGGCGAAGCTGATGTGCGGCGCGATCGGCCCCCAGCTGAGGTTCCCCTGGTAGGAGCTCACGTCGATGCCGGGCAGGCCCGCGACGGCGGGGGCGGTCGCGCTGGTCCCGGAGCCGCCAGCCGGACCGTGGCCGGCCCTGCCGCCGCCGTGCTGGCCGGTGACGCTGCCCATGGCATCATCGCCCGGGTGGGTCAGCTGCTCCGGGTGGACCGGCGTGGTGGCGGTGGGCTGGTAGACGGTGACCATCGACCCGGTGGCCGGGTCATAGGCCTGCCGGTGCGGGCCGCCTTGCGGTGCCGCGGTCGCTGTCGTCACGGTCGCTGTTGTCATGATCGCTGTCGTCATGATCGCTGTCGTCCCGGCGGCCGGGCGCACCGCGAGGGCAGCCGAGGCGCTGTTCCCGGCCAGGGCGCCCGCGGCGAGCACCGTCGCGGCGATCGCGGCGCCCGGGATGAGGCGCCTGGACACCGGCGATGCGAGTCGGTTGGCGGTCAAGAGTCCTCCTGCTGAGCATGAACGGGGCGACGAGGCTGCCTGGCCCGGCGTCACGGCGGGACTAACGCACCGAGACAGTAACGCACTGAGACGACACCATCACGCAAAAGTATGAAGATAAATCATCGCCGCCCAAGCAGGGCTCGGTTAATTTTGATGAAAGTCGAGGCTTATTGACAGCGAGCGGCGGCGGCCCGCCGGATCAGCGGCGGGGCGCCCGGGAAGCGGCCAGGCTCGGCCGACGGCGGGTCGGGGGTGAGGGCGATGCGGCCGGCCAGGCCGCGGCGCTCCATTCGCCCGTGGGCGGTGACGGCGCGGGAGAAGGGGAGCACCTCGACCTCCAGCTGGCCGAGGCCGGCCGCGACCGCCCGCAGGGCGGCGTCGAGGGCGGGGCGGACGAACTGCGGGTGGGCGGGCAGGTAGGCGCCCGAGTTGAAGCCCGCCACGGTGACGCTCCCGAACCAGAGCTGGTTGCTGTCGAGCTTGTGGTCCCAGTCGCCGCTGGCGTTGCCCGCCACGACCAGGCGGCCGCCCGGGGCCAGCAGCCCGAGGCTGCGCGTGCGGACCTCGCCGCCGACGGGGTCGATGACGACGTCGAACTTCTCCCCGCCGAGCGCCCCGGGCAGGTCGGCTGAGTCAACGAAATGGTCATACGGCAGCCGGGTGGCGGCGGCAGCGGCGAGCTTGCTCGCGCGGACGGTGCCCGCGACCCGCCCCCGCGCCGAGCTGGCGGGCGATCCCCGGGAAGGCGGCCGCGAAGCCGCCCAGGGCGCCGTGGACCAGGACGCTCTCCCCCGCCGGCAGGTGGGCCACCCGGGTGAGGGCGACGTGGGCCATCGCCGCGTTGGGCAGCACCGAGACGGCGAGGGCCGGGTCGATGCCGTAGCCCTCGGTCGAGGCGACCCGGTCGGCCGATGCGACGTACGCCGAGGCGTACCCGCCGGTGCCGCCCGCCGACATCGACACCACCGGCTCCCCCACCCGCAGCCCGGTCACGCCGTCGCCGAGCGCGCGCACGGTCCCGGCGACCTCCAGGCCGGGGACGAACGGCGGCTGCGGCATGCCCGGCCGGTCCTGGTACAGGCCCTGGCGGAAGAAGACGTCAACGAGGCCGACGGCCGCGTGGGTGACGTCAATGGCGACCTGGCCCGGCCCGGGCACCGGGTCGGGCAGGTCGGTGACCGTGAGCACGGACGGGTCGCCGAACCGGGCGACCTGGACAGCCTTCATGGGGGATCCCCTTCGCGGGTGCGCCTTCAGCACTACACATAACGCACGTCATGATGCGTTATATGCGCCAGCGTGGCACCCGCGGCCGAGTTAGCGCATCATGAGGTGCGCTATCCTGACGGCATGCAGCAGCGCGCCCGGTCCGCCGACGACAAGGCCCGCCGCTCGGAAGACCTGCTGGCGGCAGCCGAGGCGGTCGCCCTGGAGCGCGGCGGCGTCCGGTTCATCACCGTGGCCGAGGTCACCGAGCGGGCCGGGCTGCACCGGACCGGCGTGCGGCGCTACTACGCCAGCAAGGAGGAACTGCTCCTGGAGCTGGCGGAGCGCGGCTGGCGCCAGTGGCGCGACGCGGTCGGCGGCCGCCTCGGCGACCGCGCGGGGCTGGCCCCCCGGGAGGTCGCGGCGGTGCTGGCCGACGCGATCGCGTCGCTGCCGGTGTTCTGCGACCTGCTGACGCACGTCACGCTGAGCCTAGAAGGCGACGTGGACATCGAGCGCGCCCGCCGGTACAAGGCCGGCTCGTTCGCCGCCCACGATGCGATGGTGGGTGCCCTGGAGGGCGCCAGCACGATGACCGGCGACCAGCTCCGCGCGCTGGTGGCGGCGGCGATGGTGTTCGCGGCCGGCTTCTGGCAGGTGTCGCACCCGACCCCGACCCTGGCGGCGCTGTACGAGCAGGTCCCGCAGTGGGGGCACGTCGCCCTCGACTTCGCCCCCCGGCTGCATGCGCTGCTGGCGGCGACCGCCGCCGGGCTGGCCTCATTACCCTTATCGTATCATCAATTCGGAATTCCGGCAGCCATTTCCGGCATTTGATTTCAGTCGAATAGCGCGGTAATTTACGGTTCGTGATTCAAGGAAAAGCATCGTTCGTCGCTAATTCCCCGGGGCCGCGCTTGTGGACCGAGCGCTTCGGCGACCGGCCGACCCGGTGATGCTGCTCATCATGGCACCTCCGAGCAGGCCATCGGCTGGCCTGATGAGCTAGTGGAGGTACTGGTCAGCCGGGGGCGGCAGGTCATCCGGTTCGATCACCGGGACACCGGCCAGTCCGACTGCGGCGACTTCACCGCCAATCCCTATAGGCTCGGCGACATGGCGCGTGATGCCCTGTCGGTCCTGGATGACCACCAGGTCGCCGCCGCCCATATCGCGGAGGCTTCCCTGGGCGGGACAATTGCCCAGCTTCTCGCGGTGCACTATCCGGGCCTGGTACGCACCCTCACCGCGATCATGACCTCCCCGATGGGCTACGCGGCCGGGCCTGCGTGGGCGCGGGCGCTGGCCGGGCAGCCTCCCGCGCCGCTCGATCGCCCGCGCCCGCAATATCGCGGCCGCCGCCCAGCACGACCTGGCGGGCCGGGTGATGGTCCCCGAGCGGCAGGCGCCGCTGTCGCGCGTCAGCGCCCCGACCCTCGTCATTCACGGTGGCAGCGACCCGTTGCTGCCACCCGCCCACGGCCAGGCAGTCGCGGCGCTCATCCCTGATGCCCGCTACGAGGAAGTGCCGGGAATGGGGCACGGGTTCTTCTCGCCCGCCCTTCCCGCCCGGATTGGCGGCCTCATCGCGGACCACATCGCCACCGGGGCCGGGCGAGGGTGACCGCCAGCCGCCAATAACCGGATGCCGCGTCCGGCCCGGCCCTGGTGGCGTCGCCCCGTGGCTGACGGACCCCTGTCTGACGCGCAGGTTGTCATGCGGTCCGGGACTGAGCCGCGTCGGCTACGGCCAGCCCGCGCCGGGGGCGGGGGCGGGGAAGGCCACGACCTGGCCGGTGGGCTCGGGGCCGGCGGGGCCGCCCCAGTTCTGGCCGACGACGAACAGGCGGGGGGCCGGCTCGCGGCTGAGGGCGCAGGCGAAGGCGCCCCGGTCCAGGTCGAGGGTGGCCAGCACCTCGCCGCCCTCGCGGACGCGGACGCAGTGCTGGCGGCCGACGTCGGCGTACCAGGCCGCGCCCTCGGCATCGACGCAGATCCCGTCGGGGTGATCGCCGGGGGTCTTGGCCCAGGTCCGGCGGCCGGTGAGGTCGCCGTCGGGGCCGATGTCGAAGGCCGTCAGCTGGTTCGCGTAGGACTCCGCGACGATCAGGGTTGCCCCGTCGGGGGTGATCGCCATGCCGTTGGGGAAGGCGAGGCCGCCCGCGACCGGGCGGACGGCGCCGCCGGTGGTGACCAGCGCGACCAGGCCGGGGGCGAACTCCTCGCCCGGGAACTGGAAGCCGATGCTGTTGACGTAGGCGTTGCCGTGGCGGTCGGCGACGATGTCGTTCCACGGCTTGCGGGTGACCGGCGACAGGTCGGCGTGCGGGACGAGCGAGCCGTCCGGCTCGCGGCGCAGCAGCCGCTGGCGGGCGGAGTCCACCACCAGGAGGCGGCCGTCGGGCAGGAAGTCGATGCACATGGGGAACGACGCGACGTTCGCCACGACCTCATGGCCACCATCGTCATCGAGGGCGATCACCTGGCCCGCGCCCCAGTCGGAGAACCACAGCCGCCCGTCGTGCCAGCGGGGCGACTCGCCGAACTGGATGCCTTCCAGCAGGATCCCCGCTGCGCTCACGCTCTGCCTCCCTCGGGTAGTACCGGGATAGACGCCGGCTGGGGGCGGTACTCATCGCGGCGGCGTGGCGGCGGCGTGGCGGCGGTTTGTTTGGCTTTTGCGGGACCAGGGTCCCGCAAAAGCCAAACAAAGTTGAGCTGGCCGTCAGGCTATGGGCGCGGCGGCGCGGACTGTCGTCGTGAGACGGATCCAGTCGGCGGGGCTTACTCGCAAGACCGGGCCGCGACCGTGCTGGGTGGTGTCGCGGACGAGCACCGAGCCGGGGGCGCGGGTAGCCTCGACGCAGGCGCCACCGCCGTTGGTGCTGTAGCTGGACTTGCGCCAGCCGGGGCTCAGTGCTGCCGGCTTTTCCATCTCTCAATTGCTTCCGTTATCACTTGCCGCGACTGGGCGACGGTGCGGGCGTGGCCGCGGATCTCTTCCCACCCCTGGACCCTCGCGTCCTGGAGCGCGTCCGCAACGCGCTCATCCGCCTGCCCGACAGCGCCCGCAACCGGCACTACTACGAGATCCCAGGCGACCGCCTGGCCACCCCGCGCCACCCCGACGCTCAGTAACCCGGGCGGCGCCGAAGGCCACGAGGACGAGGGCTGAGCCGTGTTATCCGCAGGCACAGGAGTGCGCATGATCGCCCGGATTAGCGGACCGACCGGGCCGGGCGGCGCTGGCGGAAGAGCTGCCGCGCTGGTGAACTGCGGCGCTGGTGAACTGCGGCGCTGGCGGAAGAGCTGCCGCTCCGGTTCCCGCGCTCGCCGGCGCTTGACCCGGATGCGGTTGATCGCTCGTTGCGCGAGGTGGTGCCGGGACCGGCTGGGGACGCCCGGCAGCCGGCCGCGTGGCGGGCCGCGCCCGGCTGTGCTCAGGCCTTCCGGCCGTAGCTGCCCAGCGACGGCTCAAGGAGGTCGAAGGCCTGGCGGGCCGCCTCGGCCAGGGCCGCACGGATCTCGGCGGCGTCCTGGCCGGCCAGGACACGGCTCGTCGCCTCGGCGAGCAGGACTCGCTGGACCGAGGCGAGCTGGGCGGCAACGATCCGGGGCAGCGGGCCGTCGTCGCCGGCCTCGGCCGCGATCGCGTCGGTGAGGGCCTGCTCGCGCTGTTCCTCGATCTCGCGGGCACGGCTGGCGAGGACGTGGCTGCCGTGCACTAGGCGGGCGAGCTCCACCGAGGGCGGGCCGAGGGTCACGTCGGCCGCCCCGATCCGCTCCGCGTAGTCCCGGCGGATCGCGGCGAGGAAGCTCATCCCGGGCGGGCGGCTGGTCACGGCCTCGCCCAGGCTGGCGATGGTCGCCTCGGCCCGGTCGAAGACCAGGTCCTCCTTGCGCGGGAAGTAGTTCGTCACCGTCATCTTCGACACCCCAGCCGCCTCGGCGACCTGAGTGATCGTCACCGCGTCGAAGCCCCGGGCAGCGAACAGGGCCATGGCGGCCCCGGAGATCGCCCGCCGGGCCTCCTGCTTGCGGCGCTCCCGTAGTCCCGTGGCCATGGCGGCAGCCTAGCACCTTCCTATGTTCGACATAAATGTACCGTTGATATATATTTATGTCAGACATAGATCTCACTTAACGGAGGCACGCATGTTCGACGAGACCGCTGACCGCCAGGCGATCGCGACGCTCGCCCGGGGCATGGAGGACGCCTGGAACCGGGGCGATGCCGCCGGCTATGCCGCGCACTTCACCGCTGACGCCGACTTCGTCGCCTGGAACGGGACGCGCGGAGCCGGGCGCCAGGCCATCGAGGCCGGGCACCGGCCGTTGTTCGCCGGGCCGCTGGCGGGCTCCCGGCTGGTCCTGGCGGGTGAGCCGGGGCCAGGCGACCCGGGCGCGCGGCCGTCGGTCCGGTTCGTCCGCCCGGACGTGGCGATCATGGTCACCGCGGGCGCGGTGACGCTCCCTCGCGAGCGGCCGGCCGGCCCCGGTCACCAGTCGGTGCAGACCTTCGTGGTGGTCAAGGACGACGGGCGCTGGCAGGTCGCGGCGTTCCAGAACACCCGCGAGCAGCCGGGGACCTGAACCGGGTCCAGGCGCGCGCAGGGCGAAATGGTAGCCGCATGACTATTACCCGACTTAGCCGACGAGTTGGTTGGAAATCGGCCCGGTTCGAGGCTTTTAGCAACCAACTCGCCGGCATAGTCCGCGAGTAACCGTCCGGTCACTCGCGACCCTGGGGCTGCTGGTGCCCGCGGGACACCGGGTACCTCTGGCCGGCGAGCCGGCACCCATCTTGCTGTTATCAGCGAGGTGGCGGTCGCGGCAGGCCCTGGGGCCACGAGACCCTGACCCGGGAGTGCGCTAGGCGACGCCGCCCGCCAAGACCGGCTCGCCCGTGCCGCGCTGGTCCAGGCCCAGGTACTGGTAGATCTCCCTCGTCGCGCGGGAGAAGTTCAGCGTGTAGAACTGCAGGCCGGGGACGCCCTCGGCCAGCAGGCGCTCGCACATGCGGGCCGCGTAGGACACGCCGACCTCGCGCAGGCCCGCCTTGTCGCCGGCCGCGTCGGCCGCCCGCAGCGGGTCGAGGAGCCCGGCCGGGATCTTGCAGTGGCCGAGCTCCAGCGCCCGCTCGACCGTGCGGAGGCTGGTCACCGGCATGATGCCGGCGATGATGGGGATGTCGCAGCCGGCCGCGGCGACCTGGTCGCGCATCCGCAGGTAGTCCTCGGGGTCGAAGAACATCTGGGTGACCGCGAAGTCCGCCCCGGCCCGGCACTTGGCCACGAAGTGGCGCAGGTCGGTCTCGAGGTCGGGCGAGCGCGGGTGCCCCTCGGGGAACGCAGCGACGCCGACGCAGAAGTCGCCTGACGCCTTGATCAGCCGGACCAGCTCATCGGCGTGGGACAGGCCCTCGGGGTGGGCCGCCCACTCGGCGTTCGGGTCGCCCGGCGGGTCGCCCCGCAGCGCCAGGACGTTGCGCACCCCGACGTCGGCATAGGAGCCGATGACGTGGCGAAGCTCGGCGATCGAGTGGTTCACCGCCGTGAAGTGCCCCATCGGGGTCAGCGAGGTCTGCTCGGCGATCCGGCCGGTCACCCGGACGGTCCGCTCACGAGTCGAGCCGCCCGCCCCGTAGGTCACGGAGACGAACGTCGGCCGCAGCGGCTCCAGCTCCCTGATCGCGCGCCAGAGCTGCTCCTCGGCCTTCTCGGTCTTGGGGGGCATGAACTCGAACGAGAACGAGTGCCCCCCGGCCTTGAGCAGGTCGGAGATCTTCTGGGCGTGCGGCGCGGGACCGCCCGCCCCGGTCGAAGGGCGGGATGATCCGGCACGTGGTGACCCGGAAGGTCGGCGAGGCCTCGGTGGCATGTGGTCAAGCATAAACCGAAGCCTCGCCTTTTGTGGAGCCGCCACAACAGGGGGCATGTCACACCGCCGCGTCCGGCTGGTCAAGCGCCGCCAGGCTAGCTAGAAGGCAGTGCTGCTTAGAAAGCCAGGGCCTGGGCTCGGCGGTTGACCTCGGTGCCGCGATTCCGGCACAGGGCCTGGATCGGCGTCCCGGGGAGCGTGTCGTCGGCCGTGAACAGCCAGCGCAGCGCTTCCAGGTCGTCGAAGCCGCAGTCCAGGAGCAGCGTGAGCGTCCCGTGGAGGCCCTTGACGGGCTGGTCGCCGTCGAGGAACACGGCGGGGATGGCGCGCTTGCCATTCGGGCGGTTGACCGCCAGGAGCTTACGGTCACTCAGGAGCTGCTTCACCCTGGGGGTGGGAATGCCGAGCCGGTCGGCGACCTCGGGGAGTGACAGCCAATCGCCGACGAGGGCGTCGGCCGCAGGGTCTATCTGTGCCACTTGACCAATGTCCCACATCCTGGCAGCGCGCACACCATCATGCCGCCTTCCGCCCGTCCCCCGGGCGGACGGAACCGGGCCGCGCGCCCGTCACCCGGAGGTTGCTCGCGGGTCACCGGGACGACTCCAGCTGCTCGGCCCGCATCCGCAGCCCCGCCAGCTCGTACTGCCATCCGCCGGCACTCGCCGTGACCTGGTCGCGCCGCAGCTCGCCGGTCAGGTCGAGGGAGCTGAAGCCGCTTTCGACCACGGTCACGGCCACGCCGTGCTCGGCCACGCCGCGCTCGCCAGGCACGTCGCCGACCGGGCGGACGTAGAACTCCACCAGGGTCGAGTTGCCGGGCTCGGGAGCCACGCCGCCGAACGCGGCCGCCCACCGGAACGACGCGTACCCCTGCGGCTCGACCCGGATCACGTCGATGACCCACGGCCGCTCCTCGCGGCCCCAGCCGACGGCGGCCCGGCCGCCGGCGCGGGCGGGCTCGGCGGCGCTGCCCGGCAGCCACCAGCCCGGCCGGGTGACCAGCGACCACACCCGGTCCAGGGGTGCCCGGACCGCGATCCGGTGCTCGATTCGGTCGTCCATCGGCTGACCTCCCGTCTGTCGCGCGTGGTGCCTCACGCGTGGTGCTCACAACATAGCGGGGCAGGCGGCAGCCGCCCGGACACGTTCGGGAAAAGGGACCAAGACCGTACCGAGCGCTGACGATCTGCTTAAGGGGGCGAAGATGAGCAAGGACGCACCGTAAAATCAGTAGTGATGGAATCCGTCCTCGCGGACGCGCTCATCGGCCGGGTGCTCGACCGCCGGTACCATGTGCGCTCCCGGATCGCCCACGGTGGCATGGCCACCGTGTACCTCGCCACCGACTCCCGCCTGGAGCGGCAGGTGGCGCTCAAGGTGATGCACGCGGAACTGGCGCGCGACGCGGACTTCGTCACCCGGTTCACCGGCGAGGCCAAGTCGGTCGCGCGGCTCTCGCACCCTAACATCGTCGCCGTCTTCGACCAGGGCTCCGACGCCCAGTACCTGTACCTGGCGATGGAGTACGTCCCCGGGCGGACGCTGCGCAGCCTGCTGCGCGAGCGCGGCCGGATGGCTCCCGGCGCGGCCCTGGGCGTCATCGACCCGATCTTGTCGGGCCTGGCGGCCGCGCACGCGGCCGGGATCGTGCACCGCGACGTGAAGCCCGAGAACGTGCTGCTGACCGCCGACGGGCGGCTCAAGGTGGTCGACTTCGGGCTGGCGCGGGCGCAGGCATCCAGTGGCAACACGGCCGCCAACGTGGTCATCGGGACCGTCGCCTACATCGCCCCCGAGCAGGTCACCGGGCGGGTCACCGACTTCCGGACCGACGTGTACGCGGCTGGGGTGCTGCTGTTCGAGCTGCTCACCGGGCGCCAGCCGCATACCGGGGACTCGCCCCTGAGCGTCGCCTACAAGCACGTCAACTCCGACATCCCGGCCCCGTCGGCCTGGGCGCCGGGCATCCCCCCGGCGCTGGACCGGCTGGTCCTGGCGGCCACGAGCCGCGACCCGCGCCAGCGGCCGGGCGACGCGGGCGCGTTCTTGCGGGCCGTGCGCGCGATCCGGGCCGGGGCCGACCCGGCGCCGTTCCCGGGCGGCCCGGCCGGGGTGCCCGGGCAGACCGGACCGGACGACCACACCGGGCCGGTTGGCCTCGTCGGGCCCGAGGCCGATAACCACACCATGGTCGTGCCCGCCGACTTCGACTATCAAGACGGCACCTATCAGGGCAGTGCCTATCCGGGTGCGGGCTACCCCGGCGGTCCGGGCGGCTCCGGGCCAGGCGGCCCCCGGCTGGCGGGATGGCTGTTCAGCCGCCGGGCGGCGCTGGTGGCGGCCGGGCTGGCGGTGCTGGTGGCCGTCGTCTTCGCGGGCTGGTACCTGACGTCCGGCCGCTACACGACCATCCCCTCGGTCGCCGGGGAGGCCCAGGCGCAGGCGTCCGCGACCCTGCGGGCCGACGGGTTCAAGGTCAAGGTGGGCCAGCCGGTCCACGACAACACCGTCCCGAAGGGCGACGTGGTCTCCGCCGCCCCGTCCGGCCGGGCGGCCAGCGGGGCGACGATCACGCTGACGGTCTCCTCCGGCCCGCGGATGATCACCATCCCGCCGGTTACCGGGCACACGCTCGCCCAGGCGCAGGCGCTGCTGCGGCAGGCCGGGCTGACCGTCAGCGGCGAGCCGCAGAACGTCGGCGCGACCGGCGTCCCGATCGGCACCGTCCAGGGCACCAACCCGCCCGCCGGGACCTCGTGGCCCGCGACCAAGCCAGTCGCGGTCGAGGTCGTGGCCGGCCCGCCAGTCCCCAACCTCGTCGGCCAGAACGCCCAGGCCATCCAGCAGAACTGGGCGCAGCCCAACGGGGTGCAGCTCAACCAGCAGACCGTCCCCAGCGACCAGCCCGCCGGGGTCATCGTTGCCCAGAGCCCGTCGCCCGGCACCGTGCTCACCCAGGGGCAGTCGGTGTCGGTCTCGGTCTCGGCCGGGCCGCCGGCCGTCGCGGTCCCCAACGTCCAGGGCCAGCCGGTCGACCAGGCGACGCAGGCCCTGCAGAACGCGGGCTTCCAGGTTGACGCGATCCGCATCGGCTTCGGCAACCGGGTCGTGCTGTACAACCCGACCGGCACCGCCACCAAGGGCACCACGATCAAGGTCTACTACGGGTTCTGACCGGTAGGCTCGCCGCCATGACCGCAACCGCGCCCGGCCCGGCGACCCGGATCGGGGCGCACGCCACCGTCGCCGGCGGCCTGGCGACCGGCGCCCTCGCCTACGCGGCCGACACCGGCGCCGAGGTCATCCAGGTCTTCGTGTCCAACCCGCGCGGCTGGGCCACGTCGCCCGGCGACCCGGCCCAGGACGCGAGGCTCCGGATGAGCGGCATCCCGGCCTACGTGCACGCGCCGTACCTGGTCAACGTCGGCGCGGCCGACCCGGCGGTGGCCGCCAAGTCGGCGGCGGCACTGGAGTTCGCGCTGCGCCGGGGGGCCGAGATCGGCGCCCGGGGCGTCGTGTTCCACGCCGGCTCGGCCACTGGCTGGCCGCCCGGCGACGACCCCGGTCCCCGCCTGGCGGCACTGCGGCAGGTGGGCACCCTGCTGCGGCCACTGCTCGACGCGATCCCGGAGGGCGGTCCCGACCTGCTGCTGGAGTCGATGGCGGGCGTCGGCACCGTGCTGTGCAGCCGGGCGGCGGACCTCGGCCCGTACCTGGACGCGCTTGGCCGCCACCCCAAGGCGGGCGTCTGCCTGGACACCTGCCACCTGTTCGCGGCCGGGCACGACCTGACCGGGCCGGGCGGCGTCGACGCGCTGCTCAAGGAGGTCGACGCGGCCGCCGGGCTGGACCGGGTCCGGCTGGTGCACGCCAACGACTCGATGGACGGCCCCGGCTCGGCCCGCGACCGCCACCAGGCCATCGGCGAGGGCGCGATCGGCCCCGGCCCGTTCCGCGACCTGCTGGCCCACCCGGCCCTGGCGGGCATCCCCTTCATCGCCGAGACCCCCGGCGGCAAGCAAGGCCACGCCCGCGACATCGCCCGGCTGAAGGCCCTGCGCCCTTAACGGCACCGTTCTTGCCCTGGCCTTTCACGGGTCCTCCCATGGCCCGCCCGCCGCCCGCTCGGATGCCGCCTTCCTCCGCAGCGTCGTGATGGCACGGGCTAGCCACCTGTGGCCGAGGTCATGGGGGAAGCGAGCGGCCGGGCCCGTGAAATGTTAAGAGACCTGGATTATCTTTCCGGGTGGTATTCCTGGGCGCTGGCGGCGAGCTGCCCGGCGATCTCGTCGGCGTCCAGGCGGACCTCGATGCGGCGCAGGTCATCGATCCGGGCCTTGGTCTCGACCCGGCGGGGGGTGAGCAGGGAGCAGCAGTCCTCGTCGGGCAGCTCGGAGATCGCCAGCGTGCCGATGCGGGCCGCCTCGGCCATGATCTCGGTCTTGTCCATCGCCAGGAGCGGGCGCAGGACCGGCAGGGCGACCGCGTCGTCCAGGGCGATGATGTTCGGCAGCGTCTGGCTCGCGACCTGGCCGAGGGAGTCGCCGGTGACCAGGGCGGTCGCCTTCAGCCGGGCGGCGAGGGCCTCGGCCGTCTTGAGCATCAGCCGCCGCTGGGCGACGATCTGCAGCCGGTCGGCGCCCGAGGACTTCAGCGCCTGCTGGGTCTTGCCGAACGGCACCACGTACAGCCGCGACCCGCCCTGGAAGCGGTCCAGGCCCCGGGTCAGCGCGTAGGCCTTGTAAATGGACTCCGGGCCGGTCAGCGGCATGCCCGAGAAATGCAGGAAGTGGCAGCGCAGGCCCCGGCGCATCATCCGGTAGGCGGCGACCGGGGAGTCGATGCCGCCGGACATCAGGGCGACGCCCACGCCGCTCATCCCGACCGGCAGCCCGCCGAGGCCCGGCTCGCCGCCGGTGAACACGAACACCTCGTGCTGGTCGACCTCGATGTAGATCATGGTGTCGGGGTGCTTGAGGTTCACCTTGAGGCCGTGCGCGTCCTGGACCGCCCGCCCGGCGATGACGGCCAGCTCGGCCGAGTTGACCGGGAATCGCTTGTCCCGGCGGCGCGCGCGGATCGCGAACGTCCCGGTGACGCCGCGGGCCAGCTCCACCGCGGCGGCGACGGTCGCCTCGGGGGTCTTGTCGACCCGCCAGGCCTGGCAGACGCGGACGACGCCGGGGACCTCGGCGGTGCGGGCGGCGACCCGCGCCACCGCGTCGGCGTGCTCCTGAGCGGTGCGGTCCTCGCGCGGCACCCGCACCAGCACGACGCCCTCGCGGTGCAAGACCTCGGCCGGCAGGCCGGTCTCCTTCACCGCGCCCTTGATGTTGCGCTGCTGGAGCCGCTCGAACTGCTGGCGGTTGCGCCCCTTGAGCACGATCTCACCCAGCTTGAGCACCACGCATGGCTCGCCGACCGACGGCAGTACCGTCTCTCGCGCCGCTAGACCCGACATCCCTCCAGGGTATTTCCTGGAGAGGACAAAACTGCCCTTTCGGCCCCGCCTATCGACGGGCGGGCGCGCCCGGGCAGGGCGGGAAGCCCCCACGGATTTACGGGGGCCAGCCTCACTTGCCTCCGGGATTCGCGCCACATAGCGTGTGGTGGTGAACCACGACGAGCGTGAGGAAATCGCTGCTTCGGTAGCGGCGCATGCCGAGCTTGGGCCGCGCTACGAGAGCGCGGTCGCCGAGGGGCTCATTGAGCGCATCGGCGAGGAGATCGACAAGCGGGTGGACGCCCGGCTGCGCGGCGGCGGGCAGTCGCGGCCCGCCACTCCCTCGTCGCCTGGCCCGGCGCCATCGCCCGGCCCGGTGCCGCCGCTGGCGCCCGCGCCCGCCGCGTTCCCCCCGCCGGGCTCGTTCGCCCAGCCCGCCGCGTACGGGCCGCCGGCCCCGTTCGGGCCGCCCGGGCACTTCTACCCGCCCGCGCCGGTCACCCCGCCGGGGCCACCGCACCGCAGCACCGGGGCGACGATCGTCGGGCTGTTCCTGGGGCTCGGGTCGATGGGCCTCGGCACCGGCGCCACCGCCGTGGTGGTCAGCCACGAGCACAACGGCGCGGCTGGCTTGTTCATGGTGCTGCTGATCTGGCTGGCGATCACGATCGTCAACGTGGCCAACGCCCGGTTCTACTGGGCCGGCGGGGAACCGCCCTGGCGGCGGCACCACCGGGACCGGTGACCGCCCGGTAAACCGGTTGGCCGCGGGCCGCCCGCTCGCTTAGTCTGAATCGTTTGCTTGTTTGCTTTTCCGCTTTCGATCGGACGTTTTCTCATGGTGTGGCACCGCGCGCCGGGTTCTGGCGTGGACCTGGGGCGGAGCCTGGCGCGCCGCTTTCCCGTGCTCGCCATCAGCGATTTCCGCTGCCTGCTGGGCGACCGGCTGCTCGCCACCTCCTCGATCGGGTTCTCCACCGTGGGGGTCTCCTTCGCGGTCCTGAACGCCACCGGGTCGCCGACCGACCTGTCCTACGTGCTGGCCGCCCAGATCGCCCCGACGCTGGTGTTCGCGCTCGTCGGGGGCGTGCTCGCGGACCGGATCTCGCCGCAGGTCGTGCTCGTGTTCGCCAGCCTGGCGATGATGGCGGGCGAGGGCGGCTTCGGCATCCTGGCGCTGAGCACCCGGCCGCCGCTGTGGTCGATGATCGCGCTGGAGGCGCTCACCGGGACCGGGAGCGCGATGATCTACCCGGCCTCGCAAGGGCTGCTGCCGCGGGTCGTCCCGCCCGCGCTGCTGCAGGAGGCGAGCTCGCTGTCCCGGATGGGGATGAACACCGGGCAGATGGCCGGGGCGGCGGTCAGCGGCCTGGTGGTCGCGGCCGTCGGGCCAGGCTGGTCGCTGGTCGCGTCGGGGCTGTGCGTCGGCGGCTCGGTCCCGCTGCTGCTGGGGATCAAGGGCCTGGCCTCGGCTTCGGGCGCGGGCCCGGCTGCCCTGGGCGCGGCGGACGCGGGCGCCGGGTTGCTGCGCGAGCTGCGGGAGGGATGGACCGAGTTCCGCTCCCACACGTGGCTATGGGTCACCGTCTTGCAGTATTGCCTGGTGATGATGGCGTGGAACGCCGGGTTCCAGGTGCTCGGGCCGGTCGTGGCCCGGCTGCACCTGGGCGGGGCGCCCGCCTGGGGGGCCATCGCCGCCGCCGAGGGGATTGGCCTCATCGCCGGCGGGGTGCTGTCGCTGCGCTACACCCCGCCCCGGCCGATGCTGCTGGTCGCGGGGACCGGCTTCGTGTTCGCGCTGTCGCCGCTGGCGCTGGGGCTAGTGGCGCCGCTGGCGGTGACCTGCGTGGTGTCCTTCGTCATCGGCGTCATGACCGAGGTGATGATGGTCCAGTGGACGGTGGCGATGGCCACCCGGATCCGGCCGGGCATGATCGGCCGGGTCGCCTCCTACGACGCGATCGGGTCGATGGCGGCGATGCCGGCCGGCGCGCTGGTCGCCGGGCCGCTCAGCGCCGCGATCGGGGTGCCGTCGACCGAGTACGCCGCCGCCGCGCTGATGGCCGTGGCCTCGGCGTTCGCCCTGCTGCCACGCGACATCCGGACGATCCGCAGTGCGCCTGGCCGTGCGCCTGGTCCTGCGTCTGGCCCCGCGGCCGACGAGGTGGCCGACGAGGTGGCCGCGTCCCCCGTCCTGCCCGCCGGCGGCCTGGCGGCCGGGCCCGTCCCCAGGCCCGTCCCGGGGGACGCGGCACTCGATACCATGCTCTAACGCTCGCGAAGGGCGCGAACGCGCTCGAATGTCATACCCCCTTCGTAGAGTGGTGGCATGAAGCTGCTAAGGCTGCCTAGGCGCCCCCGTGAATGCCCTGACTGTGCCCGCGAGGCCGAGATCGGCTTCAGCCGCGAGGCGTACATGAGCTGGCTGCTCGGCAACGTCGCCAGGCATGGCTGGGCCGTTTCCGGGGTGGTCGATGCCGGGCTGGGGCCGCCATGGGCGTTCAGCGTCGGCTTGTGGGCCAACGTCGGCCATCCGGACCTCGCCGCCTTCGGCCTGCCCTACGGGGAGATCCGCCGCCTCATCAACTGCCTGGCCGGGCGGGTCAGCGGTCCCCGCGAGGAGGCGTTCAGCCTCGGCGAGGAGGTCGGCGGGGCCGGGCCGCGCCGGCTCGCCATCCGCCCCGTGCACGAGAGCTGGCGCGACACCCCGATCTTCCTGGTCTCCGATGAGTTCCACGGCTGCATCCGGCCGCCCATCTACCAGGTCGCGTGGGCGGACCCGGCCGGCCGCTTCCCGGGTGCCCCGGGCTACGAGCCAGCCTCGGCCGATGACCAGCCGATGCTGTGGCTGCCGCTCGACGACCACCCGCCAGGCCCCTGGACCCGGCTCGCCCGGCTGGACGAGACGGACAGGCGCCAGCCCCGGGTCAAGGGGCCACGCAGCCGGCACCGGGCTAGGGGCCTGGGCTGAGGCACGCGGGCTGAGGGCCGGGCCAAAGGGGCGAGGGCGGCCCGGGCGCCCGGG
>DATBEM010000253.1:0-4969 GCA_036276115.1 Trebonia sp.
GAAGATCCCACCGAGGACGCTGGCGAGGCCGGTTACCTGCGCCGCACCGGCTCAGGCGGGCCGGACGAGGCCGCTGCCGACCGGGGCGGCGGAGCGCGGGACCGGGCTGGCGCCGGGGGCGCCGGGCCCGCGGCGGGCGGCCCCGGCCGCGCCCGGGATGCCCGCGCGGGCTGACCGGCGCCCGCGCCACGTGAACGTAAGACCAATGCATAGCGAAGGCAAACTCGCCGGGGGGCCGCCGGGCCCGGCTGAGGGAGGCGACTAGCATCGGTGAGGAACATTTCCCCGATTTGAGGAGACGGCGGAACCGCGGTGAGTGTGCTCGACGAGATCCTCGAAGGAGTACGCGCCGACCTTGCCGACCGGCAGTCGCGCGTCTCCCTCGAGCAGCTGAAGGACCAGGCCCGCAGGGCTCCTTCACCGCTCGACGCCCTTGGCGCGCTCAAGGCCCAGGGAGTCAGCGTGATCGCCGAGGTCAAGCGGGCGAGCCCGTCGCGCGGCGCGATGGCCGACATCGACGACCCGGCCGCGCTGGCCGGGGACTACGAGGCCGGCGGCGCCCGGGTGATCAGCGTGCTGACCGAGCGGCGGCGGTTCGGCGGGTCCCTCGACGACCTCGCGTCAGTCCGCCGGCAGGTACAGATCCCGGTGCTCCGCAAGGACTTCGTGGTCAGCTCCTACCAGCTCTGGGAGGCTCGCGCCTACGGGGCCGACCTGGTGCTGCTCATCGTGGCCGCGCTCGACCAGCCGGCCCTGGTCTCGCTGGTTGAGCGGGCGCTCTCGATCGGGCTGCTGCCGCTGGTCGAGGTGCACGCCGACGACGAGCTCGACCGCGCCCTGGACGCCGGCGCCTCCGTCATCGGCGTGAACGCCCGCAACCTGGCCACGCTGGAGGTCGACCGGGGGATCTTCACCCGGCTGGCGCCGCAGATCCCCGACGGCATCGTCAAGATCGCCGAGTCCGGCGTCCGCGGCCCGCACGACCTGCTCGCCTACGCCGCCGCCGGGGCCGACGCGGTGCTCGTGGGCGAGTCCCTGGTGACCGAGAAGGACCCCCGGGCGGCCGTCGCCGACCTGGTGACGGCGGGCTCGCACCCGGCCTTGCGCGGCGAGCGGGGCCAGGCCGAGCAGTAGCTGGCCGGGTAGCCCGGGCAGCGTTTCCGGGGCGAGCGGGGCCAGGCCGGGCACTAAATCCGGGCGAACCGCGCCCGCGGTCCGGGCGCGGTAGGGTGGCCCCGTGAGTACGCCACCCGCAGAACCGGATATCTCGCCCGTACCCGACCTCAGCGGGCACTTCGGTGCCTACGGCGGCCTGTTCGCGCCCGAGTCGCTGATGGCGGCCATCGAGCAGCTGGCCAAGGAGTACGAGGCGGCCCGGACCGACCCGGCGTTCACCACCGAGCTGAACGACCTGCTGCGGAACTACGCCGCCCGACCGACGCTGGTGACCGAGGCGAAGCGGTTCGGCCAGGAGTTCGCGGGCGGCGCCCGGGTGCTGCTCAAGCGGGAAGACCTCGCCCACACCGGCTCGCACAAGATCAACAACGTGCTCGGCCAGGTGCTGCTGACTAAGCGGATGGGCAAGACCCGGGTGATCGCGGAGACCGGGGCGGGCCAGCACGGCGTGGCCACCGCGACCGCGTGCGCCCTGCTCGGCCTGGACTGCGTCGTCTACATGGGCGAGGAAGACACCCGGCGCCAAGCACTCAACGTGTCCCGGATGCGCATGCTCGGCGCGACCGTGGTGCCGGTCACCGCGGGCACCCGGACCCTCAAGGACGCCATGAACGAGGCGTTCAGGGACTGGGTCGCCACGGTGGACTGCACCCACTACTGCATCGGCTCGGTCGGCGGGCCGCACCCGTTCCCGATGATGGTCCGCGACTTCCAGCGGATCATCGGGATCGAGGCCCGCCAGCAGGTACAGGACCTGGCCGGGCGGCTGCCGGACGCGGTCGTCGCCTGCGTCGGCGGCGGCTCCAACGCGATCGGCGTGTTCCACGCGTTCCTCGCCGACGCGGGGGTCCGGCTGATCGGCTGCGAGGCCGGCGGCGACGGCGACGGGCGGGCCGAGCGGTCGGCCGCCACGCTCACCCTCGGCAGCCCCGGGGTGCTGCACGGCATGCGTACCTACGTGCTGCAGGACGACGAGGGGCAGACCCTCGACACCCACTCGATCTCGGCCGGCCTCGACTACCCGGGCGTCGGCCCGGAGCACTCCTGGCTCAAGGACACCGGCCGGGCCGAGTACCGCAGCGTCAGCGACGCCGAGGCGATGGAGGGGTTCGCCGCGCTGTGCAAGACCGAGGGCATCATCCCCGCCCTCGAGTCCTCGCACGCGGTCGCGGGCGCCATGCGGCTCGGCCGCGAGCTCGGCCCGGATGCCCTGATCCTGGTCAACCTGTCCGGGCGGGGCGACAAGGACGTGGCCACCGCGTCCGCTTACTTCGGCGTGTGAGGAACCAACCCCAGATGAGCACCGTCAGCACCGCGTTCGAGAAGGCGGCCGCGGAAGACCGCGCCGCCCTGGTCGGCTACCTCCCGGCCGGCTTCCCCGACAAGCAGACCGCGATCAGGGCCGCCCTGGCGATGGCCGAGGCGGGCGCGGATGTGATCGAGGTCGGGCTGCCCTACTCCGACCCGCTGATGGACGGGCCGGTCATCGCCGACGCCGTCTACCGGGCGCTGAAGGGCGGCACCCGGGTGGCCGACGTCCTCGACACGGTCGGCGCGATCGCCGACGCGGGCGTCGCCGCCGTCATCATGACCTACTGGAACCCGGTCGACCGCTACGGCGCCGACACGTTCGCCCGCGACCTGGCCAGCGCGGGCGGGGCCGGCCTGATCACCCCCGACCTGACCCCGGAAGAGGCCGGGCCGTGGCTGGCGGCGTCCGACGCCCACCAGCTCGACCGCATCTTCCTGGTCGCGCCGTCCTCCCCGCCCGCCCGGGTCGCCGCGATCACCCAGCTCTGCCGCGGCTTCGTCTACGCGGTCAGCCTGATGGGCATCACCGGCGCCCGGGACGCGGTCAGCGCCAGCGCGGCCGACGTGGTGGCCCGTGTCCGTGAGCACACCAGCCTGCCGGTCGGGGTGGGGCTGGGGGTCTCCACCGGCGCCCAGGCGCGGCAGGTGGCCGGCTTCGCCGACGGCGTGATCGTCGGCTCGGCCTACGTCCGCCGCCTGGCCGAGGCGGCCGGCCCGGACGAGGCCATCGCGGCCGTCCGCGACCTCACGGCCGACCTCGCGGTCGGCGTCCGGCGGCGCTGACGCCGTCCCGGGCGCTGGCGCCGTCCCGGGCACTGCGCCGTCCCGGCGGCACCCACGAGCGGCACCGCCGGCCCCGGCCGCTAGCCAGGCCCCCCGCGACCGGCCCGCGGCGATGAATTCGGCGCCGCCGGCCCGTCTACCGGGGGCACAGGCCGCCGCCCCGATTGGAGACCCGATGCCCACCCCCGTCACCACGTTCGACCAGACCTACAGCGACCCGGCGGCGTCCGCCGTCGACTGGGCGCAGACCCGGCGGGCGCTGGAAACGGCCGAGCTGTTCTGGATCTCCACCGTCCGGGCCGACGGCCGTCCGCACGTTACCCCGGTCGTCGCCGCCTGGACGGACGACGCGATCTGGTTCTCCACCGGCGCCACCGAGCAGAAGTTCGCCAACCTGCGGGCCAACCCGCACGTGGTACTGACCACCGGCTGCAACCGCTGGGACCGGGGGCTCGACGTGGTCGCTCGCGCCACCGACAGGCTGGAAACTAGTACGTGCCCTGGCACGATAAGTTTCCGCGCAGCCGCGCTTCCCGTCCGGATCCGGTACCGCTGGGACTGAAGCGGCCCGTCTGGCGAGCGCCAGCGCCCCGCCGCCGCCCGCTGCTGGATAACAGCAAGAAGCAGATCGCGGGCGGTGCGGGGCGTCGTCGTCTCGTGTCACTGAGAATTTCCCCACATTTCCCTGTGAAAGTAACATTGCAGACGGTGATGATGTGACCGGGGAGGGCGCCGTTTTCACCTCTGCGAGCATCGTCGCCGGTTGTCACTTCCGCCCCGCGGGGCCGGCTGCCGATCGCGGTTTCGGCCCGTTTTGGCTGGGTATCGCTGAGCGTACCGATCGCCACCAGGCTCCTGGCGGTGCAAGGCGCGGCGCACCGGTGCGCCGCGGCGCGGTCGCCACGATGTGCCCTGCAGCCGCACGTGCACCGAATCCATCCAGAGGCCTCAAAAGTCGCCTCTGGAAAGGGATTCACCAGTCATGTAATCTCTATGTAACTTACGTGTAGCAGCAGGGCCAGCGTCGTCCCCACCGCAGCAAGTGCAGTTCAGCGGAGATATGACGACAGGAGTTTTGATGGTGCCTGCCGCAACTGAGGGGCTTTACGACAGCCGGTTCGAACACGATGCCTGTGGCGTGGGTTTCGTGGCCGACCTGCGGGCCAGCGGCGGCCATAAGGTCGTGGCCAGCGCCCTTCGCGTACTTTGCAATCTGGAGCACCGCGGCGCGGCGGGTGCCGACCCGGACACCGGCGACGGAGCCGGCATCCTCACCCAGATCCCCGACGCCTTCTTCCGGGCGGTCACCGGGCTCACCCTGCCGCCGGCCGGCGAGTATGCCGCCGGCCTGGCGTTCCTCCCGGTCGAGGAGTCCGAACGGGGCCGTGCCGTCGCCCGGATCGCCGACCTCGCCACCGACGAGGGGCTGACCGTCCTCGGCTGGCGCGAGGTCCCGCTCAACGAGGCCGCCTGCGGGCGGGGCGCCCTGGAGGTGCTGCCGCACCTGGCGCAGCTGTTCGTCGCGGGCACCGCGGGCGAGACCGGCCTGGTCCTCGACCGGATGGCCTTCTGCCTGCGCAAGCGGGTCGAGCACGAGTCCGGGGTGTACTTCGCCTCGCTGTCCTCGCGCACCATCGTCTACAAGGGCATGCTGTCGGCGCCCCAGGTCGGGCCGTTCTTCCCCGACCTGTCGGACGAG
>DATBEM010000254.1:0-22869 GCA_036276115.1 Trebonia sp.
CCTGGCGGGGCTGCGGTTCAACGAGATGGTCGCCCGCGGGGAGCTGGCCGCCCCGATCGTGCTCGGCCGCGACCACCTGGACACCGGCTCGGTCGCCTCCCCGTACCGGGAGACCGAGGGCATGGCCGACGGGTCGGACGCCATCGCCGACTGGCCGCTGCTGAACGCGCTCGTCAACACCGCCTCCGGCGCGTCCTGGGTGTCCATCCACCACGGCGGCGGGGTCGGCATCGGGCGCTCCATCCACGCCGGGCAGGTCTGCGTGGCCGACGGCACCGCCCTGGCGGCGGCCAAGCTGGAGCGCGTCTTGACCAACGACCCGGGCACGGGCGTCATCCGGCACGCCGACGCCGGCTACGAGAGCGCCCGGCGGCTGGCGGCCGCGAGCTCGCTGACCGTGAGCGTCGAGCCCGGGCCGTGACCGTCCCCGGTCCCGTCCGCCGCTGGCACGCCGAGCTCGCGTGGCTCGGGGCAGCCGCTTCCCCGGCCGGCGCGAGCGTGGCCCGGGACGTGCTGATCGAGGCGACCGGGGAGCGGTTCACCGCCGTCACCCCGGGCGTCCCGGCCGGCCAGGTGCCGGCCGGGACCGCCCGCCTGGCCGGCATCACGCTGCCCGGCCTGGCCAACGCGCACTCGCACGCCTTCCACCGGGCGCTGCGGGGCGGCGCCGGGACCGGGGGAGACTCGTTCTGGACCTGGCGGACGCGGATGTACGCGGTCGCCGGCCGGCTCGACCCGGACTCCTACCACGCGCTCGCCCGGGCCACGTTCGCCGAGATGGCCCTGGCCGGGGTCACCTGCGTGGGGGAGTTTCACTACCTGCACCACGGCCCCGGCGGCGTCCCCTACGCCGACCCGAACGAGATGGGCCGCCGCCTCATCGAGGCGGCCGCCGCCGCCGGGCTGCGGATCACCCTGCTCGACGCGTGCTACCTGGCGGGCGGCTTCGAGCCCGGCGGCGCCCCCCGGCCGCTGGAGGGCGTGCAGCGGCGGTTCGGCGACGGGTCGGCCGCGGCCTGGGCGGCCCGCCTCGACCGCCTCGGCCAGCTCCCCCCGCACGCCCGGGCCGGGGCGGCGGTCCACTCGGTCCGGGCGGTCCCGCCCGCGCAGGTGCCCGAGATCATGAGCTGGTCGCGCCCGCGCGGGGCGCCGGTGCACGCCCACCTGTCGGAGCAGCCGCGCGAGAACGAGGAGGCCGCCGCCGCCTTCGGCGCGACCCCGGCCCAGCTGCTGGCAGACGCGGGCGCGCTCGGCCCGCGCTCGACCATGGTGCACGCGACCCACCTGACCGCGGGCGACATCGCCCTGCTGGGCGACTCGCGGACGGCCGCCTGCCTGTGCCCGCTGACCGAGGCCGACCTCGCCGACGGGGTCGGCCCGGCCCCCGCCCTGGCGGCCGCCGGGTGCCCGCTGAGCCTCGGCAGCGACGGCCATAGCGCCATCGACCTGCTGGCCGAGGCCCGCTGGGTGGAGCTCGGGCAGCGGCTGGCCACCGGGCGCCGGGGGCACTTCGCCCCGGCCGCCCTGGCCGGCGCGGCCACCGGCGCCGGGCACGCCTGCCTCGGCTGGGCGGACGCGGGCACGATCGTGCCCGGCGCCTACGCCGACCTCGTCACCCTCACGCTGGATAGCCCGCGGCTGGCGGGCGCGGCCACCGCCGCCGACCCGCTGGCGGCGGTGCTCGCGGCGGGCACCGCCGCCGACGTGCGGCACGTGACCGCCGCCGGCCGGGACATCGTCGGCGACGGCCGCCACCTGCTCATCGGCGACGTGCCGGGCGAGCTGGCCACCGCGATCGCGGCCGTCGCGGGGGTGGCCGGATGAGCCCGGGCAGCACCCTCATCACCGGGATCGGGGAGCTGGTCACCAACGCCGCGGGCGACGGCGAGCCGGCCGGGTTCGCCGCCCTGGCCGGGGCGGCCCTGGTCATCGAGGGCGACCGGGTCGCCTGGACCGGGCCGGCCAGCCGCGCCCCGGCGGCCGACGCGATGATCGACGCCGGCGGCCGGGCGGTCCTGCCCGGGTTCGTGGACTCCCACGCCCACCTGGTCTTCGCGGGCGAGCGGGCGGCTGAGTTCGCCGCCCGGATGGCCGGGCAGGGCTACGCCGCGGGCGGCATCCGCGCCACCGTCGCCGCGACCCGGGCCGCCGGCGACGACGAGCTCCGGGCGGGGCTGCGCCGCCTGGCGGCCGAGATGCTGGCCCAGGGGACGACGACGTTCGAGTGCAAGTCAGGGTACGGGCTGACCGTGGCCGACGAGGCCCGTTCGCTCGCGCTCGCGGCCGAGGTGACCGACGAGGTCACCTACCTGGGGGCGCACGTGGTGCCCGCCGAGTACGCCGGCGACCCGGCCGGCTACGTGGACCTCGTGTGCGGGGACATGCTGGCGGCGTGCGCGCCCCACGCGCGCTGGATCGACGTGTTCTGCGAGCGCGGCGCGTTCGACGGGGACCAGGCCCGTGCCATCCTCGCGGCCGGGCGGGCGCGCGGGCTGGTCCCCCGGGTGCATGCGGGCCAGCTCGGCCCGGGGCCGGGCGCCCAGGTCGCGGCCGAGGCCGGCGCCGCCTCGGCCGACCACTGCACGTTCCTCACCGACGCCGACATGGCTGCCCTCGCCGCGGCCGGGACCGTCGCCACGCTGCTGCCGGGGGCGGAGTTCGGCACCCGCCAGCCCTATCCCGATGCCCGCCGGCTGCTGGCCGCGGGGGTGACGGTCGCGCTCGCGACGGACTGCAACCCGGGCTCCTCCTACACCTCCAGCATGCCGTTCTGCGTCGCCCTGGCCGTCCGCGACATGCGGATGACCACCGCCGAGGCAGTGTGGGCGGCGACCGCCGGCGGCGCCCGGGCGCTACGCCGGCCCGATGTCGGCTACCTGGCCCCGGGCGCGCGGGCCGACCTGCTCATGCTCGACGCCCCGGCTCACGCCTACCTCGCTTACCGGCCCGGGGTCCCGCTGGTCCGGGCCGTCTGGAAGTCCGGCCAGCCGGCCGCCTTGACCAGCGGGAACATACCCGGAAGGCCGCAGCGCACCGCCCGGGGCGGGCGTACTGGCGAATAGGCCGCTTAATCGCGCCAATAGGCAATGCCGCGTTGAGGCTCAGGAAATGCGCCAGCTTCCCTGCATCATCAGCGGCCCGTACGGCGACAGCCCGGCCCGGGCCGCGAGCTGCCACACGGGTCCCCAGCCGTCACTGAACGCCGTCACCAGGCCAGGCAGGTCCAGCCCGGGCAGGCTGGCGCCAGCCGCGGCCGGCAGTGCCTCGCTGGACTCGGCCGGGCGCAGCTGGCCCAGTGGCCCGAGGCGGGGCAGGACCCGGACCGGGGCGCCGGGCGCCAGCCCCGAGCGGCGCCGGGCGATGTCGATCGCGTCCCGCACCCCGCCCGCCTGGTCGACCAGCCCGTTGGCGAGGGCATCCGCCCCGGACCAGACCCGGCCCCGCGCCAGCTCGTGCACCCGGTCCAGCGGCAGCCGCCGGCCATCGGCGACCTTGCGGGTGAAGTCGGCGTAGACCGCGTCGAGCCAGGCGTTGACCCGCGCCCAGTCGTCCTCGGTGAACGACCGGGCCAGCGAGAACATCGTCGCGTTGTCCCCGGCCGCGATGACCTCGCTGTTCACCCCGGCCCGGCCGAACAGCTCGCGCAGCACCGGCTTGGCCATGATCACCCCGATCGACCCGGTGATCGTCCCCGGCTGGGCCACGATCACGTCGGCCGCCGCCGAGACGTAGTAGCCGCCGGACGCGGCGACGTCGCCCATCGAGACGATGACGGGCTTGCCGGCCGCCCGGGCGCGGACGACCTCCCGCCAGATCACGTCGGAGGCGGTCGCCGAGCCGCCGGGGCTGTTGACCCGGAGCACGATCGCGCGGGCCTTGTCGTCGCTGACGGCGGCGCGCAGGGCCGCCCCGGCCGTGTCCGAGCCGACGCCGGAGCCCCCGGTCCCGCCCGAGCCACGGCCGCTGCGCCCCGAGCGGATCGTCCCCTGGACGTAGACCATCGCGACGTAGCGCTCGCCGCCGGGCGTCGTGATCCGCCGCTGCACCTCCTGCTGGACGTTGGCGAAGGCGGTCCCCCGCTGGTAGCGGTGCAGGTACAGCAGGGTCGCCTCGGGGCCGGCGGCCTTGCGGGCCGCGTCGTAGACCTCATCGCGGTAGCCGAGCTCGTCGACCAGGCCCTCGTCGAGGGCCTGGGCGGCCAGGAACGGGCCGCGGGCGAACAGGTCGCGGGCGCGGGCGGGGGTCTTGCCGCGGGTAGCGGCGATCCCGCCCGCGATCTGCTCGGTCACCGAGCCCAGCAGCCGCTCGCCCGCCTCGCGGGCGGGGCCGCTGAACCCGGTCCCGGTCAGCGGCTCGGCGGCCGACTTGTACTCCCAGCGCTGGGCGCTCTGGAAGGCGACGCCGACCTTGGCCAGCGCGTCGTGCAGGAACAGCTGCTCGATGGCGGGCCCGGTCAGGCCGAGCGCGCCCGTCGGCTGCAGCCAGATCTTGTCGAACGCCGTCGCCAGGTAGTACGGCAGGTTCCCCTGCACGAACTCGCCGAACGTCTCCGCCCAGGCGATCGCGGGCTTGCCCGTCGCCCGGAAGGCCTCCACCGCGGCCCGCAGCTCCTGGATGACGGCCATCCCGAGGCGGCTCCCGCCGACCTTCACCACCAGCACCCGGACCCGGTCATCGGCGGCCGCCCGGCCCAGCGCCTCCAGCGTGTCGGGCAGCCGCGGCCGGCGCATCGTCAGCAGCGCGGCCAGCGGGTCGTTCGGCGGCCCCTCGGCCAGTCCCTCGGTAAGGTCGAGCTCCAGGATCAGCGGCCCGGTCCGCGGCCGCCGCAGGCGGTTGAGCTGGCTGGAGAACTGGCTGGTGAGCGCGTCTGCCATGCGCCCTAGCTTACGACCGCGACGCTACCCTTTGATTGCCTGGCCAGCACGTTGACTTTTTACCAGCAGAGAACCGGGTGACACCTGTGCCTGACCCCCGCCGGGGCGACCTGACCGTCATCGTTGACGTCGCGAACGTGATGGGCGCCCGCGCCGACGGCTGGTGGAAGGACCGGGCGGCCGCGGCGCTGCGGCTGTGCCGCGAGGTGGCCGCGCTGGCGGCCCGGGGCGTCGCCGAGGCGGACCTGCCCGCCGGCCTGCCCGCGCCGGAAGCGACGGCGCCCGGGGACGCGGTCCCCGGGCCGGCAGGCGCGGGGCCGGACGAGCGCGTGTACCCGGGCTGGGTGCTGGTGCTGGAGGGACGCGCCCGGCAAGCTGCGGATGCGCTGGGCGTCGTCGGCGAAAGCCGTGAATCTCGTCTGGACCTGGACGGCGCGGGTTTGGCGAGCGTCGTCCTGGCAAGTGGATCAGGGGATGACACGATCGTTCGCCAGCTTGCTGACTTGGGCGGACGCGTTGTCGTCACGACAGCGGACCGGGAACTGCGGGCCCGGTGCGAGCGGGCGGGGGCGGTCGTTACCGGTCCTCGATGGCTCTTGGGGCTGTTGTAGACCCGTAATATAAAAGAGACTCGCCCGCCCTTGCATGGCACTGCATTGAGGTAGCGCTGCCCATGCCCAGACCCGATTGTCGTGTAACGCTCGCTATGCGACCAGCTACCGTCCGCTTTTCGACTGGAGACTGTTGCGCATGTACGTGATCTTCATCGTTGCCATCGCCCTCATCGCGGCCCTTTTCTTCTTCGTGGACCGGGGCCTGAAGGCAGTCCAGCGCGGCCGTCGCCGCCGGCACGCGGCCCAGCGCCTCGTCGCCGCCGCGCGCAGGGCCCAGCAGGACTACCGCCACGAGGCAATGGAGCGCGAGGTGAGCTCGGCCCTGACCGCCGTCCTGCCGGTGATCACCACCGACGAGGAAGACCGCGGCCCCCGCAAGGTCGCCTGAGCCCTGATTCCTGATGCGGGTCGTCGTCTTGTCCGATACTCATGCGCCCCGGCGGTGGAAGTCGTGCCCGGCGCCAGTGGCGGCGCACCTGCGCGACGCGGACCTCATCGTGCACGCCGGTGACGTCTGCACCGCCTCCGTCCTGGCCGAGCTCGCTCAGTACGCGCCGGTCACCGCCGTCGTCGGCAACAACGACGGCCCCGACGTCGCCGCCTGGGGAGCGACCGCGACCGCCGAGCTGGACGCCGGCGGCCTCGCGGTGGCAGTGATCCACGACAGCGGCGCCGCCGCGGGGCGGCTGAACCGGATGCGCCGCCAGTTCCCCGCGGCCGCCCTGGTGGTGTTCGGCCACTCGCACATCCCGCTCGATGAGGCTGCCCCCGGCGGCTTCCGCATCTTCAACCCCGGATCGCCAACCGACCGCCGCCGCCAGCCGCACGGCACGATCGGCCTGCTCGACATCGCCGGCGGCGAGCTTCGGGCCGCTGCGATCATCCCCGTTACGTAACTGCCGGGGCCCGGCGCCGCCCCTGATTGCCGTCGTCTGGCTTCATATGCGCGCCCAATCGACGGCACTTCTGCGGGCATTCCTGATAACAGCAAGGTGGAAGCCCGGGCGGGGCAGAAGCGGACGAGCCGCCGGCCGCGCCCCAGGGGCGCGGCCGGCGGCTCGCGGCCGCGCGGTACTGGCTATCTCGGGCCGGGTTACTCGGGGACGAGCCAGACGACGCCGAGCGGCGGGACCGCGATCGTCGCGCTGGCGGGCTGGCCGTTCCAGGGCTCGGGAACCGCCTGGACGGAGCCGAGGTTGCCGACCCCGCTGCCGCCGTAGGTGACCGCGTCGGTGTTGAGCACCTCGTGCCAGCGGCCCGGGCGGGGCAGCCCGATTCGGTAGGACTGGTGCGGCATCGGCGAGAAGTTCGCCACGCAGGCGAGCGTCGGCAGGACCGGCCCGGCGATCCCGGAGCCGGGCATCGGCGCCCCGTAGCGCAGGAACGACAAGACGTTCCCGGCCGCGTCGTTCGCGTCCAGCCAGGCGAAGCCCTCCGGCTTGGCGTCCTGCGACCACAGCGCGGCCGTGGACTTGTAGACGCTGTTCATGTCCCGCACCAGCCGCTGCACCCCGGCGTGGTTGTCATGCTGCAGGACCCACCAGTCCAGGCCGCGCTCCTGCGACCACTCCGACTGCTGAGCCCACTCTGAGCCCATGAACAGCAGCTGCGTGCCCGGGTGAGCCCACATGTAGCCCAGCAGTGACCGCACCCCGGCGAACTTGCGCCACTCGTCGCCCGGCATCTTGCCGACCAGCGAGCCCTTGCCGTGCACGACCTCGTCGTGCGACAGCGGCAGCACGAAGTTCTCCGTGAACGCGTACACCAGGGAGAACGTCAGCTCGTGGTGGTGGTACTGGCGGTGGACGGGGTCGTGCCTGAGGTACTCCAGGGTGTCGTTCATCCACCCCATGTTCCACTTGAGGCCGAAGCCGAGCCCGCCGCGGTCCGACGCCTGGGTCACCCCCGGCCACGCGGTCGACTCCTCGGCGATCATCATGATCCCCGGCACCCGCTTGTAGCAGGTGGCGTTGGCCTCCTGCAGGAACGAGATCGCGGCCAGGTTCTCCCGGCCGCCGTACTCGTTCGGCAGCCACTCGCCGTCCTTGCGCGAGTAGTCGAGGTACAGCATCGAGGCGACGGCGTCGACCCGCAGGCCGTCGACGTGGAACTCCTCGAACCAGTAGATGGCGTTCGCGACGAGGAAGTTGCGCACCTCACGGCGGGCGAAGTTGAAGACCAGCGTGCCCCAGTCGGGGTGGGCGCCCAGCCGCGGGTCGGCGTGCTCGTACAGCGCGGTCCCGTCGAACTCCGCCAGCGCCCACGAGTCGCGCGGGAAGTGGGCGGGAACCCAGTCGACGATCACCCCGATGCCCGCCTGGTGCAGGGTGTCGACCAGGAACCGGAACTCGTCCGGGTTCCCGTAGCGCGACGTGGGCGCGTAGTAGGAAGTGACCTGGTAGCCCCACGAGCCGCCGAACGGGTGCTCGGCCACTGGCAGGAGCTCCACGTGGGTGAAGCCCATGTCGGTCACGTACTGCGCTAGCTGGACCGCCATCTCGCGGTAGGACAGGCCCGGCCGCCACGACCCCAGGTGCACCTCGTAGGTGCTCATCGCCGAGCTGACCGGCTGGCGGCTGGCCCGGGCGGCCAGCCACGCCTCGTCGTCCCAGTCGTAGGCCGACTCGAACACGACCGACGCCGTGGCGGGCGGCACCTCCGCGTAGGCGGCCATCGGGTCGGCCTTCTCCCGCCACAGCCCGTCCGGGCCGCAGACGGAGAACTTGTAGCGGGTGCCCGCCGCGACCCCGGGGATGAACAGCTCCCACACGCCGGACGAGCCGAGCGACCGCATCGGGTGCGGGCGCCCGTCCCACAGGTTGAAGTCGCCGATGACGCGGACGCCCCGGGCGTTGGGGGCCCAGACCGCGAACGAGGTCCCGGCGACGACCGGGCCGAACGGCGCGGCCGGGCCGACCTCGAACCGCCGCACCCGGGCGCCGAGGACGCGCCACAGCTCCTCGTGGCGGCCCTCGCCGATCAGGTGCAGGTCGATCTCGCCCACGCTGGGCAGGTGCCGGTAGGGGTCGTCCTGCCGGAGCTCATCGCCGGGCGAGTCGTACGCGACGTCGATCCGGTAGTCCGGCACGGTGGCGACGTCCGGCGGAAGCCGGGCCTCCCAGACGCCCCCGTGCAGGTGCGGCATCGGGTGCCGGCTGCCGTCGCCCAAGACGGCCGTGACCGACGTGGCCATCGGCCGCAGCGCCCGGATCGCGATGTGGCCCGGGGCCCCGGCCGAGCCGGGGACCGCGTGCGCGCCGAGCAGCGAGTGCGGGTCGTGATGGTGGCCCGCGACGAGCCGGTCGATCTCCGCGCGCAGGCGCGTGCCCGTGTCGTCGCGGGCCGGCCCGCTGCCGCCAGCGGACCCGTTGAAAGGTGCCTGGGGGCGGTCGTGGTGTTCGGTCGAAGGTGAGTCGGGCGTGGAAAAGGTCATAGGGCAGCTCGCGAGTTCTGGTCCGGGGCTAGAAGTCTGCCAGGGACTCTAGCGGGATTGTCAGCCAGGACGGCCGGTGCCTGGCCTCGTAGAGCACCTCGTACACGGCCTTGTCGAGCTGGAGTGCCCGCAGCAGGACCCGGTTGGCGTCAGGGTCGAGCCCGCCGGCCTCCTTGTAGCCAGCGCAGAACGCGGCCGCGTTGCGCCGTGCCCAGTCGCGGGCCTTGCCGCTCAGCGTCGGCTCGTCCGGGTGGCCGATGAGCTGGTGGCGCGCCGCGTAGTCGAACGAGCGGAGCATCCCGGCCACGTCGCGCAGGGGCGATGACCGGGCGCGGCGCTGGGCCAGCGGGGTGGCGGGCTCGCCCTCGAAGTCGAGGACCACCCAGCCGTTCTCGGTCCGCAGCACCTGGCCCAGGTGGTAGTCCCCGTGCACGCGCTGCACCGGGAACGGCCCCTGGAGCCGGGCGAGCTGAGAGTACGCCTCGCCGATCGTGTCGGCGTACTTGGCGAGCTCGGGGACCGCCGAGACGGTCAGGTCGAGCTTGCGGAACATCTGCTCGGTGAGCTCGCCGATCGCCTCGGTCGGCAGCTCGTCGGTGCCGAACGCCGCGGCGAGGTCCGCGTGGATCTGCGCGGTGGCGGCGCCGAGCCGCCGGGCCTCCCCGGCGAAGTCGCCGCCGGCCGCCGCCGCGCGGATGTCCGCCCCGGCGGCGGTGTCCGGCAGCGCGTACAGGTCGCGGACGCTGGTGGCGGCCAGCGTCCAGCCATCGGTGGCCAGCCGCAGGTACTGCGACAAGATCGCCAGGACGGTGGTCACGCCTTCGAGCCGGGTCTGCGCCCAGCCGAGCGGCTGGGCGATGTGCGAGGAGCCGAGCCCGGCGAGGGCGGCGGTCACCTCCAGGTCCGGGTTCGGGCCGGGGGCGAGCCGCCGGAACACCTTGAGGATGGACTCGTCGCCGTAGACCAGGCTGGTGTTGGACTGCTCGACCGACAGCACCAGGCTGCCCAGCCCGGCGGAGAACTCCGCGCCGGGGATCTTGTGCAGGGAGATGCCGTTGAAGGCGACCTCGCCGGCGAAGCCCGCAAGCAGCGGCTTCGTCAGGTCGCCGTCGTGGAGCGCGTCGTAGGCGATCCGGCCGCCCTCATCCGGGCCGATGACGGCGTGCCGCAGCCGGTCCGGGACGTGGTCCCGGAAGCCGACCAGCACCTGGTAGTAGTCGACCGTCGTCCCATAGGACACGGAGATGATCAGGTGCCGGAGTTCCGGATCCCCGCCGACAACCAGCGTGTCGGCAACGATTGCCAAGTCCCGGAGGCCATGTCCCTTGCCGGCGAACCAGCGCTGCTCCACCAGCCACGTCGCTAGTGTTTCCTCGAAAACCATGGCCTCGTTCCCATTCAGGTAGCCTCTGCCGACTCAGTCGGCCTTGTCGGCTCGGTCAAGCCACGTCAGCCGCATCGCCACCCCGGGTACCGGCCCGGGGGGAGATACCGGGCTAACGTTCAACATCCTCCCTCGGAGGCGGGAGCTGAAACCAGTAAAAGCCATGACCAGGCAGCGTGAGCAGGTACGGAAGCTCACCAATCGGGGGGAAAACGACGCCACCCATGCATTCGATGGGGGTGACCCCCATGAAACGCCGCAGGTCAAGCTCCACTGGCTGGGGGAAGCGTGACAGGTTGTTCACGCACAGGATGCGGTCGGCCGGGTCAAACTCCCACTGGGTCCCGGTGGCCCGGGTGGACGGGTCATGCTCCCGGACGAAGGCCAGGACGCTCGGGTTGCTGCTGGTGAGCTCCTCGTAGGCGCCGAGGCCGAAGACGGGGTGCCGCTTGCGGATCTCGATGATGCGGCGCGTCCAGTGCAGCAGGCTCTGCGGGGTGCGCTGCTGCGCCTCGACGTTCAGCGACTGGAAGCCGTAGATCGGGTCCATGACCGGCGGCAGGTACAGCCGCTGGGGGTCGGTGTTGGAGAAGCCGCCGTTGCGGTCCGGGGTCCACTGCATCGGGGTGCGGACGCCGTCGCGGTCGCCGAGCCAGATGTTGTCGCCCATGCCGATCTCGTCGCCGTAGTACATGACGGGCGAGCCGGGCAGGGACATGAGCAGCGCGGTGAACAGCTCGAGCTGGTTGTGGTCGTTGTCCAGCAGCGGGGCCAGGCGGCGGCGGATGCCGATGTTCGCCTTCATCCGCGGGTCCTTGGCATACTCCGAGTACATGTAGTCGCGCTCGTCGTCGGTGACCATCTCGAGCGTCAGCTCATCGTGGTTGCGCAGGAAGATGCCCCACTGGCAGCCCGCCGGGATCTTGGGCGTCTGGGCCAGGATCTCGCTGATCGGGTAGCGCTGCTCGCGGCGCACGGCCATGAAGATGCGCGGCATCAGCGGGAAGTGGAACGCCATGTGGCACTCGTTGCCGCCGGTCTCCGGGTCCCCGAAGTACTGCACCACGTCGGCCGGCCACTGGTTGGCCTCGGCCAGCAGCACCCGGTCGGGGTAGAGGGCGTCGATCTCCGTCCGGATCCGCTTGAGGTACTCGTGCGTCTCCTTGAGGTTCTCGCAGTTGGTGCCCTCCCGCTCGTACAGGTAGGGGACCGCGTCCAGCCGGAAGCCGTCGATGCCGAGGTCCAGCCAGAACCGCAGCACCTCGATCATCGCGTCCTGGACCTTGGGGTTCTCGAAGTTCAGGTCCGGCTGGTGGGAGAAGAACCGGTGCCAGTAGTACTGGCCGCGGACCGGGTCGAACGTCCAGTTGGACGTCTCGGTGTCCACGAAGATGATCCGGGCGCCGGCGTACCGGTCGTTGGTGTCCGACCAGACGTAGAAGTTGCCGAACGGGCCGTCGGGGTCGCCGCGGGAGGCCTGGAACCACGGGTGGGCGTCGCTGGTGTGGTTCATGACCAGGTCGGCGATGACGCGGATGCCGCGCTTGTGCGCCTGCTCGATCAGCTCCACGAAGTCCCCGACGTTGCCGTAGTCCGGGAGGATCTCCATGTAGTCGGCGATGTCATAACCGCCGTCGCGCAGGGGGGACTGGTAGATCGGCAGCAGCCAGATGCAGTCGATGCCAAGCCACTGCAGGTAGTCCAGGCGGGACGTGAGTCCCCTGATATCCCCGGTGCCGTCGCCGTTGGCATCGGAGAAGCCCCGGATGAGCACCTCGTAGAAGACCGCGCGGCGGTACCACTCAGGGTCGCGCGGGCGGTCGAGGGGGGCATCGGGCACACGCTCACCGGGCGTCGTTGCGAATGGTGAGACGACGACAACCTCGGCGGCGGCCGACTCGTGCTCTGTCACTGCTGGAGTCTCCTGGGATATGCGCAAACCGACGCATGCCAGGCTAACGCCTCCTGCCAGGGCAATTCGCCCTGGCAGGTCCCCGGCTGCCAGGCCCTACGACGGGTCGCGCGTGACGGTGAAGATGTGGGCGACCCGCACCGCAGGGTCGAGGCGCACGTAGTTGGCCTGGCCCCATCGGTAGGACTCGCCGGTGAGCTCATCGGTAACGGTGAACCCCTCGTGCCAGTCCAGCCCGAGCGCGGGCATGTCAAGCCAGACGGTGGCTTCCCTGGTTTGATGCGGATCAAGATTCACTACAGTCAGGACTGCGTCGGCTCCCCGGTCGGGGACCGCGCGTGTCGGTACCGCCTCGGTCGTGCCCGCTTCGAACCTCGCGCCGCCCTGTTCCCCCGCCTGCGGCGCCGCCTGTACGGAGGATCTCTCCGAGATGGTACCTGCCCCGTAGGTGCTCTCCGTACCCGTCCGGTGGGCGGTTATCTCCCGCTCAGGCAGCATCTTGGAGAAGCAGATCAGCTGCTGCTGATCCACGTGATGGAAGCGTAGATTACGCAGCCACTGAAGTGACGGATGTGCTTTGCGGATCTTGTTGAGATCTGTGATGTAGGGGGCGATGCCGAGGCCGTCCCGGCTGGCCGCCTCCCAGTCCCGCGGGCGGTACTGGTACTTCTCCGAGTCCAGGTACTCCTCGCTGCCGGGGCGCACCGGGATGTTCTCACACAGCTCATAGCCTGAGTAAATGCCCCAAGCCGGGCTAAGCATGCTTGCCAGCACCGCCCGGATCCTGAACCCGGCCTGCCCGCCGTGCACCAGGTACTCGTTGAGGATGTCCGGGGTGCTGGTGAAGAAGTTGGGCCGCATGTAGGCGGACGCCGGGCCGGACAACTGCTCCAGGTACTCGGTCAGCCCGGCCTTCTCGTTGCGCCACGTGAAGTACGTGTACGACTGGTGGAAGCCGACCTTGCCCAGGGCCGCCATCATGGCGGGCCGGGTGAACGCCTCGGCCAGGAACAGCACGTCCGGGTCGGTCGCGCGGATGTCGGCCAGCAGCCGGTCCCAGAACCGCACCGGCTTGGTGTGCGGGTTGTCGACCCGGAAGATCCGCACCCCGTGGTCCATCCACAGCCGGACCACCCGCCTTACTTCCCGGTAGATGCCCTCAAAATCGTTATCGAAGTTGATCGGGTAAATGTCCTGGTACTTCTTCGGCGGGTTTTCCGCGTAGGCGATCGTCCCGTCGGCCCGGACCGTGAACCACTCCGGGTGCTCCTTCGCCCACGGGTGGTCGGGCGACGCCTGCAGCGCCAGGTCGATCGCGACCTCCAGGCCCAGCTCCCGCGCCCGGTTCACGAACGCGCCGAAGTCCTCGAACGTGCCCAGGTCGGGATGGATCGCGTCGTGGCCGCCGTCGGAGGAGCCGATCGCCCACGGCGAGCCCGGGTCGCCCGGGCCGGCCTGCAGCGAGTTGTTGCGACCCTTGCGGAACGTGGTCCCGATCGGGTGGACGGGCGGCAGGTAGACCACGTCGAAGCCCATCTCGGCGATGGCCTCCAGCCGCCGCGCGGCCGTGCGGAACGTGCCCGACACCGGCTCCCGGCGGCCCATCGGGTCGACCTGGACGCCCTCCGAGCGGGGGAAGAACTCATACCAGGAGCCGTACAGGGCGCGCACCCGGTCGGCGTAGGCCGGCATCCGCTGCGACCGGGTGACCAGGTCGCGCAGCGGGTAGCGGTCCAGGACGGCGGCCACCTTGCCGTCCTGCGACGCCTGGAAGCGGTCCCAGGGCGGCAAGGTGCGGTCGCGGAGCTTCCTGGCCAGGTCGCCGAGCACCGCCCGGGCCGCCGCGGGCCGGGCCGCCCCCGGAGGCTGGCGGATCGCGCGGGCCGCCCGCTCGAACAGCAGCGCGCCCTCGGTCAGCATCAGCTCCACGTCCTGGCCGGCCGGGATCTTGATCCCGGCGTCGTGGTACCAGTGCGCGACGGGGTCGCTCCAGGCCTCCACCGTGTAGGTCCACGGGCCCTCGTCGGTGACCGTCACGCTCGCGGAGTAGCGGTCGGTGCCGGGCGCGCCCGGCTGCATGCGGACGAGCGGGCCGGCCTGGCCCTTCGGGTCACGGAGCACCACGCCGCACCCGAGCGTCCCGTGGCCCTCGATGATGACGGTGGCGCTTACCTCGAAGGTCTCGCCGGCGACGGCCTTGACGGGCCGGCGCCCGCACTCCACCGCGGGCTGGATGTCAAGAATGGGGATGCGTCCGATCACGCCGATACCGTACCCGCGCGCATTTCATGAATTCATGCCGACCCGTGACTTGACACGACCTTTACGCAAACCTTTGCCAGGACGTCGCAGGGGGAGCCTATGATGACTCCACGTGAGAGCGATCCGACGTTTCACCGTCCGCGTAACGCTGCCGCAGCCACTCGCGCCGCTGCAGGACCTGATGCTCAACCTCCGCTGGTCCTGGCACCAGTCCACGGTCGAGTTGCTGTCGTCGATCGACCCGGCCGCCTGGGCCGCGTCCGGGGGGGACCCGGTCGCGATGCTCGGCGCGCTGCGCCCGGGTCACCTGACGGAGCTCGCGGCCGACCAGGACTTCCTGTCCCGGCTCCACGTCGAGCTTGAGAGCCTGCGGGCGTACGCCGGCGAGCCGCGCGAGTACCAGTCCGGGGCGATGGGCGACCCCGGCGCGCTGCCCGCGGCGATCGCCTACTTCTCGCCCGAGTACGGCATCGCCGAGGTGCTGCCGCAGTACTCCGGCGGCCTCGGCATCCTGGCCGGGGACCACCTCAAGTCGGCCAGCGACCTCGGCGTCCCCATCGTAGCGGTGGGCCTGCTGTACCGGCACGGGTACTTCACCCAGTCGCTGTCGGGCGACGCCTGGCAGATGGAGCGCTACCCGGCCGACGACCCGAACGGCCTGCCCCTCACCCTGCTGCGGGACGCCGCGGGCGACCCGGTCAAGATCGGCGTCAACCTGGCCGACGGCAAGGTGCTCACCGCCCAGGTGTGGGTCGCGCAGGTCGGCCGGGTGCCGCTGCTGATGCTCGACTCCTACGTCGAGGAGAACGACCCCGAGCTGCTGGAGGTCACTGACCGGCTGTACGGCGGCGGCACCGAGCACCGGCTCGCCCAGGAGCTGCTGCTCGGCATCGGCGGCGTCCGCGCGGTCCGCGCGTTCTGCTCCATCACCGGGCACGCCGAGCCGGAGGTGTTCCACACCAACGAGGGGCACGCCGGGTTCCTCGGCCTGGAGCGCATCCGCGAGTACGTCGCCGCCGGCCTCGGCTTCGAGGAGGCCGTCGAGCTGTCCCGGGCCGGGACCGTGTTCACCACCCACACCCCGGTGCCGGCCGGCATCGACCGGTTCCCCCGCAGCCTGGTGGAGCGCTACTTCGCGGCCGGCGCGGCGGGCGACCTGCCGCTGGAGCGGGTGCTGGCGTTCGGCGCCGAGACCTACGACGGGGGCGACCCCGACGTGTTCAACATGGCCGTCATGGGCATGCGCCTGGCCCAGCGGGTCAACGGCGTGTCCCGGCTGCACGGCCAGGTCAGCCGGGAGATGTTCGCGGGCCTGTGGCCGGGCTTCGACGTGACCGAGGTGCCGATCGGCTCGATCACCAACGGCGTGCACGCCCCGACCTGGGTCGCGCCCGAGATCTACGCCCTCGGCTCGGCGGCGGCGGCCGCGGCGGCCGATGCCAAGGACCTATGGTCGATCCGCCGCAAGCTGCGCGCCCGCCTGGTCACCGAGACCCGGCGGCGGCTGCGCGAGTCGTGGCGGCAGCGGGGCGCGTCCGGGGCCGAGCTGACCTGGATCGACGACGTGCTCGACCCCGACGTCCTGACGATCGGGTTCGCCCGCCGGGTGCCGTCCTACAAGCGGCTGACCCTCATGCTCAACGACCCCGCCCGGCTCGCCGGGCTGCTGCTCGACCCCGAGCGGCCGGTCCAGATCGTCATCGCGGGCAAGGCTCACCCGGCCGACGAGGGCGGCAAGCGGCTCATCCAGCAGATGGTCCGGTTCACCGACTCCGAGACCGTCCGGCGCCGCATCGTGTTCCTGCCAGACTACGACATGGCGATGGCCTCGTTCCTGGTCACCGGGTGCGACGTGTGGCTGAACAACCCGCTGCGCCCGCTGGAGGCGTGCGGCACGTCCGGCATGAAGGTCGCCCTCAACGGCGGGCTCAACGTCTCCGTCCGCGATGGCTGGTGGGACGAGTGGTACGACGGCGGCAACGGCTGGGAGATCCCCACCGCCGACGGCGTCGAGGACCCGGGCCGGCGCGACGAGCTGGAGGCCTCGGCCCTGTACGAGCTGCTCGGCAAGTCGGTCGCCCCGCTGTTCTACGAGCGCGACGGCGACGGCGTCCCGCCCGGCTGGCTGGAGATGGTGCGGCACACGTTCCGCAGCCTCGGCCCGCTGGTGCAGGCCGACCGGATGGTCGGCGACTACGTCCGCGAGCTGTACGCGCCGGCCGCCCAGGCCTCGCGCGCGCTGTCGGCCGGGTCGCAGTTGGCTGCCAGGGAACTGGCCGCGTGGAAGCACAAGGTCCGGGCGGCCTGGCCGTCGGTCCGCATCGAGCACGTCGAGGCCGACGGCTCGGAGCTGGCCCTCGGGGCCGAGCTGAGCGTCCAGGTCACGGCCGACCTCGGCGGCCTGTCGGCCGACGACGTGTGCGTGGAGGTCGTCTACGGCCGGGCGGGCGACGACGACGTGATCGCCGAGCCGTCCCTGGCGACCCTCGCGGTCCAGGACGGCGACTTCGGCGGCTCGTACCGCTTCTCCGGCCCGGTCGAGCTCGGCCGTCCCGGCCCGTTCGGCTACACGGTCCGCGTCGTCCCCCGGCACGCGCTGCTGCCCCAGGTCGCCGAGCTCGGGCTCGTCACCTACCCGGACGCCCCGGCTGGGCTGACGAACGGCGACTTGCGGTAGCGCGCTTAATATCACGGGCCCGGCCGCTCGCCCTGCGCGAGCGGCCGGCTCGCTTCTAATGGTGGCGCCTGGCTTGTCGTGACGCGGCCGTGGCTGTCCGTGCGTAGCGGGCAGCCCGGGCGTGGTCGCCAGCCTCGCGCATGATGACGATCGCCTCGCGGTAGCACGCCGCGGCCCTGTCGTAGCTCCGAATGCCTTCGTAGGCGGTGCCGAGGTTGTAGAGGGCTTGTCCCCGGCCGTGCTGGTCGCCGGTTTCGTGGCAGATGGCGACGTCTAGCGTGTAGGCACCGATGGCGTCGGCATGCCGGCCTAGCGTTTGATAGGTGACGCCGAGGTTGTTCAGTGCCTGGCCTTCGCTATGCCGGTCGCCGGCTTCCCGGAAGAGCATGAGTGCCTGCTGGTGCGCGGTGATGGCGTCGTTGAGCCGGCCCGCGGCCCGATAGGCGTTGCCGAGGTTGCTGAGTGTCCGGCCCTCGCCGAGCCGGTCGCCGAATTCCCGCCGGATAGCGAGCGCTCGCCGGTACGTGCTGATGGCGTCGTCGCGCTGCCCTAGCCGCAGGTAGATGATTCCGAGACTGCCCAGTGCCTGGCCTTCGCCATAGCGGTCGCCGGCGTCCTTGAAGATGGCGAATGCTTGCTGGTGGGCCTCGATGGCGTCGTGATGCCTGCCTAGTTCCTCGTTGACTATGCCGAGGGCGTTCAACGCCCTGGCCTCGCCGGCCGCGTCGTTGGCCCGCCGGGTACTGGCCAGCATGGCCATGTTGAGGACCAGCAGGTCTGCCAGGTGGCGCAGGATCACCAGGGCATGCCAGAGCCGCGCGCTGAGCTGCTCGACGACTTCGTCCATCTGGCGCGCGGCGGCGAGATCGATGGCGGCCAGGAAACCACGGCGGTCGGCCGCGACGAGCGCCAGCGCCTCCCGTATCGACAGGAGCGGCCCTGGGGTCCGCTCAGCCGCCGGCCGCCGGGCCGGGTCAATGCGCGAATCCAGCGAGGCCGCCCAGTCGCCGTAGTGGCGAATCAGGCGCTCCTCAGCGGCGGACCGGGCTGCCTGGTCGTCGGTGGCGAGGCACGTGTCGCGGGTGAACAGGCGGAGCAGGTCGTGCACGCTGTACCGGCCCCAGCCGTCCTCGGTGACCAGGGCGGCCGCTACCAGCCGGGCCAGCGTGGCCGTGGCCCCGGCCGGCTCAACGTCCGCCAGCGCCGCGACCGAGGCGGCGTCGAAGTCCGGGCTGAAGTGCAGGCCCAGGAGCCGGAAGGCGCGGGCATCCTCGGCGGTCAACTGCCGGTAGGAGACCTCAATAGTGGTCTTCACCTGCAAGTCGCCCACGCTCAGGTGACCGAGCCGGCCTTGCTCGCTGGCCAGCATGCGCTCCAGTCGGGCGACCGGCCAGGTGGGATGCACGGCCAGGATCTGGCCGGCGATCCGTAGCGCCAGCGGCAGCCGGCCGCACCACCGCGCGATCCGCCCGGCCGCGTCCGGCTCGGCCGCCACCCGCGCGGGGCCGGCCAGCCGGGTCAGCAGCTCAAGGGCCAGCCTCTCGGGCAGGACGTCGAGGTCGACTCGCTCGTCCACCTCCAGCGCGGGCAGCCGCGACCGGCTCGTCACCAGCACCAGCGAGCCCCCGGCACCAGGCAATAGCGGCCGGACCTGGGCCTCGGTCCGGGCATTATCCAGCAGCACGAGCATCCGCCTGGCCGTCAGCGCACTCCGGAACATGTCGGCCCGCTCGTCAGCGGCCGCCGGGATCTGCTCAGCAGGTACGCCCAGCCGCCGCAGGAAGAGGTCCAGCACCTCAGCTGGCTCGGCCGGGGACTGCCCCTCGGCGTAGCCGCGCAAGTCGGCGTACAGCTGCCCGTCCGGAAACTGGGGCAAGAGCTCGTGCGCCGCCCGGACCGCCAGCGCGGTCTTGCCGACCCCGCCCGTCCCGCTGATCGCGGTAACAACCACCCGCCCGCCGCCTGCCAGTGCGGTCAGCCGCCCCAGCTCAGCCTCGCGCCCGGTGAACTGGGGCACGTCGCGCGGCAGCATCCCCGGCACCGCGAGTGCCTGAGCGTTCCCGCTGTTAACGGCGATGTTAGTGATGTTATTGATGTCCCGGTTGGCCGTGTAGGCATCCCGCCCGGCCGCGACGTTCTGCCTGCCCTGGTCTTCGTCGCCCATCTGATCACCTCGCCCAGACCCGTCTCCACCATTCAACCGGGCCCGCTCCGCGTTCGCGGCTGGTAATCCGGCCCAGTCTCCGGCACGACGTGTCCAGCCGTGTCCACCGCCGGGCGCGTTTTCCGGTAAGCGGGGTGCTCTCGCGTCGCTACGCACGGCCTCGCTCAAGGGTTAGCGGCACTCTTGGAATATAAGTTTGGTTTTTGCGGGACCAGGGCACCCGAAAAGCCAAACAAAGCTGGTACGGAGTCGATCTCCGCGCCGCTCATGACGACGATCAGGTACACGGGGATTCCCTGGGCGGCGTACTCGGCCCGCTTGTCGTTGAAGTCGATGTCGTCGTCGGACGATGTGATTCCGATGGCGCCGAGCACGTCATCGGACCACAGCAGCGCGTCTGCCTCCAGGCACCTGAGGACCGCGATGTCTGGCCGGCGAAGCGTGAAGTGCTTTCCCGCCCGCACCGCATGCGGGTTGCGGTGCCGGAAGCGCATGTCAGTATCCTGCAGCACATCTATGCGAGGACTTGCCGGGCGTGCCGTGAGCAGCGCCATGGTCAGGTTCCGCGATACTCGCTGACGCGCAGGGGTGGGTGATGCGCGGAAGATCACCCGGCCGTCAACGACCTCGATGCTCTTGCAGACATCAGCGGGCAGTGCCTCGTACTCTGCCTCGGTGATGAGCAGGCTGGACGGGTCGGTGGCCCACACGGGCATGGCCATCTTGTTGTCCTTCGCGGTCGTCGGCCGATCGTGGCACGATGACGGCCCCGGCCTCTCAGCGTAGCGAACGCGGGCTGTCAGCGCCTGGCGCGAACGTTACGCGTGGCGGCTGGCGCGGCGGGCTGCGGGCTCGTTGGCTTCTTCCGCCTGGGCGGGGTTGGCGTCGGCCTCGGTGGCGGGGACGTCGATCAGGCGCTGGGCCGCGCGGGACTCGGCCGCTTCCACGCACTCGAGCTCGGCGTTGGTGCGGAGGATCGCGACCTCGATCGTGAACGCCGCGCCGGGGTCAGCCGCGCGCTCGCGGCGCAGGGCCTGCAGGGTCCGGGACTCGGCCAGCAGGGACCGGCGCTGGCTCCGGCAGACCGAGCGGACCGCGTCCTGGCCGCGCAGGCTCGCGGCCAGGACCTTCTGCACGAACTCGTCGCGGAAGCCCGCGCTGCGCCGCACGGGCTCGCTGAGCCACTCCGTCAGCTGCTCGCGGCCCGCGTCCGTGATCTCCAGGACCGAGCGGTCCGGGCGCATCCCTACCTGGGGTTCCACCCGTGAGGTGATGAGGCGTTCACGTTCCATTTTATGGATTACCTCATAGATGTAACCTTTATTTAGGCCGCCGTACTCAGGCCCTAGGGCAGCCTCGATTTGGACCTTCATCTGCCAGCCATGGCTCGGTCCGTCTTCGAGGAGCGCGAGTATCACGTGTTGGAAGGCCACTTCACGACCATACCGGAACGGTTGCCCACAGCGGCGATTCATGCCGATTCTGTCACTGCGGTGGTGATGCCGTTTCGGCGGCGTCCGGGCCGATTTGGCCGACTGGCTCATGATCAGCAAATAGCCCACTACCTAGGTAGTCAGCCGATGGGGCAATATGGCGACGTGGTGGAGAGCGGGGCGCTGGATGGTGGCGGGGTTCCTCAGCCCGGGGCCGAGCTGCGGTTTTCCGCCGCCCTGGAGCTGGACGTGCCGCCCGGGCAGAGCGTGGCGTTGCTGAGCCAGCCGTACGAGGTGGCGGTGGAGATCCTGGACGCCCTGGCCGGGCTCGGCCGCCCTCAGCAACCGGGTCGCCCGCAGCCGGGGCGCCGGGCCGGCGGCCCGGGTGACGTGCTCGTGGACGGGGTCGCGGTGGACCAGCTGCGCGGAGGGGAGCTGGACCGGTACCGGGCGGGGCGGGGGCTGCTGTCGCCCCGGTTCCCGCTGCTGCCCTCGCGCTCGGTCCTCGACAACGTTCTCGCCGCGCTGCCGCCCGGCCGGGTCGACGCCCGGGCACGGGAGCGCGCGGCGGAGCTCTTGCGGCTGACCGGGGCGGCCGGCCTGCCCGCGCAGGCGCCGGCCGCGACGCTGACGGCCGAGCAGCAGTGGCGCGTCCTCATCGCGCGGGCGCTGGTGCCCGGCCCGCGCCTGGTCCTGGCCGAGGACCCGGCGGCCGCCATGGCCGACCACGGCGAGGGGGCGCGGGCGGTGACCGGGATCTGGGACCTGCTGGCCGACATGCACGCCCTGCTCGGCTTCACCTTGCTGGTGGCGACCGCCCGGACCAGGTCCGCCCTCCGCTGCCAGCGGATCGTCACCCTGTCCGGCTGGGCCATCACCGACGACGAGCTCACCAGCGGCGACGACCCGTGGACCCGGGGCCGCATCGACCGGATCGGCTGACCACCCGTGCGAGCAGCCCGCCCGAACCCTGGGTGCCAGTGAGCCGCTTGCTCCCGGCGGTCGCGGTGCCCGGCCGGGCGGGGACCGAGCCAGGCCGATCGGCTGGCCGGGCATGGGGATAGCGCGGGCGTACCTGCGGACTACCCGGGGACGGGTGAGCCTGCCGGCCTTGGCCGGCGCCGTCGCGGCGGCCGACTGCGCGCTGCGGGCGGCCGTCGCCACGCCCTCCGGGCCCCCGGCCGGGAGCGTCATCCTCGTCGCCTGCACCATGCTGGCGGGGCTGGCAGGCACCATCGTCGGCGCGACCGGGGCGCTGCGCGGGCGGCGGCGCGACATCGGCACGCTGCGCGCCCTGGGCTGGCCCGCAGCCAGTCTCCGGCTGCGCCTGAGGCGGTCCTTCGCCCTGCTCGGGCTACTGGCGGGGGCCGGCGCGGCGGCGCTGGCGTGGGCCGGGCAGGCCCTGGCGGGCGGCGGCTGGGCGCCCGGTCCGGCCGCGGCCGCCTGGCGGCTGGCCTGCGTGCCTGCCGCCTGCCTGATCGTGGCGGCGGGGGCCTGGTGGCCGGCCCGCAAGGTCGCGACCCAGGGCGCGGGACCGGGTAGCGCCCTCAGCCGGCGGCTGCTCAAGGGCGTCATGATCGCCGGGGCCGGGATGGCGGTCAGCCTGCCGCTGGCGGCTCGCTGGGCGTGGTCGCCCAGCCCGGCGGCGAGCAGCCCGGTCCCGTCCGGGCCGGCGCCAGCCGGCCTGGCGCTGCCTGGCCTGGCGTCATCCGGGCCGTTGTCGCCTGGCCCGCTGCCATCCGGCCCCGGGTGGCCCGGCCTGGGGTGGCCCGGCCTGGGGGCGCCGGGTGCGCTGCCCTGGGCGGCCAGCGCGGCTGACTGGGCGGCCGTCGTCGCCATCGTCGTGCTGGCGGCGGGCACCGTCGCCGACCTGGGCTGGCTGGCGGCCCGGGAGCGGGCGGGGGAGTCGCGCACGCTGCGGGCCATGGGCTGGCCGGCTCGCGGGCTGGTCACGGCCGCCGCCGCCGACGCGGTGCTGCTCGGCCTGGCCGGGGGAGTCGCGGCGGGCGTCCTCGACGTGGCCGGCGCCCTGGCCGTGGCCCACCGCATGCCGCACCGGATGGTCGCCGTCATCGGCATCACCGTCGCCGCCGGCGTGGCGATCAGCCTGCTGGCG
>DATBEM010000255.1:0-91047 GCA_036276115.1 Trebonia sp.
CGACGGTGATGGCGAGCGGGGCGGTTACCGCGGCGGTGGCCCGCGTGCTGACGGTCCCCGGACCGGCGGCTACGGCGCCGGCCCCCGGACCGGCGCCCCCCGGACCAGTGGCTATGGCGGTGGCCCGCGTGCTGACGGCCCCCGGACTGGTGGCTATGGCGGTGGCCCGCGTGCTGACGGCCCCCGGACTGGTGGCTATGGCGGTGGCCCGCGTGCTGACGGCCCCCGGACCAGTGGCTACGGCGGTGGCCCGCGTGCTGACGGCCCCCGGACCAGTGGCTACGGCGGTGGCAGTGATGGCGCGCCCCGCGGCCCCCGGCGCGACGGTGATGGCGACCGCGGCGGCTTCCGCGCCGGTCCCCGGACCGGCGGCGGCTACGGCAGTGACCGCGCGCCGCGCCGCGACGGCGACGGCGACGGCGACCGCGGCGGCTTCCGGCCACCGGGCGGTTCGGGCGACCACGGTTCCCGTGAGCAGGGCGGTTCCCGCGACCAGGGCAGTGAGCGGCCGTTCAGCCGCGACAGCGGCCCGCGGCGCGACGGTGACGGCCCGCGCGGCGGCTTCCAGGGCGGCGATCGCGGGGATCGCGGCGGCTACCGGCGCGACGACAGCGGCCCGCGCGGCGGGCTCAGCCGGGGCGGTGGCTCGGCCCGCGAGGGCGGCTACAACTCCGGCGGCGGCGGCGACCGGCCGTTCCGCTCGGGCGGTCCCCGGCGTGACGACGGCGGCTCCGGCCCCCGGAACTTCGACCGTCCGGCCGGCAGCCGCTATGGCAGCGGGCCGTCCGGCCGCCCGGCCGGCCCTGGCCGCAGCTTCGGCGGCTCCCGCCCGGACGGCGACCGCGCCGGGCGCGGTGGCTACGACCGGGGCGGCAGTGACCGGGGCGGCTACGACCGGCGCGCCGACAGCTCCCGTGACCGCGACTTCGAGCGCCCGCGCCGCGACGACGCGCCCCGGGCGGGCGCGCTGCCCCGCATCCCCGACAGCGCCCGCGAGGACCAGCTCTCCCGCGAGGCCCGCTCGGAGCTGACCGGGCTGCCGATCGAGCTGGCCAGTACCGTGGGGCGCTACCTGGTCGCGGCCGAGCTGGCGAGCGACCCCGAGCGGTCGTATGAGTACGCCCAGGCGGCCCGGCACTACGCCAGCCGCATCGGCATCGTCCGCGAGGTGGCCGGCATCGCCGCCTACCGGACCGAGCGCTGGGCCGAGGCCCTCGCCGAGCTGCGGGCCGCCCGCCGGATGACCGGGCGGAACGAGTACCTCGCGGTCATGGCCGACGCCGAGCGCGCGCTCGGCCGCCTGGACCGGGCGCTGGAGGTCGTGCACAGCCCCGAGGGCAAGCGGCTGCCCCGCGACGCCCAGATCGAGCTGCGCATCGTGGAGTCCGGCATTCGCCGCGACCAGGGGCTGGGCGACGCCGCGGTGCTCGTCTTGCAGGTCCCCGAGCTGCGCGACGGCCGTGCGCACCCCTATTCGGCCCGGCTGTTCTACGCCTACGCGGAGGCCCTGCTGGCGGCTGGCCGCCAGGAAGAGGCCCGGAAGGCGTTCAGTAAGGCGATCGAGCACGACCCCGAGGGCGACACCGACGCGGTCGACCGCCTCGATGAGGTGGACGGCGTCACCATCTCCGACCTCGATGACGAGGACGACGATGAGCTCGAGGCCGGGGGCGATGAGGACCTCGAAGACGACGGCGAGGACGAGGACCCCGACGGGCCCGATGCCGACGCGGCCGACGGCGACCTCGATGATGACGACGACGACAATGCGGACGACGAGGACCTCGATGATGAGGCGGACGGCGTTCTTGACGACGGCGCCCTTGGCGACGAGGACGACGATGAGGACGACGACGATGAGGACCTCGATGATGAGGCCGACGGCGACCTCGAAGACGGCGGCCTCGAAGACGAGGATGACGATGAGGCCGATGAGGCCGACGGCGACCTCGATGACGAGGCCGGCGAGGATGACAAGGACGGCGGCCTCGATGACAAGGCCGCGGGAGAGCGCCCGGTAGGCGAAGAGGCTGGCGGCACGGCCGGGACCGGGCCCGTGAAGTAACGTTCCGGGCCTGATGAGCCGGGTACGGCGGGGCGTCACGCCCCGCCGTCAGCCGGCGCCTCGTCCAGCGTCTCCAGCCAGTGCCAGATGCCGCCCACGTTGGCGGCGGCCCCGCTGATGCGCTCGAACTTCGCGGCGATGGCCGGGTCGCCACCGGGGGCGAGCGAGGCGTAGCGCGACATCGTCTTCTGGCGCACCATCTCCACCGCGTGGTCCAGGTCGAGGCCGCGGGCGCGGGCCGCGCGGGTCTCCGCCACCCACACCTGCAGCTCCTCGGCCGAGCGCTCCAGGATCGACGGCACGTCCGTGGCCGGCCCGTAATGGCTGAACAGCAGCCGCTGCGGGCCCAGCGACGTGAACAGGTCCAGCGACGCCAGCCCGACCCCGAGGTCGAAGTCCGGCGGCGGGGTCGCGGGCCGCAGGTCCCCGGTGTCCGGGATGTACACCCCGGCCGCGTCGCCCACGTACAGGTCGCCGCTGGCGGAGTCGAACAGGCCCACGTGGTGGCGCGCGTGGCCGGGCGAGTAGTAGCTGCGCAGCTCGCGTCCCCCGCCCAGGTCCACCACGCCGGTGTCGTCCACCGCCCGCAGGCGGTCGGCGGGCACCGGCTTCATGGTCCCGAACAGGGTGTCCAGCGCGTCCCCGTACACCTGGCGGGCGCTGGCCAGCAGCCGGGCCGGGTCGGCCAGGTGCCGCGCCCCCCGGGCGTGGACGACGACCTCAGAAGAAGGGTAGAGGGAAGCGATATCCCCCGCCCCGCCGGCGTGGTCCAGGTGAATATGGGTAACCACCACTGAGGCTAGGTCCGCGGGGCCCACTCCCAGAGAGGCGAGGGCGTCCCGCACGATCGGGGCTGACGGTGCCGTGCCAGTCTCGACCAGGCACGGGCGGCTGCCTCGGATCAGGTAGCCTGCTGTGATACCTTCGTAACCAGCCATCCGGGTATCGATCTGGAAGACGTCATTGCCTAGGTCGGTGACGATGGGCGCAGAATCTGCGGCCATCGTGGCGGGGTTATCACGCACCCGGCTATTCTCCCTCATAGAAGAGGAAAGGGGAGAGCTCATGGACCTCACGCTCAAGGATCACCCGGCCGGCGAGGGCCGGACGGTCGTCGAGGTGAGCGGCGAGATCGACGTCTACACCGCGCCGAAGCTCAGGGAGACCCTCCAGGGCCTGGTGGACGGCGGCAGCTACCGCCTCATCATCGACATGGACGGTGTCGAGTTCCTGGACTCCACCGGCCTGGGGGTCCTCGTCGGCGGCATGAAGCGCGTGCGCGCCCACGACGGCTCCATCGACATCGTCTGCAACCAGGGCCGGATCTTGCGGATCTTCAAGATCACCGGGCTGAGCAACGTCTTCACGATCCACGACTCGGTCGACGCGGCCCTGGCCACCCCGGGCGCCCCGCCCGCGTTCGGCGACAACTAGCCGGCTAGTCATCGAAGCCGCGCAGCACTAGCCCGCTGCGCGGCTTCGGGCCGAAGGACGTGGACTTGCGGGGGACCCGCTCCCCGTGCAAGGCCAGGTCCCGCACGACCCCGAACGGGCACGGCCGCATGATCACCGCGACCCCGCCCGACTCGACCGCGCACTGCACCGCATCCCCGGCGTCATGGCGGACGAGCACCCCCCGCTCGCTGTCGTGGATGCCCCACAGGCGCGCCATCAGCAGCTGCTGGAGGATCGCGGCGTCCAGCCGCCGCCAGCGCGGGGAGGACGCCGGCGGCATCGACGCGGCCACCAGCGCCCGGTCTGGCCGTTCCACCAGCCAGTACCGGGCCGCCCGGCCCGCCCGGGGCGCCCCCGCCGTCCCTGACGTCCCTGACGCCCCCCCTGGCGGCCCTGCGAGCAGGAACGCGCCCTCGCCGTCGCCGGCGGCGCGCAGGTGGCCCAGGGCCGCGTCCAGGCCGCCCGCGGGCAGCTCGCGCACGGTGAACGCCCCCGCCGCGAGCCGGGCCGCGTCGTCGGGCCGTAGCCGGGGCAGCACCCGGTGGATCGCCCCCAGCCGGGGCGCGTAGGCGTCGTCGTCGACCAGGTAGGCCAGCCCGTAGTCCCACGGCCCGGGGCCGTGCCCCCGCTCGCGCATCTGGTCCTGCAGCCCCCGGTAGGCCGCGTACCGGTGGTGCCCGTCGGCGATCAGCGCCGTCCGCCCGGCCAGGTCCGCCGCGACGAGCGCGTGCGCCGCCGGGTCGGCCACCCGCCACAGCCGGTGCGTGATCCCGTCCGGGGTGACCGCCGTGACCAGCGGCGCCCCCTGGCCGGCGACCTCATCCGCGAGCGCGCTGGTGGCCGACCGGCCCGCCGCGCCCTGGTCGGCCCTGTCCTGGCCGGCCCTGTCCTGGCCGCCGCTGCCCTGGCCGCCGCCGTCGTAGACCAGGAAGATCGGCTCCAGGTTCGCCCGGGTGGCCGCCATCAGGTCGCGCCGGTCGCGGACCGGGCCGGGCATCACGTCCTCGTGCGGGACGATGCCCGACTCGGCCGGGTCGCCCACCCCCACCAGCGCGATCACGCCCCGCTGGAGCAGGTTCGGGGCCGGGCCGGGCGCGCTCTGCTGGTACACGTAGAGGGCCGGCCCGGGATCGGGCGCCAAGATGCCCGCCGCGCGCCAGGAGCGCAGCCGCTGGGCCGCCTCCTGGTTCGGGTCGGGGCCGGGCCCGGAATCGGCGTCGCGCGGGGCCGAGCGGGGCAAGATGAGCCTGACAACGTTATGCGGGTCCGCCTGAAGCAGGTCGTCCAGGGTGGCAGCGCCGATGACATCGTACGGTGGAGACGTGACGTTAGCGATGCCGCTGGCCCGGTGAGGGTTATAGCGGACGCCGCGGAAGGGCGCCACCCGGAGTCCCGGGCCACGGGGCGACGAAAGGGTCTGCACACATGACAGAAGTGCCGAGCGGAAGCAGGGATTCCCGGACGCCTGGCAGCACCCCGGGCGGGGCGGCGGGCAACGGGGCCGGCGAGCCCGACCCCGGCGACGTGCACGCCTGGTACACCCGGGGCCTGGAGCTCCTCGGCAACGGCAGCCCGGCCGCCGCCGCCCAGGTACTGCAGCGGGCCGCGACGGCGGTGCCGGAGGCCCGCAGCATCCGCGAGGCCCTGGCCCGCGCCCAGTTCGACACCGGTCAGTACGCCGAGGCGGCCCGCAACTTCCGCGCCATCATCGAGGCCAGCCCGGCCGAGGACTACGCCTACTTCGGCCTCGGCCTGTCCCTGAGCCGCACCGGGCAGCACGCCGCGGCGGTGGAGTACCTGGCCCTCGCGGCCGCGATGCGCCCGCTGAAGCACTACATCGAGGCACTGCACCAGGCGCGGGCTACGCTAGAGGCGCGCAAGCAGGCCGGCCTCGACTCATAGCGGGGCGACTGGCTCAGGCGCGGCCACCGAAGCAGAGCCGGCAAGGAGACGCGTGGGAACCACGAAGCTGCACGAGGCGTACGACGTCGCCCTGCTCGACCTCGATGGCGTCGTCTACATCGGCGGCACCGCCATCCCCAGCGCCCCGCCGGCGCTGCAGCGGGCCAAGGCGGCCGGGATGCACTTGGCCTACGTCACCAACAACGCCTCCCGCACCCCGGCCGCGGTTGCCGGGCTGCTGCGGTCGATGGAGGTCCCGGCCGAGGCCGACGACGTCGTCACGTCGTGCCAGGCCGCCGCCCGCCTGCTGGCCGACAAGCTCCCGGCCGGGGCGCCCGTGCTCGTCATCGGCAGTACCGCCCTGCGGCTGGCGGTCCGCGAGCGCGGCCTGCGCCCGGTGTCCACCGCCGCCAGCCAGCCCCAGGCGGTGGTGCAGGGCTACGCCCCCGGCCTGGACTACCAGGCCCTGGCCGAGGGCAGCCTGGCGGTCCGGGCGGGCGCCCTGTTCGTCGGGACGAACGCCGACAGCACCCTGCCCGGGCAGCGGGGCATCCAGCCCGGCAACGGGTCCCTGCTGCGGGTGATCGCCCACGCCAACCAGGTCGAGCCGGTCATCGCGGGCAAGCCCGAGCTGCCGCTGCACCATGAGTCCATCATCCGGACCGGCGCCCGCCGCCCGCTCGTCGTCGGGGACCGCCTCGACACCGACATCGAGGCCGCCAGCCGGGCCGGGGCCGACAGCCTGCTCGTCCTGACCGGCGTGTCCGGGGCGGCCGACCTGCCCGCCGCGCCGCCCGAGCACCGCCCGACCTACCTCGCGGCCACCCTCGACGCGCTCCTGGAGCCGTACCCGGACGTCATCCTGGAGGATGACGGCGCCCGCTGCCGGGGCTGGACGGCCCGCTGGCAGTCCGCCGCCATCACCCTGGCGGGCGACGGCGACCCGGTCGACGCCCTGCGGGCGGTGTGCGCCGCCGCCTGGTCCCGCGAGGGGACTGCCGCCGACGCCGCCAAGGATGCGCTCGGCCGCCTCAGCCTCTAATCCAGCCCGGCCTCTAATCCAGCCCGGCCTCTCATCCACGTCAGCCGGTAATCCCCCAGCCTGTAGTCGGCTTGGTTACCTTAAGTTACGGACGTGTTAACGATCGGGCTGGTGGGGCCTGATTTAGGCGTGTGGCTTGACAAACGCTGCGTGATTACGGTGTCCTAGTGCGCATGCCAGCACGCATGCGTTTCACCGCCATGATCCTCGACGACGCCGTCGTCGCGGCGTGTGGCGCGTGCGGCTGCTGTCCATCGCGCTGTTGTCGCTGATTTCTCCTCAGCCAGGGCCCGCCTGACCATGTCACGGCGAGCACGACTCTCCCGCGCGCGAAGGAACCACTCCAGTGAACGCCGATCTGTCGGTTGCGCCTGAAATCGCCCAGCTTGCCATGCCACTCATGAACCTGCCGCCCCCGCCCGGCTCCGCCCCGCGCCACGATGCCACGACCGGGCAGCTCGCCACCGCGCTGTCGCGGCTCGCAGTCGCGCCGCAGCGCTGGTGGGACCTGGTCCGCTTCAACCCCGACGGCCCCGCCCGCATCGCCGTGCCCGCGCCGTTCGAGGCATGGCTGCTGGTCATCCCGCCCGGCCACGCGGCTGCCTGCCCCTGCCACCTCGCCACCCTGGTCGCCGGGGAGGCGTCCGAGGGCAGTGCCACGCCCGGCCCGGCCGCGCGGGCCGGGCTGGGCCAGGCCATGGCGGGCCGGGCCGCACTGCGCCCGGGCCGGGTCCGCGTCCACGCGCCGGGCACCGCCGGGCATGCCGTCATCAGCGCCGGCCACGGCTACTCGGTGAGCCTGCACGCGTCCGCCTTACCGGCGCCCCAGCCTTGCCGGCGACTCAAGCCTTGCCGGCGCCTCAGCCTTGCGGCGTACCGCGAGATCACCATCGCGGCCGACGCGGCGGCGGGGGCGCCCGGGCAGACTGAGGCCCATGATTGAGGTAAGGGGACTCACCAAGCGGTACGGCGACAAGATCGCCGTCAACGACCTGTCGTTCGCGATCGAGCCGGGGAAGGTCACCGGCTTCCTGGGGCCGAACGGCGCGGGCAAGACGACCACGATGCGCTGCATCCTCGGGCTGGACCACCCGGACGCCGGGACCATCACGATTGGCGGCCAGCCGTACGCTGACCTGGCCTACCCGATGCGGGAGGTGGGCGCGCTCATCGACGCGAAGGCGGTGCACGGCGGCCGGTCCGCCTATGACCACCTGCTGTGCCTGGCCCAGACCAACAACCTGCCCCGGCGGCGGGTGGACGAGGTGCTGGACCTGGTCGGCCTGCCGGCGGTGGCGCGCAAGCGCGCCAAGGGCTTCTCCCTGGGCATGAGCCAGCGGCTGGGCATCGCCGCGACCATGCTGGGCGACCCGAAGGTGCTGATGTTCGACGAGCCGGTCAACGGCCTGGACCCCGAGGGCATTCTCTGGATCCGCACGTTCATGCAGTCGCTGGCCGCCCAGGGCCGGACCGTCTTCGTGTCCAGCCACCTGATGTCGGAGATGGAGCACACGGCCGGGCACCTGATCGTGGTGGGCCGGGGATCGCTGATCGCGGACTGCTCGATGAACGAGTTCATCACCCGCTCGTCCCGCACGGCGGTCCGGGTCCGCACGCCGCTGCCGGACGCGCTGGCGCTGGCGCTCGCGGCCGCGGGCGGCCGCGCGAGCACCGAATCGGACGGCACGCTGACCGTTCGCGGCATGACCACCGACCAGGTCGGTGACATCGCCTTCGACCAGGGCATCCGGCTGCACGAGCTGGGGGCCGTGCGGGCGTCGCTGGAGGCGGCGTTCATGGAGCTGACCGGGGACAGCGTGGAGTACCACGCGGGCATCCCGGCGATGAGCGGGAGCAGGGGCTAGCGATGGCAACCATGACCACCCCGGCCGGGCCGGACCTCGGGCGCGCGGCGCTGCCGCCCGCCACCAGCGGGCGCGCGGGCCTGGCGGGCTCGATGCGCGCGGAGTGGACCAAGCTCCGCTCGCTGCGCTCGACCTACTGGACGCTGCTGGCCCTGGTGCTGACCAGCGTCGGCCTGGGCACGGCGATCTCGGCCGCGTCGGCCGCCCACCTGAGCTCCCACCCGGCCGACAAGCTCAACTACGACCCGACGTTCACCAGCCTGTTCGCGTTCGTCGAGCTGGGCTCGCTCATCCTCGCGGTCCTGGGCGCGCTCGTCATCACCTCGGAGTACTCCACCGGGATGATCCGCACGTCCCTGACGGTGCAGCCGCGCCGGGGCGTCCTGCTGGCGGCCAAGGGCCTGGTGTTCGCGGGCGTCGCGCTGGTGGTCGCGCTCGTGATCTCGCTCGCGGCGTTCTTCCTCGGCCAGTGGATGTTCGGCTCGGTCGGCGTGGCCGCCACGCTGTCGCAGCCGCACGTGCTGCAGGCGGTCGTCGGCACCGCGCTCTACGTCGCGCTGGTCGCGCTGTTCGCGTTCGGCCTCGGCGCGATGTTCCGCAACACGGCCGCGACGATCACCACCGCGATCGCGGTGCTGTTCGTCCTGCCGGTCATCGTCGACCTCCTGCCCCAGAACTGGAGCCAGGACATCGTCCGCTGGCTGCCCAACTCGGCCGGCGAGGCCCTCGCCTCGACGGTCGGGCCGGGCCAGACGGACATGTTCTCCTCCTGGGGCCAGTTCGCCGTCACCGCCGCCTACGCGGCCGCCGCCCTGGTCGCGGGGACGATCCTCGTCCGCCGGCGCGACGCCTGACGCCCTGAGCCTGCCCCTAGGCCCCGCCCTCAGGCGGGGCCTAGGCCTGCCCCCGCGTCCCGTCCAGGGCCGCGACCGCCTCCGGGGTCAGCTCGCCGAGGCCGCCCAGCACCAGCCGGGCGGCCTCGAGCGCGTCGGGCGCGGGCGGGTACTTCGGGTGCGGGACGGCGATGACGGCCAGGCCCGCGGCCGCCGCCGAGCGCAGCCCGTTCGATGAGTCCTCGACGGCCGCGCAGCGCGCCGGGGCGACGCCGAGCCGCTCCACCGCCGCCAGGTACACGTCCGGGGCGGGCTTGCCCCGCGCGACCCGCTCCGACGACAGCGCCACCGCGAACGACGGCCGCAGCCCGGAGGCGTCCAGCACGACCTCGATGAGCGACTGCGGGGCCGAGCTCGCCACCGCCAGCGGCCAGCGCGCCGCCAGCGCCCGCACGCAGGCCACCGCGCCCGGCAGCAGCGGCAGGTGGGCGGCGTAGCGCCCGGCCATCGCGGCGATGACGGCGTCGGCCACCTCCCCGGGCGACATGCCCAGCGCCAGGCCGGCGCTCATGTACCGCGACCACTCGCCGGTGGACATCCCCATGAGCCGGTCCTGCGTGTCCGGCTGCCAGCGGCCGCCCCGGGCGGCCACCAGCTCGCGCCGCACTTGCTCCCACACCGGCTCGGAGTCGATGAGCACCCCGTCCAGGTCGAACACGACCGCCTCGATCATGCCCCCAGGATGCCATGGCGCCCCGCGCGGCCCGGCGGGCGGGACCGGCGCCCGCGCCCGCGCGCGATACACGCCCGACAGGCCCGCGATAAGCATGCGATATGCGCGCGATAGGCGCCGGATACACGCCCACCCTGCGTGCCCGTGCACATTACTTTCAGCTTATGGACTTTCCGTCCTATGCCTGTTGATAATGCTGATGATCTTGGCGCTAGCGCCATCGGTAATCAGCAGAAGAGGTTAAGTGGAACCTGGCAAAAGACATGGGCCATGGCGGGCGGCCTGCCTGCTCGCCGTAGCCGCGACTGGGCTCTCGTCGCTGACGCTGGCCACGGCGGCCGCCGCGGCCGCCGCTATTCCCGTCGCCGCTAAAGCGAAGGCGAGCGCGATCGCTGCTCCCGCCCTCCCCGCCGCCCAGCAGCAGCGGCTAATGCGCCTGTACGCGTCCAAGCGGGCAATTCCCGTCGCGGACATAGCCCGCGGCGTGCCCGCGACCCTCCAGGTCACGCGCGCGGCCGGCGGCCAGGAATGGGCGCTGGCGGGGTTCCTGCCGGCCAGCGGCGTCCCGCTGTCGGTCAGCATCAGCTTCCAGGACGGGGCCAGCCTGGCGGTGTACACCCGCTCGGCCGGCCGCGACTGGGCCCTGCGCGAGCTCGGCCGGGCCGACCTCGCCTGCGACGCCAGCATCCCCGCCGCCGTCGTGCGCGCCTGGGGCTACAGCGCCTGCCGGCCAGCGGCCCCGGCCGTTGCCCCGGCCCCGGCCGCGCCCGGTGCCCGCGCCGTCCCGGCCGCGCCGCGGGCCGCCGCCACCCCCGCGTCCGTCTCCGGGTCGGCCATCGCGGCCATCGCCCGCCAGTACATCGGCGTCATCGACAACCCGCCCGAGGCGGTCCCGTCGAGCAACGCGGCCGACTGCAACCCGTTCACGGCCATCGAGGCCCCCTCGGCCTCCGCGGCCGGCTGCGGCGTCGACCCGACGTTCGGCATCCAGGACCGGACCGAGTTCTGGTGCGCCGACTTCGGGAAGTACGCCTGGTCGCAGGCCGGGGTGAGCGGGTCCGGCTCCCTGACGCCCGCCGCCGCCTCGTTCTACGACTACGGGCTGAACCAGGGCGAGTCCCTGCCGGCCAACCCGTCGGCGTCGGGCGCCGCGGCCGGGGACGCCATCGTCATGTGGCGGCCCGGCGGCACGCCCTCCTCCTACGCCGACCACGTCGGCATCGTCGCCGCCGTCAACGCCTCGGCCGGGACCATCTCCGTCGTCAACGGCGACGTCCCCTGGGGCGGCCAGTCGGTCGGGGTCTCCGAATCGGGCTACTGGACGCCCGCGTCCCTGGCGGCCGAGCTCGAGGGCTCCGGCGAGGACTGGGCCTTCGTCGCCCCGGCCGGCCTCAACGCGCTCGCCAACACCTACCAGGCGCAGATGGAGGACAACGACAGCTTCCTCTATGGCTACAACTACGGCACTGACCTGAAGACCACGCTCGGGATGCAGGCCGGCACCAGCCCGTCCATCACCGGGCTGTCGGACCAGAGCACCTACGAGACCGCCTTCCAGTCCAACCAGCACTTCCTGTACATGCACTCCTCGGCCGGCGCGAACATCAACACCCAGCTGGGGATGGACACCGCCAGCAGCCCGGCCGTCGCCGCCCTCGGCAGCGGTGACGGGTGGGAGGCCGCCTTCCAGTCCAACCAGCACAAGCTCTACCTGCGCTCGTCGGCCGGCGTCAACGACAACATCCAGCTCGGCATGGACCCGGGCACCAGCCCGGCGATCGCCGGGTCCGGCGGCGGCTGGATCGCCGTCTTCCAGGACAACGACAACCTCCTGTACGTGACGACCTCGGCCGGGCTGAAGTACCAGACGACGCTGGGCATGGAGCCGGGCACCAGCCCGTCGGTCACCGCCACTCCCAGCGGCGGCTTCGTGGTCGCGTTCGCGTCCAACACCGGCAAGCTGTACACGCTCCAGGTGCACGGGACGGGCGCCTCGGCCATCGCCGGCGGCACCAAGACCCAGACCGGCTACGGGATGGAGGCGGGCACCAGCCCGTCCATCGCGTCCTACGTGGACAACACCTGGCGGGTGGCGTTCGAGACCAACGACCACTACCTGTACACGTACCTGTCCAGCGGCACCGACGCCACCAGCCAGATGGGGATGAACACCGGCTCCAGCCCGTCGATCACCTGCCTGCCCGACGGCACCTACGAGGTGGCGTTCGAGGCGAACAACAACACCATGGACATCTACCACACCGGAAGCACCAACGCCGCGACGCTGCTGGGCATGATGAACGCCACCAGCCCGTCCATCTCCTCGCCGTACCTGTACTAGGCACGGCCCTGCTACCAGGAGCGGCCCCGGGCGCGGGCCTCAAGGACCCGCGCCCGGGGCCGCTCCGTTACCGGCGGACGAGGCCGAGCTGCCGGGACTGGGCGACCAGGACGCCCGCCGAGTCCCAGGCCTCGAAGTCCTCCTCGTGGTAGCCGCCGCTGACGTAGCGGGTCGTGACCCGGCAGGCGAGCCAGCCCGGGGCCGGGCGGGCGCGGACGTGGACGGTCAGCTCGATCGTGGTCGACGACGCGCCGAGCTCCAGCACGGCCGGCGCGGCCGCGTCCACGATGAGCGGCAGCGTGCGCGTGTCCGCGGGCCGCCCGTCGGCGAACCGCATCCAGAACTCGGCCGACGGGTCGCCCGACGGCTGGCCGGCCAGCCAGCCCGGCGCCTGCGCCGTCCGGTACTCGAACCGCGCGGCCAGCGTGATGCCCGGCAGGCCGGGCGCCCGGTCGCAGTCGCCGGGGTCGGGCAGCTTCGGCGGCGCCATCCCGGCGTACTCGGTCGTGACGGCCGCCAGGTCGCTGAACGCCGCGGTCGCCCGCAGCACCTCCTTGCCGCCCTGCGCGAGCCGGGCCTGCCCGAACGCGGTCGTGCGGCCGGCCCGGATCCGCTCCGCCGTCACCACGGCCGGCCCGGCGTTGCCCGGGCGCAGGAACATGCCCGACACCACGATCGGGTCCGGGAACGGCAGCACCGCGCCCATCGCGGCTACGCAGGTGGCCAGCATGAACCCGCCGTTGACGCCGCCCAGGCCGCTCCACCGGTCGCTGACCTCAAGCCCGAACGACGAGGCCGGCGCGGCCGGGGCTCCCGCGGGGCCGTCGGCGGCCGGGGCCAGCCGGGTGTCCCGGTCGAACGCGAAGCCCTCCATCTACGGCAGCGTCAGGATCTCGTGCCCGTCCTCGGTGACGAGGACCGTGTGCTCGAACTGGGCGGTGCGCTTGCGGTCGCGGGTGACGGCGGTCCAGCCGTCCTTCCACACCTCGTAGCTGATCGTGCCGAGGGTCAGCATCGGCTCGATCGTGAACGTCAGGCCCGGCTCCATGATCACGGTGTTGCGCGGGTCGTCGTAGTGCGGCACGACCAGCCCGGAGTGGAACGTCGTCCCGATGCCGTGCCCGGTGAAGTCCCGGACGACCCCGTAGCCGAACCGCCCGGCGTACTTCTCGATGACCAGGCCGACGGTGTTCAGCGGCCGGCCGGGGGCGACGGCCTTGATGCCGCGCATCGTCGCCTCGCGGGTCCGCTCGACCAGGAGCCGCGACTCCTCGTCCACGTCGCCGGCCAGGAACGTCGCGTTCGTGTCGCCGTGCACGCCGCCGATGTAGGCGGTGATGTCGATGTTGACGATGTCGCCGTCGCGGACCACGGTGTCATCGGGGATGCCGTGGCAGATGACCTCGTTCAGCGAGGTGCACAGCGACTTGGGGTAGCGGCGGTAGCCGAGCGTCGAGGGGTAGGCGTCGTGGCTGACCAGGAACTCGTGGCCCACCTTGTCGAGGTAGTCGGTGGTCACGCCGGGGACGACGGCCCGGCCGACCTCCGCCAGCGCCTGCGCCGCGATCCGCCCCGCGACCCGCATCTTCTCGATCGTCGCGGCGTCCTTGACGTCGTCCTCGCCGAGCGTCGGGCCGTCCTTGCCGACGTACTCGGGGCGGGTGATGTGCGCGGGAACGGGCCGGGTAGCGGAGATCCGGCCCGGGTGGAGCAAGGTGGCCATGGCGTCCAGTTTAGTCTAGGGACCATGACGAGCACCGGCGAGCAGTGGTGGTTCAATCCCAAGACCCGTCAGGTGGAGCCGCCCGGCACGGCGACCCCCACCAAGGACCTCCTGGGCCCGTACGCCAGCCGCGCGGAGGCCGAGCGCGCCCTGGAGACGGTCCGGGAGCGCAACAAGCAGTGGGACGACCAGGACTAGCGAGCCCCGGGCGCGCCATGGTCACAGTCTCGCCAGCCGCCGACGTAGGCTGTAAGGCGTGAGCAACCAGCCGCCATCCGGCTACCCGTTCCCGACCGGCAAGCCATCGCGGGGCCCGTCGCCCGGCCCCGCGTCCAGCGGCCTGCCCCCGCACGCGCGCGAGCGGCTGGCCGAGATCAGGGCCAGCGGGACCTGGGGGTCGGCGCTGAGCTCGGAGGAGTTCGCCGCGATCCGCTCGGTCGGGTTCGAGGCGGCCGGGCAGGTGCTCGGCGCGGCGGTCTACAACCTCGGCTTCACCGGCGGCTACAGCTGCCCGGGCGCGTGGGCCACCTACGGCGGGGCCTACCGGGGCTCGCGCGGCTACGGCGCCAACCGGACCCAGGTGTCCAGCGGCGGCGCCGCCTACTCCTACGGCTCGTTCGGGCCCCTGGTCAAGACGATGTACGAGGCCCGCCGCACGGCGATCGGCCGCATGGTGGAGGAGTGCCGCCTGCTCGGCGGCCACGGCGTCGTCGGCGTCCAGCTGACGATCGGCGCCTTCCCGGCCGGGGGCCTTGAGTTCAAGGCGATCGGCACGGCCGTGCGGGCGCCCGGCGGCCCGCGGCTGAACCACCCCTTCACCTCCGACCTCACCGGGCAGGACTTCGCCAAGCTGATCCTGAAGGGCTGGGTGCCGGCCGGGCTGGTCCTCGGCATCTCGATCGGCGCCCGGCACGACGACTGGGCGACCCGCGCGCAGACCCGCTGGGGGGCGGGCAACGCCGAGGTCGCCGGCTACACCCAGCTCGTCAACGACACCCGGCACGACGCCCGCCAGGAACTGGCCAAGGACGTGCGCCGCCTCGGGGCCGAGGGGGTCGTGATCGCCGACATGGACCTGCGGGTCTCCGAGCGGGAGTGCCCCGTGTCAGAGGGCAACCGCGACCACATCGTGGAGTCGACCGTGATCGGGACCGCGATCGCGCGGTTCTCCCGCCCGGCCGAGACCGGCGGGCGCCCGGCGCTCGCCATCATGTCGCTTGACCCGCAGCGCCGCCAGGCGGCGCGCACCAACATCGGCGCGAACCGCCTCTAGAGGGAGACCGACAGCAATGAGCAACACGGACCTGACCGCGGCCGGGGTTCCCCAGGACGCCATCAAGCGCCTCGCCGAGCTGCAGCCGGGCAAGGCCGGGTCGATCTTCACCTCCGACCTGTCGGTCAACGAGTTCCTGCTCGTGCGCGAGGTCGGCTTCCGCCCGCTGGGCCTCGTGCTCGGCTCGTCCATCTACCACGTGGGCCTCCAGGTCGGCCGCTGGGGCAAGAACCAGGAGATGGACGTCCTGTCCCAGGCCATGTACCACGCCCGTGAGCTGGCGATGACCCGCATGGAGGCCGAGGCGGACGCCCTCGGCGCCGACGGCATCGTCGGTGTCCGGCTGGACGTGGAGATGAAGGAGTTCGGCGCCGACATCGCCGAGTTCATCGCCGTCGGCACGGCCGTCAAGGCCGAGCCCGGCGCCGGCGGCGGGGGCGTCTCGAACTGGCGCAACAACAAGAACCAGCCCTTCACCTCCGACCTGAGCGGCCAGGACTTCTGGACGCTGATCCGGGCCGGCTACGCCCCGCTGGGCATGACGATGGGCACCTGCGTCTACCACATCGCGCACCGCGGCGTCGGCTCGGTCCTGTCCAACATCGGCCGCAACGTCGAGATCGAGATGTACACCCAGGCCCTCTACGACGCCCGCGAGCTGGCCATGTCGCGGATGCAGGCCGAGGCCGAGGCCCTGCACGCCGAGGGCATCGTCGGCGTCCAGCTGCGCCAGCACAGCCACACCTGGGGCGGCCACACGACCGAGTTCTTCGCGATCGGCACCGCCGTCCGCCCGCTGCGCGACGACCATGTCATCGAGCGCCCGACGATGGTCCTCTCGCTCGACTAAGGCGGCCGCGGCCAGCCCGGGCCGCCGGGGCCGCTAGGCCCCCGGCGGCCCGCTCACCATGTCCAGCAGCCGCGCCACCCGGCTGCGCAGCCCCCGCCCGCCCCGCGTCCCGCCCGCCGCCCGGACCTCGCCCGCGGCCGCGCTGACCAGGTGCTGGGTCGCGTCGAAGGACACCACGGGCGGCGCCGCCAGCGACTCGTGCGCCAGCCCCTCCAGCTCCGGGTCGTCCCCCGCGTCCAGCGCGAGGATCGTCGCCCCGGTCTTGCGGGCGTCGGCGACCCGCTCCAGCAGCGGCACCGGGGCGGTCTCCTCGCTCACCACGAACAGCGTCTCGCCCCGCCGGGCCGCCTCCAGCCGCGACAGCCCGACCGCCAGGTGCGGCGGCGCCCCCGGCGGCGGCGCCCAGCGCACCAGCGTCGGCGCCAGGGCCGGCAGGCCCGCCAGGCGGCTCTCGTCGTCCAGGTGCGCGGCCAGGTGCCACGGCTCGAACTCCGGCGTGCCGACGAGCAGCAGCCCGCCCGGCGACCGGGGCGACGAGCGCAGCGCCCGCCCGAACGCCCGCGCCCGCTCCAGCCATCCCGTCGGCGCCAGCAGCGCCCGCAGCGTAGCCACCTGATCCGCGTCCATGTTCTTCATGGTGCCCCGGAAGGCCGCCCCGGGAACTGGTTTCCGGGGCACTAGGCCCTTTCACGGGCCCTCCGCCCGCCCGTGCCCGCCGCTGTCGGCCCGGGGCCGCGATTCACTAAAGTGGAGGACGTGAGCAGTGAGCAAGCGGTGGCGGAGGCCATCGTCACGCGGTACATGGAGCGCGGCGGCGCCCCCGCCATCGCCTGGGGGATCGTGCGCGACGGCGAGCTGGTCGCCTCGGGCGGCGCCGGCACGCCCGTGATCGGCCCGGGCGCCCCTGGCGCGGGCCCGCCCGGCGCCGGCACCGTGTTCCGCATCGCGTCGATGTCCAAGAGCTTCACCGCGGCGGCGGTCCTGCTGCTGCGCGATGAGGGCAAGCTGGCGCTGGATGACCTGGCGGCGGCCTACGTGCCCGCGGTGGCGGGCTGGCCGCCGGTGACCCCGGACTCGGCCCCGGTGACGATCCGGCACCTGCTCACGATGACGGCCGGGTTCCCGACCGACGACCCCTGGGGCGACCGGCAGCAGGGCCTGCCCCTGGATGAGTTCGCCGCCCTGCTCGCCCGCGGCGTCAGCGTCAACTGGGCGCCCGGCACCCGCTTCGAGTACTCCAACCTCGGCTACGCGATCCTCGGCCTGGTCATCGCGGCCGCCAGCGGCGTCCCCTACGCCGAGTTCGTCCGCGCCCGGCTGCTGGAGCCGCTGGGCCTGGCCCGCACCGGCTACGAGGCGGCCCCGTTCGAAGGCGCACGGCCCGCGGGCCCGCGGCCGGGGGAGGGGGCCGGCCTGGCCCGCGGCTACCGGCACGGCCCGGGCGGCTGGGAGGAGGTCCCGCTCGACCCCTACGGCGCGTTCGCCCCGATGGGCGGGGTGTTCAGCTGCGTGCGCGACCTGGCGACCTGGGTGGCCGGCTTCGCGTCCGCGTTCCCGCCCGGGGCGGGCGGCCCGGGCGGCGGCGCGCACCCGCTGCGGGCGTCCTCCCGCCGGGAGATGCAGCTGCCGCAGGCCGTCATCGGCGGCGGCCGGGGCCACGCGCTGCCCGGCGGCCTGCCCGGCGGGCCCGGTGCCTACGGGCTCGGCCTGTTCGTCGACGAGGACGCCGCCCTCGGCCGGATCGTCAGCCACAGCGGCGGCTATCCCGGCTTCGGCAGCAACATGCGCTGGCACTCGGCCACCGGCACCGGTGCCATTGCCCTCGGCAACGGCACTTACGCCCCGATGACCGCGCTGACCACCCTCCTGCTGCAGGCGGTCGTCCCCCGCCGGTCCCGCTACCAGGCCAGCGGCTACCAGGTGGCGCTCGCCCCCGAGCCCGGGCGGCCCCGCCTGTCCCAGCCGGGCGGCCCGTGGGTGGAGACGCTGGCGGCCCGCGAGGCCGTCACCGCCCTCCTGTCGTCGTGGGATGCGGGCGCCGCGGCCCTGCTGTTCTCCGAGAACGTCGCCCTGGACCGCCCCTACGCCGAGCGGCTGGCCGACATCGCCCGGCTGCGGGACCGGATCGGCGACCTCGCCGACGACCCCGCCCGCCCGCCCGAGTGCGACACCCCGGCCCACTGCCGCTGGTTCCTGGCCGGGCCGGGCGGCACGGCGGCGGCCCAGATCCAGCTCAGCCCCGAGCTCCCGCCCCGGGTCATGTCGCTGACGCTGGCGATTCCCCCGGCGGCGGGGTCCCCGCTGGCGGCCACGCTCGACGCCGTCATCGGCTGGCTCAACGGCGGCGCCGCGGCCTGGCCGCAGGCCATCGCGGTCGCGCCCGGCGTCAGCGCGGCGCTGCTGTCGCGCCGCCTGCGCATGGCCGCGATCTGGACCGGCCCGGTCGCCCCGGGTGCCTTCCGGGCCGGCGACGGCGCCACCACCGTCACCGTCGAGCTGGCCGGAGAGCACGCCCCGGCCCTGCTGACGGTGACCATCAACCCCGTCACCGGCGCGCTGCGCGCCGCCGAGGCAACCCTCTAGCCGGCTGGTGACCTAGGTCGCATCCACCTTTCGGGACCTCCGCGGCGGTGCTCCGAGCGCGGCCGAGAACCAGGCCGCGCTCGGAATAGATTCCGATACGGGACCGTTCCGTATCGATAGTGCCGGGGATCTGCCGGCGCGCACAGCTTCTCTTTCCTTGATTCTCGTCCTTGAAGGGACGTCTTTACTGTGGATGCACAGACGATCCAGCGTCGCCGGTGGTTGATCCTCGGCGTGCTCGTGGTCGGGTTGCTCGCCATCGTCATCGACAACACGGTCCTCAACGTGGCGCTGAAGACGATCGCCGAGCCGGTCCGCGCGGGCGGGCTGAACGCCAGCCAGAGCGACCTTGAGTGGGCGATCAACTCCTACACCCTGGTGTTCGCCGGGCTGCTGTTCACCTTCGGGGTGATCGGCGACGGCGCGGGCCGCAAGCGGATGCTGATGGTCGGCCTCGCGCTGTTCGGCATCGCGTCGCTGCTGTCGGCCTACTCGCAGAACTCGACCGAGCTGATCTTCGCTCGCGCCGCGATGGGCCTGGGCGGCGCGGCGGTCATGCCGCAGACCCTGTCCATCATCTCCAACGTCTTCTCCCCGCAAGAGCGGGCCAAGGCCATCGGCATCTGGGCCTCGGCCGTCGGCGTCGGCGTCGCGGTCGGCCCGGTCCTCGGCGGCGTGCTCCTGTCGCGCTTCTGGTGGGGCTCGGTCTTCCTGATCAACGTCCCGGTGACCGTCATCGGCGTGATCCTCGTCGCCGTCCTGGTCCCCGAGAGCAAGAGCCCGCAGCGCGGCGGGATCGACTTCCTCGGCGTCCTCGCCTCCATCGTCGGCCTCGTGCTGCTCGTCTACGGCATCGTGGAGGGCGGCGACAACGGCGACTGGGGCAGCGTGACCGTCCTCGGCTCGATCTTCGGCGGCCTCGCGGTCCTGGCCCTGTTCGCCTGGCACGAGTCCCGTACCGCGCACCCGGCCCTCGACGTGCGGCTGTTCCGCGACCGGCGCCTGTCGGCCTCGGTCGGCGCGATCGCCTTGATGTTCTTCGGCATGGGCGGGGTGTTCTTCTTCACCAGCTTCTACCTGCAGAACGTCCGCGGCTACTCGGCCCTGGACGCGGGCCTGCTGACCGTGCCGTTCGCGGTCGGCCAGATGATCGGCTCCCCGCGCAGCGCCGCGCTGGTGGCCCGCTACGGGCCCAAGGCCGCCACCGCGGGCGGCATGCTGGTCACCGCGCTGGCGATCACCGGCTACGCGACGCTCGGCACCAGCTCGCCGATCTGGATCCTGGGGCTGCTGTTCTTCATCCAGGGCACCGCGATGGGCGTGGCCATGCCGTCGGCCACCGCGGCCGTCATGGAGGTGCTGCCGCGCGAGCGGGCCGGCGCCGGGTCGGCCCTGACCAACACCTCGCGCCAGGTCGCGGTCGCCCTCGGCACCGCCGTCCTCGGCTCGATCCTCGCCCAGGCCTACCGGTCCGACCTCACCCCGACGCTGTCGCACCTGCACAACGCGGCCGCGGCCAGCACCGCGGGCCAGTCGATCACCGCCACCCAGGCGGTCGCCGGCCAGCTCGGCGCGGCGGGCCACTTCCTGCTCGGCCCGGCCAACCTCGCCTTCGTGGACTCCATGCGGATCACCACCATCGTCGGCGGGATCGTGTCCCTGCTGGGCGCGCTGGTCGTCCTGCGCTGGATGCCGGGCAAGCCGAAGGTTAACATGGACGAGATCGTCGCGGCCGAGGTCGCCGCGGCCGAGCGCGAGCTCGCGCAGCTGCGTGAGCCCGCCGCCGTGGGCGAGCCCGCCGGGCACGTCCAGCCAGCCGCCGCCGGGCCGGCAGCCGGCCCGGCCGAGCTCGCGGAAGGGTAAGAGCCGTCCATGCCCGCCAACGCACCGCACGCCGAAGCCCGGCCCGCGCAAGCCGAGCACGCAGGCGCTGAGCACGCGCACGCTGCGCGCACAGGAGTACAGCCGGCGGCCGATGCCGCCCCGGACGCTGCCAAGCGCCCGGGGCGGCCCCGCAGCGAGCGGGCTGAGCACGCCATCATCGACGCCGCCCTGGACGCGTTCGCCGAGTTCGGCGTCGAGGGCGTGCGCTGCGAGGACGTGGCGACCCGGGCCGGGGTCGGCAAGGCCACCTTGTACCGGCGCTACCCGGGCAAGGAAGACCTGCTCATCGCGGCCCTCGCCGCGCTGAAGAGCCCGCTGCCCGAGCCTCGCGGCCAGTCCGTCCGCGACGACCTGATCGCGATGGTCGACGTGATGGCCTGCGACTCCGACGACCCCCGCTTCGCCCGGCAGTTCGCGATGCTGCACGGCGAGGGCGAGCGGTACCCGCGGCTGCTGCGCCGCTACAAGGAGACCGTGGTCGAGCCGCGGCGCGAGATGATCCGCAGCGTGATCCGCCGGGGCATCGCCTCCGGCGAGCTGCGCCCCGGTACCGACGTCGAGGTGGCCATGCTCGCCCTCACCGGCGCCGTCATGGCCCGCGGCAAGCACGAGCCGCCGCAGGCGTTCGCCGGCTGCGCGGACAGCGCCACCTTCGCCGTCCGCGTCATCGACCAGCTCCTGCACGGGATCGGGAGCTAGCTACCCCGGCCTCAGCCCCGCGGGTGCTCGCGCCAGCGGTTGGTGATCGGCAGGCGGCGGTCGCGGCCGAAGTTCTTCGGGCTGATCTTCGGGCCCGGCGGGTACTGGCGCCGCTTGTACTCGGCGGTGTCGATGAGCCGGATCACCCGCTCCACCAGCGCCGGGTCGTGGCCCGCGGCGATCAGCTGGGCCGATCCCAGGTCCTTTTCCACGTAGTCGTCGATGAGCGCGTCGAGGAGCTCATAGGACGGCAGCGAGTCCGTGTCGAGCTGGCCCGGGGCCAGCTCGGCCGACGGCGGCTTGCTGATCGAGCTCTCCGGGATCGGGGGAGTGTCCCCGGCCCGCTCGGCCTGCTCGTTGCGCCACCGCGACAGCTCCCACACCAGCGTCTTCGGCACGTCCTTGATGACGCCGAAGCCTCCCGCGGAGTCGCCGTACAGCGTCGAGTACCCGGTCGCGATCTCGCTCTTGTTCCCGGTCGTCAAGACCAGGTGCCCCTCGGCGTTGGACAGCCCCATCAAGATCACGCCGCGCACCCGCGACTGCAGGTTCTCGGCCGGCAGGCCGGCCGCGGGGAAGCCGCCCATCTCGGTCGTGAACGCGTCCACCATCGCCTTGATCGGCACCGTCCGCGCGTTCAGCCCCTGCCGCCGCGCCAGGTCCTCGGCGTCGCCGACCGAGTGGCCGGTTGACCAGCGGCTCGGCATCAGCACCACGTGCACGTTCTGCGGGCCGATGGCGTCGGCCGCGATCGTCGCCGTCAGGGCCGAGTCGATCCCGCCCGACAGCCCCAGGATGACGCTGCCGAACCCGTTCTTGCGCACGTAGTCGCGGGTCCCGGTCACCAGGGCGGCGTACACCTCGGCATTGTCGTCGAGCCGAGGCCAGAAGGACGGCCAGAACGCCCCCGCCTCTGCCTCGTCGGCCCCGGCCGGGCGGCCCGCGGGCAGGGGCAGGGGCAGGTCGGGCAGCGTCACCCGCTGGACGGTGATGACGGTGCCATCGTGGGCGTCGACCGGGCCGCTGGCGCCCCCGGCGGCCGCCGCGGGCAGCGTCAGGTCGGCGATGACCAGCGCCTCCTCGAACTGCGGCCCCCGCGCGAGCGGCTCGCCGGTGGCCGCGACGATGACGGAGTCGCCGTCGAAGACCAGCTCGTCCTGGCCGCCGACCTGGTTGCAGTAGGCGAGGGCGGCGCCGGCCTCCCGCGCCCGGCCCTGGACCAGGCTCAGCCGGGCATCGTCCTTGCCCCGCTCGTAGGGCGAGGCGTTGGGCACCACCAGCAGGCCGGCCCCCGTCTGGGCGCACACGGCCACCGGGCCGCCGTCTTGCCACAGGTCCTCGCAGATCGCGACGGCCACGTCGACCGGGCCGCCGTCGGCCGCCATCCGGAACACCGGCAGCGTGGTGCCGGGGATGAAGTACCGGTACTCGTCGAACACGCCGTAGTTCGGCAGGTGGTGCTTGGCCGAGGTGATGACGACCTTGCCGCCGTGCAGCACCGCGGCGGCGTCCAGCGGCGCCCCGGCGGGCTGGCCGAGGCGCGCGGCCAGGCCCGCCAGCCGGTCCAGGTAGCCGGTGACGACCACGATGCCGCCCAGCCCCTCGGCGCCCAGCCGCGCGGCCAGGCCGTCCAGCGCGGCCCGGGACGCCTCGACGAACGAGGCCCGCAGCGCCAGGTCCTCGACCGGGTAGCCAGTCAGCGCCATCTCCGGGAACACCACGATCCGGGCGCCGCGCGCGGCGGCCTCCCGCGTCCAGGCGGCGATGAGCTCGGCGTTCCCGGTCAGGTCGCCGACGGAGGTGTTCACTTGCGCAAGCGCGATCCGCAGTTCAGGCACGCCATCAAGCTTAAGGACCAGCCCCGCCCGCCCCGCACGCCGCACCACCCGTCGCGCCCCGCCGGGCGCGGCGGGGAGGGGCCCGGGCGGGCGGAGGTTCCGTGCCCGGGAGCGGAAGGGCCGATTTCGGTAACGGTGCGGCCCGCGGGGTCCCCGCGCGGGCGCGCGCCGGCGTATGGTTCTCGCGACCTTAGTGGCGATATGAGAATGGACTATGCGGATTCCGACGATGCTCGCGCGGTCCCGGTGGCTGGAGCTGACCCTGGCGGTCGCCGCCATCGCGGTGGCCATCGTGTGCCTCAGCCGCGCCTGGCGGGCGCCCCTGCTGCTCGACCCGCTGCTGGTCGCGCCGCCTGCCCTCGCCGCGATCGGGGCGAGCGGGATCCGGCGGCCGCTCGCGTTCGGGGCTGCCGCCGAGCTCGCGGCCGTCGTGGTCTTCCTGCTCACGACCCCCTCGGTGGTGGGATCGTTCGCGCCCGGCACCGCCCGCGACGTGCCCCTGGCCACCCTGGTCGCCGTCGCCGTCGTCACCGCGCTGAGCGCCGTCGCCGCCCGGGCCGCCCACGCGTCCCTGACCGCCCGGCTCACGGCGGCGATCCGGGCCAGCCTCGACAGCAGCGCCCAGCAGCATCTCGCCAACGTCGCCTCGGTTGCCGAGGTGGCCCAGCGCACCGTCTTGCGCCCGCTGCCGGAGGTGCTGGAGAACATCAGCTTCGGCGTCGTCTACATGGCCGCCGCCGCCGACGCGAAGGTCGGCGGGGACCTGTACGAGGCGGTCAGCACCCCGCACGGGGTCCGCGTGATCGTCGGGGACGTCCGCGGCAAGGGCCTGGGCGCGGTCGAGGTCGCGGCCGACGTGCTCGGCATGTACCGCGAGGTCGCCTACGAGGTGCACACCCTCGGGGAGCTGGCCCGGCGGCTCGACGCCGGGCTGGCCCGCCGCTGGGGGGAGCACGAGGAGTTCGTGACCGCCCTGCTGGCCGAGGTCAGCCCGCAGACCGGGCGGCTGACGATCTTCAACTGCGGCCACCCGCCGCCCATGCTCCTGACCGCCGGCAACGGGCAGGTCCGGCCGCTGGAGGTCCCCGCCCCGGCGCCGCCGCTCGGCCTGATGACGCTGGGCGACTCCTCGGGAGCTGGCCTCGCGGTCAGCCTGAGGCCGGGCGACCAGGTCCTGCTCTACACCGACGGCGTCACCGAGGCCCGGGACGACGACCGCGCCTTCTACCCGCTGGAGTACCGGCTGCCCGCGCTGGCGGCGAAGGCGGCGTCCAACGCCTCCAAGGCCGCCACGGCCCGCGCCGCCGCCAGGGGGGACCGCCCGGCCGGGCCTCCGGTGCGGCAATCTGACCTGCTGGAGCTGGTCCGCCAGGATCTGCTCAAGCACGTCGGGGCGCCGCTGGAGGACGACGCCGCCCTGCTGCTGGTGACCGCCCCCGGCTCCTGGCCCGCCCCGGCCCGCCGCCACGCCCGGGCACTCGCCCGCTAGCCCCTTCTCACCCCCGGGGGGCACGACCCGGGGGCGTAACCGCGCGGAAACGCCGCGGGCGGGCCCGCGCTGGTACGGTGGCACCTCGGTCGCGCGCCCAAGTAGAGCGGCGGTTGCGGAAACGTCTAAGGTGAGTGTCGTGGACAGGCAGGAAGAGTTCGTGCTGCGCACGCTGGAAGAGCGGGACATCAGGTTCGTCCGGCTCTGGTTCACCGATGTGCTCGGCGCGCTGAAGTCCGTCGCCGTCTCCCCGGCGGAGCTCGAGGGCGCGTTCGCGGATGGCATCGGCTTTGACGGCAGCGCCATCGAGGGCTTCGCCCGGGTGCACGAGGCGGACATGATCGCCCGCCCCGACCCGAGCACCTTCCAGCTGCTGCCCTGGCGGGGGGAGTACCCCGGCGTCGGCCGGATGTTCTGCGACATCCTGCTCCCCGACGGCAGCCCCTCCTACGCCGACCCCCGCTGGGTGCTCAAGCGCAACCTGAGCAAGGCGTCCGAGATGGGCTTCACCTGCTACATGCACCCGGAGATCGAGTTCTTCCTGCTGCGCGACCGGCCCGAGGTCGGCTCCGTGCCGGTCCCGATCGACGACGGCGGCTACTACGACCACACCCCGCACAGCCTCGCCCACGACTTCCGGCGGATGTCGATCACGATGCTGGAGGCCATGGGCATCTCGGTCGAGTACAGCCACCACGAGGTCGCCCCCGGCCAGCAGGAGATCGACCTGCGCTACGCCGACGCCCTGACCACGGCCGACAACATCATGGCGTTCCGCCTGGTGATGAAGGAAGTGGCGATGGAGCAGGGCGTCTGGGCGACGTTCATGCCCAAGCCGTTCACCGAGTTCCCCGGCTCGGGGATGCACACCCACGTGTCCCTGTTCGAGGGCGACCAGAACGCGTTCTACGAGGCCGGGGCCGAGTACCAGCTCAGCAAGACGGCGCGGGCGTTCATGGCCGGCCTGCTGCGCCACGCCCCGGAGATCACCGCCGTCTGCAATCAGTGGGTCAACTCCTCCAAGCGCCTGTGGGGCGCCACCGAGTCGACCGCCGGCGCGGGCGGCGAGGCGCCCGCCTACGTCTGCTGGGGCCACAACAACCGCTCCGCCCTCGTCCGCGTCCCCATGTACAAGCCCCAGAAGGGCAGCTCGACCCGGCTGGAGTTCCGCTCGATCGACGCCGCCTGCAACCCCTACCTGGCGTTCGCCTGCATCATCGGCGCGGGCCTCAAGGGCATCGAGGACGACTACGAGCTGCCGCCGGGGGCCGAGGACGACGTCTGGGCGCTGACCCCGGCCGAGCGCCGGGCGATGGGCATCAAGCCCCTGCCGTCCGACCTCAACGAGGCCATCCGGGTCATGGAGAACAGCGAGCTGATGGCGGAGGTCCTCGGCGAGCACGTCTTCGACTTCTTCCTGCGCAACAAGCGCGAGGAATGGCAGGACTACCGCCGTCAGGTCACCCGCTATGAGCTCGACCGCTACCTGCCGATGCTGTAGGGGCTAACGACCGGCATGGGGGTGCGGGCCGCCGCGATCGCGCCGGCCGGGAAGCGTGCCCCCTCGGTGTAGTAGCGCGCCCGGGTGCGGCCGACCGGCTCCAGCACCTGCGCGGCGGCCAGGTCGCGCAGGTCCCGCTGGGCCTGCTGCAGGCTCAGCCCCTCGGCGTGCTCATGGCGCAGCCGCCGGACCCGGCCCGTCATCGCTACGTCGTGCATTGCCGAGACGACGCGGTCATCCCGGCCGGTCGCGGCGGCGAGCCCGGCCAGGGCCTGCCAGGCCCGCCCCGCGCGCGTGATCCGGTTGCGGACCGCCTGGGCCTGCTCGTGATAGGCGGCCAGGCTGCACCGGATCCAGCCGGACACGTCCTGATCCGGCCGGTCGGTCGCGCCCCGCCCCTGCAGCTCGCGGTAGTACTCCCAGGCGTTGCCGGGACGGCCCGGCCACGCCTCGATGGGAGGGGAACTCCGGCGCGAGGGCCCCCTCGCGGGCGATCATGAGCGTCTGCAGTGATCGGGACATCCGCCCGTTTCCAGTCCGCCCACGGGTGGATCGAGGCGAGGTTCAGGTGCGCCATGGCCGCGTTCACGAGCGCGTGCGGGCCATCGGGCGCGTTCAGCCACCCGGCCAGCTCGGCCATCAGCCCAGGGACCTCGGACGCGTCCGGCGCCTCGCTCAGTCTTCGAAGCGGCCGCCCAGGTAGCGGGCGAGGCTCTGCTTGCCCGCGCGGCTGAACACCAAGCCGCGCTCCTCGCCCGCTCAGTCTTCGAAGCGGCCGCCCAGGTAGCGGGCGAGGAACTTCTCGGCCGCCGTGTAGAACCTGATGCGGTTCTCCGGCTTGGCGAAGCCGTGGCCCTCGTCGGGGAACAGCAGGTACTCGTGCTCGATGCCCGCCTCCGTGAGCGCGGCGACGATCTGCTCGGACTCGGCCTGCTTGACCCGGGGGTCGTTGGCGCCCTGGGCGATGAGCAGCGGGATGCGGATGTCCCGCGCCCGCGACAGCGGCGACCGGGACCACAGGAAGTCCTGGTCCTTCTCCGGGTCCCCGACCCGCCGGTACAGGGCGGCGGCGGCCGGCGCCCAGTACGCCGGGATCGTCTCCAGCAGCGTCTTGAGGTTGGACGGGCCCACGATGTCGACCGCGCAGCGGAACGCGTCGGGGGTGAACGCGGCCCCCACCAGGGCCGCGTAGCCGCCATAGGAGCCGCCGTAGATCGCGACCCGCTCGCGGTCCGCCCAGCCCTGGCTGGCTACGTGCCCGACCGCGTCGATGAGGTCGTCGTGCATCTTGCCGCCCCACTCCCGGTCCCCGGCGGCGACGAACGCCTTGCCGTAGCCGGTCGAGCCCCGGTAGTTGACCTGCACGCACAGGTAGCCCCGGTTGGCCAGCCACTGCGCCTCCGGGTTGTAGCCCCAGGCGTCGCGCACCTGCGGGCCGCCGTGCACGTTGATGACGGCCGGGAGGCCGGAGCGGCCCTGGCCCGGCGGGAACGTCGCGTACCCGTGGATCACCAGGCCGTCGCGGGCGGTGAAGGTGAACGGCTCCATCGGCGCCAGCTCGTAGGCCGACAGCGCGGGCTGGTGCTCGAACAGGTACCGGGCCGACCGGGTGGCCCGGTCGTAGAGGTAGTACGGGACCGGCCCGGCGTCGTTGGTGAACCCGACCAGGAACACGGTGTCGGCGTCGTCGCGGCCCGCGAACCGCGGGTCGCCCGGGTGCAGGGCGCGGATGGCCTTGAAGTCCTCGGCCACCGACTCGTCGAGCACCACGTACTGCGACCGCTCCTTGAGGACCGTGACGATCTGCGGCTCCAGCGTGTCCGGGTCGACCATGACGCCCGACACGTCGGCGTCCGGGTCCTCGGCGATGACGGTCTCGGCCCCGGTGGCGAGGTCGAGCCGGGTGAGCCGCCCGGTGTTGGAGCCGGCCGCGCTGATCATCAGCAGCGACTGGCCGTCGCGGCTGAACGTGACCACGTCGGTGGAGGTGACGTCCTCGGCCGGGATGGACATCACCGTGCGCCAGTCCTCCGCGCCCACCTCGTCATTGCTCGCCGCGTCGCGGACCAGCAGGTCGAAGCTGCCGTCCGGCTGCGGCCGCAGCGCCCCCCGCACGACCAGGTCCTCGTCGGCGACCCAGCCGGCGAAGCCGGGGTTGTCGATCTTCTTCTCCAGCGTCCCGCTGTCGAGCTCCAGCCGGTACACGTCGTGCAGCTGCGGGTTGTCCTTGTTGATGCCGACCAGCACCTCGCCCGGCTTGCGCTTGCTCGTGCCGAGCAGCATCGCGTGGATGCCCTCGAACGGGGTGAGGTCGCGGCGAGCGGAGGTCTGCAGGTCGACGTCGTACAGCCGCCAGTTCTCGTCGCCGCCGGCGTCCTGGATGTAGAGCACGTGCCGGTTGTCGTGCGCCCAGCCGAAGGACCGGATGCCCCGGTCGGCGTCATCGGTCACCGCCTGCGCGGCGTCCCAGTCGACGGCGCTGCCGCCGCCGTCGCCGATGGGCGCGACCCAGACGTTCAGCACGCCGTCGCGCGGCGCGATCCACGCCAGCCGGGTGCCATCGGGGGACAGCTGCGGGTTGACCCGCTCGGGGTTGCCGAACAGCACGCCACGGGGGATGAGATCGACCATGGGGCACAGGCTAGCCGACGGCGCCCTCCAGTGCGCGCGGCCAGCGGGGCGGGTATAAGTGCCGCCAGCAGGGTATCCGTAGGTTACGGACACGTTTCCTCGGTATACGGTATTTGCTGTGAGCGGCACCCGTACCTCCCTCGCCGGCCGTCTGGCCCGAATAGGCTTCACTGACGTGCAGAGGGCTGAACGTACGCTTGCGGAGATTCGCGCGCTCGGGCTCGGGCCGGCGGATGAGGAGAGCCTGCTCGCCGCGCTGGGGGGCGCCTCCGACCCTGACCTCGCCCTGGCTGGCCTCGCCCGCCTGGCTGAGCGCGACCGCGCCGTCCTGGCCGAGGTCAGCGCGGCCCCGGGCCTGCGCGAGCGGCTCATCGCCGTCCTCGGCGCCAGCACCGCGCTCGCCGACCACCTGGTCCGGCACCCGGCCGACCGGGCGGTGCTGCGGGACGGTTCTCCCCGTGATGGCACCGCCCGTGACGGCTCTGCCCCAGGCGGCCCTGTCCTCGACAGCCTTAACAGCGTTGTCCTTGATGGCGGCACTGCCCTCGGCCGGCCCGGGCCGGCCGCCGTCCGGGACGAGCTGCTGCGGGCCGTAGGCGCCGACCCGGCCGCCCCGATCCCGGTCGCCGGGGTCCTGCCCGCCCCCCGCCCGGACGGGCCCGGGCGGGCCGCCGCCCGCCCGGGGGGCGCTGGCGGCGCTGGCGGCGTTGGCGGGGGTGGCGGGGGTGGCGGGGGTGCCGGCGGCAGCGGGCCCGCCGACCCGGCCGCCCGGCTGGCCGCCGCCTACCGCCGCCGCCTGCTGCACCTGGCCGGACGGGACCTCACCGGCGCCACGAGCGTGGACGAGGTCGCCGAGGAGCTCGCCGACCTGGCCGGCGCGATCTTGGAGGCGGCCCTGGCCGTCGCCCGGGTCGATCTGATAACAGCAAGAGGCATCCCCGCCGGGGAGCTGCCGCCGCTCGCCGTCCTCGCCATGGGCAAGTGCGGCGCCCGCGAGCTGAACTACGCCAGCGACGTCGACGTCATCTTCGTGACCGGCGACGACGTGGACTCGGCCGGCATCAGGGTCGCGACCCGGCTGGCCACCGGGATGATCGCGGTCTGCGAGCGGTACACCCCGGAAGGCTCGATCTTCCCGGTCGACCCGAACCTGCGGCCGGAGGGCCGCAACGGGCCCCTGGTCCGCACCCTCGCCAGCCACCTCGCCTACTACGACCGCTGGGCCAAGACGTGGGAGTTCCAGGCGCTGCTCAAGGCTCGCCCGGTGGCCGGCGACATGGCCCTCGCCCGGCTGTACTGCGACCGCGTCGCCCCGCTGGTCTGGCAGGCGAGCCAGCGCGAGAACTTCGTCGCCGACACGCAGGCCATGCGCCGCCGGGTTGAGTCCACGCTGCCCAAGACCAGCGCCGGCCGCGAGCTCAAGCTCGGCCCGGGCGGCCTGCGCGACATCGAGTTCGCCGTCCAGATGCTGCAGCTCGTGCACGGCCGGGCCGACGAGCGGCTGCGGGTCCCCGGCACGATCCCGGCCCTGGCCGCCCTGGCCGCCGGCGGCTACGTCGCCCGCGAGGACGCCGACGACCTGGCCGCCGCCTACCGCTTCCTGCGCCAGACCGAGCACCTGCTCCAGCTCTACTACCTGCGCCGCACCCACGCCCTGCCCGACGACCCGTCCGTCTTGCGCCGCCTCGGCCGGGCCATGTCGCTGACCACGATGGGGCCGCCAGGCGGCCCGCGGCCACGCGCCCAGGGGGCGCCGGGCCTCAGCGACCCGGCCGCCGCCGCGTTCGACGAGGCGTGGCGGCGGCACGCGCTGCGGGTCCGCCGCCTGCACGAGAAGCTGTTCTACCGGCCGCTGCTCGACGCGGTGGCGCGGCTGCCGACCGAGGCCGCCCGGCTTACCCCCCAGGCCGCCCAGGCCCGGCTGGAGGCCCTCGGCTACGCCGACCCGGCCGGGGCGCTGCGGCACATCGAGGCGCTGACGACCGGGGTGCGCCGCCGCGCCCAGATCCAGCGGACGCTGCTGCCGGTCCTGCTCGGCTGGTTCGCCGGCGCAGCCGAGCCCGACGCCGGCCTGCTGGCGTTCCGGCAGGTGAGCGAGGCGCTGGGGGAGACCCCGTGGTACCTGCGGCTGTTGCGCGACGAGACCAAGGCCGCCCGGCGGATGGCCCTCGTCCTCGCCTCCAGCCGCTATGCCGCGAGCCTGCTGCTGCGGGCGCCGGAGGCGGTCGCGATCTTCGCCGACGACGCCGAGCTGGTGCCCCGCCCGTTCGCGGCCGTCCGGACCGAGATGATGGCGGCCGCGACCCGCCACGAGCGCGACCCCGACGCCGCCGCGATGGCGATCCGCTCCGTCCGCCGCCGTGAGCTACTGCGCATCGCCGCCGCCGACGTGCTCGGCCTCACCGCGCTGCGCGAGGTGGGCGAGGCGCTGACCGCCGTCACCGACGCGGCCCTGGAGGCCGCCCTGGCGGTGGCGGTCGCCAAGGTCGGGCAGGGCCTGGGGCAGGAGCTGCCAACCAGGTTCGCGGTGATCGCGATGGGCCGCTACGGCGGCCACGAGACCGGCTACGGCAGCGACGCCGACGTGATCTTCGTCCACGACCCCCGGCCGGCCCTCGACCCGGCCGGGGAACGCGTGGCGTCTGAGGCCGCCCAGGCCGTCGCGGCGGAGATGCGGCGGCTGCTGGAGCTACCCGCCCCCGACCCGCCGCTGGTCCTGGACGCCAGCCTGCGGCCGGAGGGACGGCAAGGCCCCCTCGTCCGCAGCCTGGCGGCGTGCCGCAAGTACTACTCCGGCCGCTCCGCCCCGTGGGAGTACCAGGCCCTGCTGCGGGCCGAGTACACCGCCGGCGACGAGGCCCTCGGCGCGGCCTTCATCGCCCTGGCCGACGAGTACCGCTACCCCGACGGTGGCCTGTCGGACCAGGCGGTCCGCGAGATCCGCCGGGTCAAGGCCCGGGTCGAGTCCGAGCGCATCCCGCGCGGCACCGAGCGCGCACTGCACCTCAAGCTCGGCCCCGGCGGCCTGTCCGACGTCGAGTGGACCGCCCAGCTCCTGCAGCTGCGCCACGGCGCGGCCATCCCGGGGCTGCGCACCACCCGGACCCCCGAGGCCCTCGCCGCCGCCGTCGAGGCCGGCCTGGTGGCCGCCGAGGACGCCGAGGTGCTGACCCGCTCCTGGCAGCTCGCGGCCCGTATCCGCAACGCCATCATGCTGGTCCGCGGCCGCCCCGACGACGCCCTGCCCTCCCGGCGCACCGAGCTCACGGCCGTCGCCCGCCTGCTGGGCTACCGCCCGGACGGCACCGCCGGCCTGGAAACCACCGAGCCCGCCCAGGCCCTGGACGAGGACTGGCGCCGTACCGGCCGCCGCGCCCGCGCCGTCATGGAGCGCCTCTTCTTCGGCGGGGACGAGTAAGCGCGTCAGGCCACGTGCTCGACTGCGAACGCCGTCGCCTGCGGCTTCCAGAGGTAGAGATCCGAGAACAGCGCGTACTGCTGGTCGATGGCGGTGTTCCAGTCAATGACGTCCTGATTGGTCCCGTTGGCAATGAGGTACTCGGCCCGCTCAGCCACGGTGGCCCCCTTCATCGGCGCCGCCAGGAGGTCTTTCAGTTTCTGTTCGATCCTCTTCGCCTCAACCGCGAAGTCCTTAATGTAATCAGTGGCGACCTCATTGGCTGACTTGCCCAATGTCTTCTGGGCCGCGGTGAGCTGCTGCTCAATCGTCTTGCCCTGGTCGACGGCGCCGAGCTTGGCATGGAGCACGCCCTGGTCGTGGGTCGGCTTGAGCTTGAGCCATTCATCAACCATGTCCGTGATGCTCTGGGCCGCATAGAAGGCGAGGTCGACCAGCACGCTGCTGCGCCGTGACTTCCGGAACTCGGGCGTGCCGAAGGAGTAGCCGGTTGCCCCCTCCACCGTCGTGCCCGCGGCCACCCGGCCGTGCAGCCCTGCGGCCAGGTACTTGGCCAGGGAGAGGGTGTAGGCGCCATCGCCGCTGTAGCACGACAGCGCCACGATGCCGCCGAAGTCTCGCGGGACGCCATGCGACGTGTCGGTCAGCCAGCGCACCACGTCAGCCTTATCGAGGCTCATGAAAGCGCCGGTGTAGCCGTGGCTGACAAAGTAGAGCGTCTCGTTCCGGGAAAGCCTGGAGAAATCGGCCTTGTCGTTGAGCTCGACGACCGCCATGCCCTGGTCCATGAGCCTGAGCTGCTGGACTTGCTTCATTATTGCATAATCACTGTATCTGCCGTGGAACGCTATCATGATACCTCCTGAGATCGCCTACTAAACCGGTAACCGGTTCTTAACGGGAGGTTATCACGCATATCTGGCCTCGGGGTACCGAGCGTGTGTTCGGGCATGCCTGTCGTGCACCGATCAGGCATGCGGATTATTTGCCGCCGCATTCTTTTTCCGGGGTAATGACATCCGGTCGTGACCTTTGAGTGCGGCAGGCGGTCAGGCGCGCCCGTTGGCGCGCAGGACGCGCAGCGCGTCGACGGTCAGGAAGCCGCGCCAGTCGGCCTCGGCGGCGCGGGACCAGGCCGGCACCGGCCCGGCGCAGGCCGTCACCCCGGCCGCCCTCGCCCGCGAGCGCGGCCACCGGTAGCTAGTAGTCCGGCGGCTCGGCGATCATTGCGGTGGCGACGTGGCGGAAGCCGAGGCGGGCGTAGATGCGGGCCACTTCCTCGTCGGTCGCGGACAGGAACACGACCTCGGCCCCGTGCGCGCGGGCGTGGGCCGCGAGCGTCGCGGTGACGGCGGCGCCGAGGCCGCGCCGGCGGCTCGCGGGCAGCACGCCGATCCCGGTGATCTCGGCGACCCCGCCGGCCAGTTGGTAGCTGCCGGCCCCGAGGGGGCCGTTGGGGCCGATCGCGGCGGCCAGGACGGACTGCCCGGACTCCAGCTTGGACTGCAGCAGCCGGATCGTGCTGGCATCGTGGTCGGCGGCGATCTTGTCCCGCTCGGTCACCCCGGCCTCGCCGATGGCGGTCCCCGGGTGGGCGAACGCCACCGCCGGCACGGCCCAGGCGAGTAGCAGGTCAGGATCGCTCGGTCGCATGACCTCGACGCGGACCTGGCCGGTCGCGGGCACCGGCGGCGACTGGTCCGCCAGGGCCATCAGCGGGTGCTGGCGCACCGCGAGGCCAGCGCCTCGCGCCGCCGCCGCCATGTCCGGCGCGGCCTGCTCGATCCACTCGAACGACTCGGGAATCAGCAGCTCCCGCTGCCGTGCCCGCACCGCCCGCACGTCGGCCACGCTGATCGGGCCCTGGCCGCCGGCGACGCGCCCGGAGCGCGGCCGCGCGTAGAACGGCCAGTTCGAGCCGGCCGGGACGAAGAGCACGAGGGGGCCGATCTCGTGGGCGGTGGCCCAGGACCCCGGCGCCGCATCGCAGAACGCGTCAATCCGCTCAATGACCTCGTATGCGCTCACAGTACTGCCTACCTTACGGACGCAAGCGCGATCCGCCAACGGGGATACCAGGACTACAAAAAGAGCACAGGACTACTCAATGAGGCTAGGGCTACCCGCTCGTGCGGTGGTGGAGGGCAGTGTGCTACCAGGGGGCGGCGCTAGTGGTGGACCGCCATCGGGCCGGAGCTCCGGTTCCGCTGCGGCAGGCCGCTGGGCGTCATCGCCCGCTCGCCGCTGCCATGCCCCTGGGCACCGCGCGACCCGCCACCCTGGCCCGGAGAGCTGACGCCGCCGCCGTAGCCGCCCTCGCCGCCCAGGACGGGATGCCCGCCGCTGCCGGACACCGGGTGGCCGCCGCTCCCGCCCGGGGGAACGGGGGCACTGTAAAAGTCAGGCGCGTACTCGGCGAGCTCCTCGGGGGACAGGCCCAGGACCACGGCCGCCTCGGGGAGCGTCGTCCCCTCGGCCAGCAGCGCGCCGAGAGCCGTCGCGATCGCCTGGGCGGCCGCCTCGGCCGCGCGGATCGCCGCCTGCCGGGCCTGGAGGGCGGCGGTGACGGCGGGCAGCATCGATCCCTCGGTCCGGATCTGGACCCGGACCGACTCCGGCGGCACCCGCAGGACCTCGGCGATGTGCTTGCGGGCCATCATCTCGGCCTGCTCCAGGCTGCGCACCTGGACGGCCAACCCCTCGATCTGCGGGACCCGGACGGTCCACCAGCGCCCGGCGCGCTCGGCTAGCGCGGTGAAGGTCGTCGTTTCCATGCCTGCGAGAGCCCCTTAGATCACCGGGTCATTGACCTAGACGTACGTGCCACGCCGCTTGCTCAGCCCGTGCCCCCCAGCGCGGTGATACCTACCCAATATACTGACCGGTAGCTATGTTACGCGGGCGTAATTTGCGGATAGTGACGGAAATCGCACGATTCGGTTACATGCCGGCCAGCGCTCTTGCCCTGTCCTCGGCAAGCACCGCGCCAGTCAGGCGACGAGATGCTGGTTCGGCCCCTGAGCCTGCGCCGCGAACCCGGGCAGCTCCGACACCGTCACCCCCGCCGCCGCCAGCCGGCCGGCCCCCTGCCCGCGCGCCACGAACAGCTCCGGCTCCCGCCACGCGAACACCACCCGCGCGATCCCCGCCCGCCCCGCGTCCCGGGTGGCCAGGATCAGCTCGGCGCAGCTGCGCGGCCGCGACTTGCGCCGCGCGCACGGCTCCAGGGTGGAGAAGAGGGTCGCCCCCGCCAGCCGGGGGTCGCCGGGGGAGACCTCGCCCAGCGCCGCCTCCTCGGCGTGCACGTGCGGGTCCTCGCCCTGCCGTGAGTACCCCCGCGCCAGCACCCCCCCGTCCCCCCCGATGAGCACCGCCCCCACGCTGAAGGCCTCCGCCGACGGCGGGCACATCCACGCCAGCGACACCGCCAGCTCCATCCACTGCTCGTCATCCGGCAGCGCCCCACCCGGCTGCTCCACGCGGCTGCTCATGCCGGCAGCGTACCCACCGCGCGGGCTGGTCCCCCTGCCAGTTGCGGCGGCGAGGGATGCCCGAGGGGGAGAACCCGTGAAAAAAGGCAAGGGCCCCCGGTCCGCCAAGCGGGCCGAGGGCTTGCCAGGGAACCAGGTATCAGCAGTCGAAGTACAGCTCGAACTCGTGCGGGGTCGGGCGCAGCCGCATCGCGTCGATCTCCTTCTCGCGCTTGTACGCGATCCAGGTCTCGATCAGGTCCTCGGTGAACACGCCGCCCTCGGACAGGTAGGCGTGGTCGTCCTCGAGGTTGTTCAGCACCGCCTCCAGCGAGCCGGGAACCGTCGGGATGGCGGCGGCCTCGTCCGGGGGCAGCTCGTACAGGTCCTTGTCGACCGGCTCCGGCGGCTCGATCTTGTTCTTGATGCCGTCGATGCCGGCCATCAGCATCGCCGCGAAGGCCAGGTACGGGTTGGCCGACGGGTCCGGCACGCGGAACTCGATCCGCTTGGCCTTCGGGTTCGAGCCGGTGATCGGGATGCGGCAGCAGGCCGAGCGGTTGCGGTTGGAGTAAACCAGGTTGACCGGGGCCTCGAAGCCGGGCACCAGCCGGTGGTAGGAGTTCACGGTCGGGTTCGTGAACGCCAGCAGCGACGGCGCGTGCTTGAGCAGCCCGCCTACGTACCAGCGGCCGATGTCCGACAGGCCGCCGTAGCCGACCTCGTCGTAGAACAGCGGCGCCCCGTCCTTCCACAGCGACTGGTGGCAGTGCATGCCGTTGCCGTTGTCGCCGAACAGCGGCTTGGGCATGAACGTCACGGTCTTGCCGGCCTGCCGGGCCACGGACTTGATCACGTACTTGTAGAGCATGAGCTGGTCGGCCATCTTCAGCATCGGGCCGAACCGGATGTCGATCTCGGCCTGGCCGGCCGTGCCCACCTCGTGGTGCTGCATCTCGGTCGTGATGCCGACCTCGATCAGCCTCTTCACCATCTCCGAGCGCAGGTCGGTGTAGTGGTCCATTGGCGGGACGGGGAAGTAGCCGCCCTTGAACGGGGGCTTGTAGGCGAGGTTCGCGCCGCCCTCCACGCTGCCGGTGTTCCACGCGCCCTCGATCGAGTCGAGGTGGTAGAACCCCTCGTTCTCCCGGGTGCTGAACCGGGCCGAGTCGAAGATGTAGAACTCCGCCTCAGGTCCGAAGTAGGAGATGTCGGCGATGCCGGTGCCCTTGAGGTACTCCTCAGCCTTGCGGGCGACGTTGCGCGGGTCGCGGCTGTAGGGGGCCCCCGTCAGCGGGTCGAAGACCGAGAACGTCAGGTTCAGCGTCTTGTGCTGGCGGAACGGGTCAAGCACGGCCGTCGTCGGGTCGGGCAGCAGCAGCATGTCCGACTCGTGAATGGCCTGGAAGCCGCGGATGGACGACCCGTCGAACATCCGGCCTTCGGTGAAGACGTCCGCGTCGAACGTCTCGACCGGAACCGTGAAGTGCTGGATCGTGCCCGGCAGGTCACAGAACCGGACGTCAACGAACTCCACCTTCTCGGCCTCAATGAAGCTGAGGACCTCTTCAGCACTGCTGAACGACATCAACCCTCCCCTGTGCAGGGCGCGCATATGTAGGTATAACTCGGTAATATTCGCTGCGTGCGGTTCGGACGGTAGTCGCCCGCAATTTCCGGCTGGTGTCCCCTTTGTTTCGCTGGTGTTACGGGCCGACCAGTGTGACATGCAGCGCAGAACCCCCAGCCTCCATGCGCCCCGCCGCGTGCTGCGCGCCCGGAAAGGGTGCGGCGGGACGTTAAGAGGCGCGATGCGGATACCGTAGTCCTGTGTCTGATGTTCCCCCGGTTCCGCGCTCGGCAAGCACCGTGCGGCTGGCTGCCGCTTCCGTCACCAGCGGAGATACTACGCCGGATTATCCCGGGAAGAAGTATGACTTGCCACAAGCGGGCCCGGGGGCGGTCGCCCCGATGGGCCGCCGCCTGCTCGCCCTGGTGATCGACTGGGTGCTGTGCGAGGTGATCGTCTCGGCGGTGACCCGCCACTCGCTCACGCGGGTCAGCGACGCGTCCTACCACGCCACCCAGTACTGGACGCTGCTCGCCTGCTTCCTGGAGATCTACGTCCTGACGGCGGCCACCGGCCTCACGGTCGGCAAGCGGCTGCTCCGCATCCGGGTGATCCGGACCGACGGCGGCCGGCCGGGCTGGTCGTGGGCGCTGCTGCGGACCGTGCTGCTGTTCATCGTGGTCCCGGCCCTGCTGTCGGACCGGGACCTGCGCGGCCTGCACGACCGCGCGGCGGACACGATCGTGGTCCGCCTGTAGGAGCCTTGCGGCCCTAGCGCGTCCGGGGGCGGGGCATCCGCGGCTGGCGGGCGCCCTTCGGCATCGGCCCCTTGGGCATCGCCAGGGTCGGCTGGAGCGCCTTGAGCCGGTGGTTGAGGTCGCTGACAGCGGCGGGCTTGAGGTTGCGCGGCAGCCGCATGATCTTGCGCTGCAGCCGGCTGACCGGGATCTGCCCCTCCTCGTTGCCGGCCTGGAACTCGAAGATCGGGATGTCGAACGCGACCCGCGCGGTCTTCTTCTTCTCCGCCGCCAGCAGGCCCGCGACCCGGCTGGGGACGCCCTCGCCCACCAGCACGACCCCCGGGCGGCCGACCGCCCGGTGGATCACGTCCAGGTTCCGGTTGCCGTTGACGGCGGGCGTCACCGTCCAGTTGCCGCGCATCGACTGCAGCACGGCGGCGGCCGCCCCCGGCTGGCCCTCGATCGCCGCGTACTGGGCGCCCTGGGCGAACCGGCCGAACAGGATGACGACGGCCAGGACCCCGAGCAGCACGCCCACCGGGATCAGCAGCGGGGCCAGCCCCGTCAGCAGGCCGGCCACCACGAACACGACGATGATGCCGAGGCCGGCCCCGATGGTGATCGGCAGCGCCCGCTTGTTGCTCTGGTTGACCAGGCTGGCGACCATCCGTATCTGCTTCAGCCGCCCGGCGTTCTGCAGGTCCTCGGCGCTGTACTTGTCAACCACCTGATCAGCCTTCCTCACGCTTCGCGTCTCAACACCAGGCAGCATACGGTTTCCGCTGCCCAATGCTGTAACCCGCTATGAGGTCGTGACCTCCGGGCTGCCAGAAACGCCCGCGCGCTGCTCGATCGCCTGGGCGTACAGCCGCCCGGCGCGGTAGGAGGAGCGCACCAGCGGGCCGGACATGACCCCGGCGAAGCCGAGCGCCAGCGCCTCCTCGCGCAGCTCCACGAACTCCTCGGGCTTCACCCAGCGCTCGACCGGGTGGTGGCGGGGCGACGGGCGCAGGTACTGGGTGATCGTCAGCAGGTCGCAGCCCGCGGCCCGCAGGTCTTCCATGGCCGGGGCGATCTCCGGCCGCTCCTCGCCCATTCCCAGGATCAGGTTGGACTTGGTCACCAGGCCCGCCTCGTGGCCCGCGCGGATGACGGCCAGGGACCGCTCGTAGCGGAACCCGGGCCGGATCCGCTTGAAGATCCGCGGCACCGTCTCCAGGTTGTGCGCGAACACCTCCGGGGCGGCCGCGAACACCTCGCCCAGCTGGGCCGGGTCGGCGTTGAAGTCGGGCGCCAGCAGCTCCACCCCGCAGCCGGGCACGGCCGCGTGGATCTCCTTGACCGTCTGCGCGTAGAGCCAGGACCCGCCGTCGGGCAGGTCGTCGCGGGCCACGCCGGTGATGGTCGCGTAGCGCAGGCCCATCGCGGCGACGGACTCGGCCACCCGCTGCGGCTCGCCGGTGTCCAGCGGCAGCGGCTTGCCCGTGTCGATCTGGCAGAAGTCGCACCGCCGGGTGCACTGGTCGCCGCCGATCAGGAACGTGGCCTCGCGGTCTTCCCAGCACTCGTAGATGTTGGGGCAGCCGGCCTCCTCGCAGACCGTGTGCAGCCCCTCGGCCCGCACGAGGCCCTTGAGCTCGGAGTACTGCGGCCCGGTCTTCAGCCGGGTCCGGATCCACGGCGGCTTCTTCTCGATCGGGACGGCCGCGTTGCGGGCCTCCAGGCGGAGCATCCGCCTGCCATCGGGCGCGAGAGCAGAAGAAGACGTCACCCCTCCAGCGTACGTCCGCTTTCCTACGACGCGACCGTCAGCGGCCCGCTCGCCCGCAGTGCCTGATCAGGCCGCTGTGCCTGGCCTGACCGCAGGGGGGCCACCGAGTGCAGCCGCCGCCAGCCCCGGTAGCCGAGGGCGGCGGCCAGGTGCCGCTCCATCAGCGGCGTGACGTCGGCCACGCTGACCCGGATGCCGGTCTCGGCCGTGAGCGAGGTCACCCCCGCGTCGCGGATCCCGCACGGCACGATCCGGTCGAACCAGGACATGTCGCAATCGCAGTTCAGCGCGAGCCCGTGCATCGTGACCCCCTTGGCCACCCGCGCCCCGATGGCACCAACCTTGCGGTCCGGCCGGGACGGGTCGCCCGGGACGCCCGGGACCCAGGTGCCGCTACGGCCGGCGACGCGGATCGCGGCCACCCCGAACTCAGCGCAGACGCCGATCATGGCCTCTTCCAGTGCCCGCACGTAAGCGACCACGTCGAGCGGGTCGCGCAGCTTGATGATGGGGTACGCGGTGAGCTGGCCCGGCCCGTGCCAGGTGATCTTGCCGCCCCGGTCCACGTCCACCACCGGCGCCCCGGGGTCGCCGGCCGGCCGGTCCGAGACCGCCGTCCGCTTGCCCGCCGTGTAGACCGTCTGGTGCTCCAGCAGCAGGCAGCAGTCCGGCACCTCATCGCCGGTCCGCCGGGCGTGCACCTCCCGCTGCAGGTCCCAGCCAGCGACGTACTCGACCGCCTCGGGCCCGAACCCGGCGTGCGCGTACAGCAGCTGATCAGCCACGGTCCCCTCCCGGAGATAGAGCCATTCTTTGAGGGTAGGCGACGGGTGATGCGGCCGCGTCCCCTGGGCACAATCTCAAACGTGATCAATGAGGCGCAACTGCGCGAGATGACCCCGAGCGAGCGACGCGAACTCGCCCGCACGCTGGCCTCACTGGACTACCCCCACCCCCTGCGCGAGCTTAACTGGCGTCGCGGCCGGACGCTCGGCGTTCTGCTGTCCCTGATTTCGTGTGTCGTCCTCCTCGGCTGGATCATCGTCCTGGTCCTGACCTTGCACCGGCACTACACCGCGACGCACTGGCGGTTCGCGTGGGTCGGCTTCGACATCGTGCTGCTGTTCGCGTTCGCGCTGACCGGCTGGGCGTTCTACCGGGGGCGCCAGGTCGTGATCGCCTGCCTGCTGGTCACCGGCAGCCTGCTGTGCTGCGACGCCTGGTTCGACGTGATCCTGGACCTCGGGACGCCCGGCATCTGGGAGAGCGTCGGCTCGGCCGCCTTGATCGAGCTGCCGCTGGCGTTCTTGATGTTCCGCGCCGCCCGGCGCCTGATCCGGCTGTCCACGCTGGTCGCGATGGGCGTGCGGGGCGAGCCGGCCGAGCAGGCCCCCCCGATCTGGCGCATCCCGCTGCTGTGCGACGCTGACGACCCGCGCGGCACCAGTCCCGGCCGCCGGGCCCGGCCGGGCTAGCCGGGCCGGCCGGGCTAGCCTGGTCGCCATGGCCACCGATTTCACTGAGGAAACCGCCGCCGGCGCCGTCATCGAGAGCTTTGGCCCGTCGACCAGCCCCCGGCTCCGGGAGGTCCTGACCAGCCTGGTCTCCCACCTGCACGCGTTCGCGCGGGACGTCGAGCTGACGCTGCCGGAGTGGGGCGCCGCGATCGACTTCCTCACCCGGACCGGCCAGATGTGCGACGCCGACCGGCAGGAGTTCATCTTGCTGTCGGACGTGCTGGGCCTGTCGATGCTGACCGAGACGATCAACAACCGCAAGTTCGGCGTGGCGACCGAGTCGACCGTGCTCGGCCCGTTCCACGTGGTGGAGTCCCCGCCCAAGGAGCTCGGGGCCAGCATCGACATGGTGGGGACCGGCACCCCCTGCGTGGTCTCCGGCCAGGTCACCGGGACCGACGGCAACCCCGTCCCGGGCGCCACGCTGGACGTGTGGCAGGCCAATGACCAGGGCTTCTACGATGTCCAGCAGCCGGACGTCCAGCCCCGCACGAACGGCCGGGGCTTGCTGGTGGCCGACGCCGAGGGCCGGTTCTGGTTCCGCACGATCGTGCCGTCGCACTACCCGATCCCGACCGACGGCCCGGTCGGCGAGCTGCTGCGGGCCACCGGCCGGCACGCGTTCCGCCCGGCCCACATCCACTTCATCGTCGCCGCGCCCGGCTTCCGCGAGCTGACCACGCACATCTTCGTCGCCGGGAGCCAGTACATCGACTCCGACACCGTCTTCGCGGTCAAGCAGTCACTCGTGGTCGACTTCACGCCCGTGGACGACCCGGCCGAGGGCGAGCGCTGGCACGTCCCCGTCCCCTTCCGCCGCGCGGACATCGAGATCATCCTCCAGCCCGCTCGCTGACCGGCATTTTTCAGGGTTCAGCCCGCTCGCCGGGCCGCCGCCCCGCCGGGGCCAGTTCCGGGAGAAGCCGGCGTTCAGCGCTGGCTCAGGTCAGTGCCGGCTCAGGTCAGTGCCGGCTCAGGTCAGCGCCGGCCGAGCTCAGCCGCGAGCGCGGCGCTGATCGTCAGGTGCCGGAACTGGTAGCCCGCCTCGGTCAGCCGCCTGGGCACCACCCGGGCGCTGGTCAGCAGCTCGGCCGACATCTCGCCGAGCGCGAGCCGCAAGACGCGCTCCGGGACCCGCAGCGCCCGGATGTCCGGGCGGTGCAGGATGCCGTTCAGGGCCGCCGTGAACTCGCTGTTGGTGACCGGGGCGGGGGCGGTCAGGTTGAACGGGCCCGCCGCCGTGGCCGACTCCAGCAGGAAGCGGATCGCCCCGATCTCATCGTTCATCGAGATCCAGCTCATCACCTGGGTGCCGCGGCCGAACCGGGGCAGCGCCCCCAGCCGGGCGGGTGGCAGCAGCCGCCCGAGCACGCCCCCGGCGGCGGCCAGGACGAGCCCGCTGCGCAGGTAGGCGACGCGGATGCCCTTGTCGGCGGCCGGGGTGGCCGCCTCCTCCCAGTCGTGCACGACCCGCGACAGGAAGCCGCTGCCGGCCGGGGAGCCCTCGGTGACCTCCTGCCCGCCGGTGTCGCCGTACCAGCCAATGGCCGATCCGCAGATCAGCGCCTTGGGCGGGGACGGCAGCCCGGCCAGCAAGGTAGCCAGGGCGCGGGTGGCGAGCACCCGGCTGGCCCGGATCTCCGCCTTGTAGGACGGGGTCCAGCGGTGGTCGCCGACCCCCGCCCCGGCCAGGTGGACGCATGCGTCCACCCGGCCGAGCGCGGGCTCTCCCGCGTCGGCGGCGCGGGGGTCCCAGCGGATCTCGTCGCTCGCGTGCGGCGCCCGCCGGACCAGGCGGACGACCTGGTGGCCGTCCGCCCGCAGGCTCGCCGTCAGCGCGGTGCCGATCAGGCCGGACGAGCCGGTAACCGCGACCTTCATCTCTCGACCGGTCCCGGCGGCTACAGGCCGAGCTCGGCCTCGAACGAGCCCTCTTCGAGCCGGCCCTTCACCGTGGTGAGGAACCGGGCCGCGTCGGCGCCGTCCACGAGCCGGTGGTCGTAGGTCAGGGCCAGGTAGACCATGGACCGGACCGCGATGACCTCCCCGAGGGCCGGGTCCTCGACCACGACCGGCCGCTTGACGACCGTCCCGACGCCGAGGATGGCGACCTGCGGCTGGTTGATGATCGGGGTGTCGAACAGGGCGCCCCGGCTGCCGGTGTTGGTCAGCGTGAACGTCCCCCCCGCCAGCTCGTCCGGCCCGACGTTGCCGGACCGGGTCCGGGCGGCGAGGTCGCTGATCTTGCGCGCGAGCCCGCCGATGTTCAGGTCGCCCGCCTGGTGGATGACCGGGACCATGAGGCCCCGCTCAGTGTCGACCGCGATGCCGAGGTGCTCGGTGTCGTGGTAGGTGACGGTGGTGCCCTCGGCGTCGATGACCGCGTTGAGCCGCGGGTGGATCTTGAGCGCCTCGACGGCGGCCTGCGCGAAGAACGGCAGGAACGTCAGCTTGACGCCCTCCCGGGCCTCGAACGCGCCCTTGGCCCGGTCCCGCAGCCGCGCGATCGCGGTCACGTCCGCCTCGACCACGGTGGTGAGCTGGGCCGAGGTCTGCAGTGACTCGACCATCCGCTTGGCGATGACCTGGCGCGGGCGGCTCATCCGCTCGGTGGTCCCGCGCAGCGTCGAGAACGCCGCCGGGCTCGCGGCGGCCGCCGGGGCGACCGGGGGAGCCGGCGCCGCCTGCTGGCCGCTGGCCGGGGCCGCCGCAGCGGCGCTGGCCTGGGCGGCGGCCTTGGCCGCGGCCTCCTCGGCCGCCTGCTGGGCGCGGGCGGCCTCCAGCACGTCCTGCTTGCGGATCCGCCCGCCGACGCCAGTCCCGCTGATCGCCTCCAGCGAGACCGAGTGCTCGGCGGCCAGCTTGCGGACCAGCGGCGTCACGTACGGGGTGTCCCCGCCGGTCGGCAGCGGGGTCGGCTCCGGGTAGGCCCCGGGCTGCGATGGTGCTGGCTGCGACGAGGCGGGCTGGGCGGCGGGGGCCGGAGCCGGGGCAGCCGGGGCCGAGGGGGCGGCCGGGGTGCTCCAGGGATAGCCGCCCCCGCCCGGTGCCTGCGAGGACTGTGGTGCCTGCGAGGACTGTGGTGCCTGTGAGGACTGTGCCTGCGAGGGCTGTGCCTGCGAGGGCTGTGCCTGCGAGGACTGTGCCTGCGGGGCCGGGGAGGACTGCGGGGCGGGCGCCGGGGGAGCGGGCGCCGGGGCGCTGCTGGCCGGGGCACCGCTGGCCGGGGCGGGAGCGGGCGAGCCCGCGTCCGCGCCTTCCTCCTCGATCATCGCGAGCTGGGCGCCGACGGCGACCGTCTCGTCCTCGTCGACGGCGATGCCGCGCAGCACCCCGGTCGCCGGGGACGGGATCTCGGTGTCCACCTTGTCCGTGGAGACCTCAAGCAGCGGCTCGTCCGCCGTGACGTGCTCGCCTTCCTTTTTCAGCCAGCGCGTGACGGTGCCCTCGGTAACGCTCTCGCCGAGCTGGGGCATGTTGACAGCGACCGACATGGTTTCGGTGACTCCTTATGCGTCAGGCGTGGAAGTGCTCAGGCATGGAAGTGCAGCGGCTTGCCGGCGAGCGCCAGGTGCGCCTCGCCAAGGATCTCCGACTGCGTCGGGTGCGGGTGGATCAGGCCAGCGACGTCGATCGGCTCGGCGTCCCAGTTGTAGATCAGCTGGCCCTCGGCGATCAGCTCGCCGACCCGGCTGCCCACGAGGTGGACGCCCAGGACACGGCCCGGGCCGGCGGGCGTCTGCTCCGCGATGACCTTGGCCGACCCCTGCTGGGTGTTCAGGATCAGGCTCTTGCCGTTGCCGCCGAGCGGGTAGTTGACCTCGGTGACGGTGATGCCGCGCTCGGCCGCCTGCTTGGACGTGATGCCGACCGAGGCGACCTCCGGCTCGCTGTAGGTGATCCGGGGCACGCCGTCGTAGTCGATCGGCCGCACCTCAAGGCCGGCCACCCGCTCGGCGACCAGGATCCCCTCGGCGAACCCGACGTGCGCGAGCTGCGGGGTGGCGATGAGGTCCCCGACCGCCGAGATCGTCGGCACCGAGGTCTGGCACAGCTCGTCCACGTCCACGTAGCCGCGGGTCATCGCGACGCCGTTGTCCTCATAGCCCAGGCCGGCCGACACCGGGCCGCGCCCGACGGCGACGAGGAGGATCTCCGCCGCTAGCGTCTTGCCGCCCGCGAGGGTCACCTCGACGCCGGACTCCGTGGGCCGGACCGACTCGAACCGCGCGCCGAGCTCGGCGTTGATGCCCCGGCGGCGGAACGTGCGCTGCAGCGTCTTGGCGCTGAGCTCGTCCTCCAGCGGGAGCAGCTGCGGCAGCATCTCCACGATGGTGACGTCCGCCCCGAACGACTTCCACACGCTCGCGAACTCCACGCCGATCACGCCGCCGCCGAGGATGATCGCCGAGGCGGGCACCGAGTCGCGCACCAGCGCCTCGTCGGAGCTGATGACGCGGGTCCCGTCGATCTCCAGGCCCGGCAGCGACTTCGGCACCGACCCGGTCGCCAGGACGACGTGGTCGCCGGTGTAGACGGCGTCCCCGTCGACCTGCACCGAGGTCGGCGAGACGAGCTTGCCGGTGCCGGCGATGGTGTCGATCTTCCGGCTCGAGATGAGCCCCTGCAGGCCCTTGTAGAGCCGGTCGACGACGCCCCGCTGGTAGGACAGCACGCCGGGCATCTCGATGGCCTCCAGCGTGGCCTTGATCCCGAACTTGTCGCTCTCCCGCGCGGTGTCCGCCACCTCGGCCGCGTGCAGCAGCGCCTTGGTGGGGATGCACCCGCGGTGCAGGCAGGTCCCGCCGACCTTGTCCTTCTCGATCAGCGCGACGCGCTTGCCGAGCTCAGCCGCCCGCAGCGCGCACGCGTAGCCGCCGCTGCCACCCCCGAGGATGACGATGTCGTAATGGCCGCCCTCTGCCACAGTTAACTCCTTCTTCACTGCGCCCGCGCTGACGTGCGCCCATGAGGCGGCGGCAGTGCTCGCGCTCGGTGTTCAATCTTGTCACTCAGCGGCGCTTACGCGCCGGGAAGTCGTCCTTCTGCGGCGAGCTCGGCGATGGCGACGAGCGTGCGCACCGCCGATCCGGTGCCGCCCTTGGGGGTGTAGCCGAAGGGCGCGCCCTCGTTGAAGGCAGGCCCCGCGATGTCCAGGTGCGCCCAGGCGACGCCATCCGGCACGAACTCGCGCAGGAAGTGTGCCGCCACCAGCATGCCACCATCCCGGGCGGCGGCGACGTTGGTCATGTCCGCCACGAGGGAGTCCAGGCCCTTGCGCAGCTCCTCCGGCAGCGGCATCGCCCACGCGGGCTCGCCCGCCGCCCGCATGACCTCGGCGACCTCGGCCGCCACGGCCTCGGAGCTGCCCATGACGCCGGTCGTGCGTCGCCCCAGCGCGACCGTCGCCGCCCCGGTCAGGGTGGCGATGTCGACCAGCAGGTCGGGGCCGTCGGCCCCGGACCGGGCGATCCCGTCGGCGAGCACCAGGCGGCCCTCGGCGTCGGTGTTGAGCACCTCGACCGTCTTGCCGCCGTAGATGGTGATGACGTCCGACGGGCGCTGGGCGTCGCCGCCGGGCATGTTCTCGGCCAGCGGCATGTAGCCGACGACGTTGACCGCCAGCCCGAGCCGGGCGATGGCCGACGTCGCCGCCAGCACCGCCGCCGCGCCGCTCATGTCGCACTTCATCGTCTCCATCGCCTTCGGCGGCTTGAGCGACAGGCCGCCGGAGTCGAAGGTGATGCCCTTGCCCACGAACACGACCGTCTTGGCCGCCTCGGGGTGGGAGTAGGCCAGCCGGACCAGCCGCGGCGGGCGCGACGAGCCGCGCCCGACGGCGAGGATGCCGCCGTAGCCGCCGGCCTCCAGGGCCGCCTCGTCCAGTACCTCAGCGGAGATCCCGCTCTCGGACGCGACCCGCTCCGCCTCGGCCGCGAGGGCCGCCGGCGGCAGGTCCAGCGGGGAGGTGTTGATCAGGTCCCGGCACAGGTTCACCGCTTCCCCGATCACCTGCCCGCGCCGCACGGCCTCGGCGTCGCCGGTCAGCACCGTCACGCTCAGCCCGGCAGCCGGCGTCGCCCGGTAGCGGCGGAACGTGTAGCCGCCCAGCAGCACGCCGGTGGCAACGGCCTCGGCCTCGGCCGGCCGCGCGGCGGGCAGCGCCACCGCGACCCGCCGGGGGCCATCTCCGTCGGCGGCCTTCTTGCCGTTCAGCTTGCTGCCCGCGAGGTCGCGCAGCGCCGTGCCCGCCGCCCGGCGGAGCCGCTCGGCGTCAAAGGGCGTTCCGTCGCCCGGTGCGCTGCCCAGCCCCACCGCGAGGATGACGGGCGCGGGGAGCTTCCCGCCGCCGGGGATCTTGATGAGCTCATCGGCCTCGCCGGTCGCGCCGAGGGCCGAGAACATGGCGGATAGGGTGCCGCCAAGGGCATCATCGACACCGTCCGCGCCGGGTGCGGCGCTCGGGCCGTCGGGGGTCTGGAGGACCCCGATGACAAGTACGTCAGCCTCGGCCCGGCCGGGCGCTGACTCGCTGGTGGTTAGGGTGACAGTCACTCCCCCGATGTTAGAGCACATGCCACAAGCCGCGCGCTTCCGTCAACCCCCTCGTGACAGACGGCACAGCCGTTCTGCCCGCTAACGACTGCTAGCAGCGGGCCCGGGCGGCCGGGCGACCGGGCCGGCGGTCCTAGCAATCGGTCCAGGACGCGTAGCCCTTGGGGGGCGGGGCGATGAGGTAGCCCGATCCCGAGCGCTCCAGCGGCAGCGTGAGCGTGTAGCCGTTGCAGGCGCTGTGGTCGGGGCTGTCATTGGCCGACTGCCTGCTGGTGAACGTGATGACGACGGTCAGGCTCGCGCCGGACCCGGTGATCGCGTTGATCTTCTCGTCAGAGTCGACCGTGGTCGCGTAGCCCGATTCGAATTGCGACGGCGACTGGTTCGCCTGCTCGGCCGGGGTGAGGGTGCTGGCGTACTGGTCGTAGTCATGGGCGTTGATCCCGGCGAAGTAGGTCGCGAACAGGTTCTCGACCGGCTGCGCGGCCGGGTTGCCGGACACGCCCGCGGCGAACGGGACCGGCCCGGTCGCGGTCGGCTTGGGCGTCGGCGAGGCCGCGGTCGCCGAGGCGCTCGGCGTGGCCAGGGCGCTCGCGCTGGCCGACGGCGCCGGGGGAGCCGAGGTGACGGCCGACGGCGCGGTCGTCGGGCCGGCGTTGGTGCCCGGGTTGTGCAGCGAGGACGCCAGCGCGTACGCGCCCGCCCCGGCCGCGATGACGACCACGGCCGCGACGGCGACCAGCGCGGTCGTCCGGCCGCCGCGGCGCCGCCCGGGATCGGGGGCCGGCTGGAACGGCGCGGTGCCCGGGCCGGGAGTGTACCCGCCCCCGTGGAACTGGCCCGGGTCCTGGTAGCGCGCTGGCCCGTCGTACTGCGCTGGCCCGTCGTACTGCGCTGGCCCCTGGTACTGGGCCGGCCCCTGGTACTGGGCTGGCCCCTGGTATGGCGGTGGCCCCTGGCCCGGCCCGGGGTCGGTGTACTGCCCGGCATCGGTGGACTGGCCCGGGCCGGCGTGCCCCTCGGAGGGTGAGTACTGGCCCGCCTGGGTGCCGCCCGCGCCGAGCACCGTCTGGGTCGCGAACGCGTCCGCCCCCGACAGCCCCCCGACGGGCGAGGCCTGCACCCCCTGGGAAGGCTGCACCCCCTGGGAAGGCTGCGTGCCCTGCGAGCCCTGTCCCTGGTTCGGCGGGAGGGCGAGCTGGGTCTCCTGGCGGGAGCGATCGTCCGCGCCCGGGGTCCGGGCGATCGTGTACGTGCCGGTGTCGTCGGCCGCCGGCAGCGACGCGCCCGGCGGCATCTGCCCCGGCTGGCCCCGGCCGCCGGGCCGCTCGTCGGTTCCGGGCGTGCGGGCGATGGTGTAGGTGCCGGTGTCGTCGGCCGCCGTCAGCGGGCCGCCGGGCGGGGTCGCGCCGGAGCCGGAATCAGTGAGGGGGCCGCCGCACGTCGCGCAGAAGCGGTTTCCCGAGCGCTCCTGGTTGCATCTCGCGCAGAATTTCATCGCCCTGCCCCATCCCCGGCTGGTTGCCCCGCTACGTGCCTACAAGTGGCTAACTGTAGCCGGGAATGCGGGCAGGCAGGTGCCGTGAAATGCCTGTTAGCCATCGTTTCTAACGACTGTTAACATTGACAGCGTGCGATCACTGGCCCTCGGCCTCTTCGGCGAAGACCCTGGCGGCGTAGGCCTCCAGGGACTGCTCGCATGCCTCGATCCCCCGCTCCGCCGCCGCCCGGCCCCCGGCCCCGAAGGCGTCCCGGTCGGCGACCTTCGCGAACCAGTTCTTCAGCTTGATCAGGTCGACCTCGTTCTCCTCCAGCTCCGCGTACGTGAAGTGGCTCGCGTCGTACTCCTTCTGGACCTGGCCGAGGAAGTCCGCGCACTTGTCCACGATCTCCTCGTACTCATCGTCCCGGGCGGCCTGGAACGCCTGGAGCACCTCGGCCTCGCCCTCCAGGACCGACGCGGACATCAGGTACGCGGTGCCGGACATGTCGAGGATCTCCCGCCGCAGCTTGCGCAGCGCCCGCTCGCTGGCCACGCTGGCGGGCAGCGCCGCGACCGAGTTCTGCAGGTAGATGGCCCCCAGGCTCTTGATCCGGCGCCACACCGCGGCCCGCAGCCGGGTCGGCTCGGGCGGCACCCGGTAGATGAGCAGCAGCCATCCCGGCCCCGGGGGCGCCGCCGGCCCGGGCATGCCCTCATGCGCTTGTTCACTCACCCGGCCATTGTGGCCTGCCCCCCGGCTGCCGCCCGCCCGCTGGAGGCTCCTTGACCCCGCTCCCGCTCGTCCTCACCGTCTTCGTCGCCTGCGCGGTCGAGGCGGTCGAGGCGCTCACCATCGTGCTCGCCGTCGGGCTGACCCGCGACTGGCGGTCGACCTACCAGGGCCTGGCGGCCGCCCTCGTGGTCCTCGCGGTCGTCACCGCCGCCGTCGGCCCGGCGATCTCCCACCTCCCGCTCACGGCGCTGCGGCTGGTGATCGGGGCGCTGCTGGCCATCTTCGGCCTGCAGTGGCTGCGCAAGGCGGTGCTCCGGGCCGGCGGTTACAAGGCCCTGCACGACGAGGGCAGCGCCTATGCCCGCGAGGTGACCGCCGCCCAGGCGGCGGCCGGACGCTCGCGCGGCGTCGTCCGGGACTGGTACTCCTTCACCCTGGCGTTCAAGGGCGTGCTGCTTGAGGGCCTGGAGGTCGTCTTCATCGTCATCACGTTCGGCGACAACGCCCGCGACATCGGCGCCGCCGCCGCTGGCGCCGCCGCCGCGGTCGTGGTCATCACGGCCGTCGGCGCGGCCGTCCGGGCGCCGCTGACCCGGGTGCCCGAGAACTGGCTGAAGCTCGCCGTGGGGGTGATGCTCACCTCGTTCGGCACCTTCTGGGGAGCCGAGGGGGCGGGCGCGAGCTGGCCCGGCGACGACCTCGCCCTGCTCGTCCTCGTCCCGGTGATCGCCCTGGCCGCGGCGGCCGCGACCTGGTGGCTGCGCGCCCGCAAGGCCGCCAGTACCCCCGCCCCGGCCCCGGAGGTGGTGGGAACATGACGCGGCTCCGGGCCCGGCTGAGGTCCTTTGGCCTGTTCTGGTACGACTTCCTCGTCGGCGACGACTGGCGGGTCGCGGCCCTGGTGGTGGCCGGCCTGGCCGCCACCGCCCTGGTCGCCCACCTGGCCCGGGTGGCGGCCTGGTGGCTCCTGCCGCTGGTGGCCATCGCCGCCCTGGCCTGGACCCTCCACCGCGCCACCAAAGGGAAGCCAGGCGGCTAAGGGCACGCCCGGGCTGCCCCCGGCTACGCGGCGCCGTTGGCGGACAGCGACCCTCGCTCCCCAGCCAGGAGCCCGCCCGATAATCCAGCCGCCAGCCCGCCCGCATGCTCGCCCGGACGCCCTCAGCGGCGGGCGCGGACGATGCCGGCCTCGTAGGCCAGGACTACCGCCTGGACCCGGTCGCGCAAGCCGAGCTTCGCCAGGATCCGGCCCACGTGGGTCTTCACGGTGGCCTCGGACACGAACAGCCGGGCGGCGATCTCCGCGTTGGACAGGCCCGCGGCGACCTCGGTGAGGACCTCGCGCTCGCGCTCGGTCAGGTTGGCCAGCCCGGCGGGCGCCGCCGGGCGGGGGAGCGGGGGCGCGCCCGGCGGCCCGGCTGCTGCTCGCGGCCCCGCTTCGGCCGGCCCTGCCCCTTCCCCGGGCGCCGCCGGCGCCGGGGCGGCGTCCAGGAGGGGAACGAACCGGTCCAGGAGCCGCCGGGTGGTCGACGGGGCGACGACGCTGTCGCCAGAGTGCACCGAGCGGATCGCGAACAGCAGCTCCTGCGGCGGGACGTCCTTGAGCAGGAAGCCGCTCGCGCCCGCCTTGAGCGCCGCGAACGCGTACTCGTCGAGGTCGAACGTCGTGAGCATGAGGACGCGCGGGGAGCTGCCCGCCGCGCAGATCCGGCGGGCGGCCTCGACCCCGTCCAGGTTCGGCATCCGGACGTCCATGACGATGACGTCGGCCTCGCCTCGCCCCGCCAGCTCGACCGCGCCCAGGCCGTCGGCCGCCTCCCCGGTCACGGTCATGTCCGGCTGCGCGTCCAGCACCATGCGGAACCCGGTCCGCACCAGCTCCTGGTCATCGACCAGCCCGACCCTGATCATGCGCTGTCCTTGGTCATGCGCTGTCCTTGGTCACGCGCTGTCCTTGGTCACGCGCTGTCCCTGGTCATGCGCTGCTCTCGACGAGTACCGGGAGCGGGCTGGCGGGCAGCGACACCGCGACCCGGTACCCGCCGCCGGGGCGCGGGCCCGCGGTCACGGTGCCGCCGAACATGTCCACTCGCTCGCGCATCCCGATCAGCCCGTGCCCCTGGCCGTCGCCGCCCGGCTCGTTGCCCCGGCTAGCCGGGCGGCCGTCGTCGGTCACGATGATGTCCAGGCCGTCCTCGCGGAACCGCAGCGTTACCCGCGCGGTGACCCCCGTCCCGCCGTGCTTGCGCGCGTTGGTCAGCGATTCCTGCACCACCCGGTAGGCGGTCAGGGCGGTCCCCGGCGGCAGCCGCCGGGGGAGTCCCTCGACCGCGAACGACACCGGCAGGCCGGTCGTCCGGGCCTGCTCCAGCAGCTCCGAGAGCTGCTCGATCCCTGGCTGGGGAGCCAGCTCCAGGGCGGCGGCGTCGTCGGCCTGGCCGCTAGCCGACCGCAGCACCCCGAGCAGGCTGCGCATCTCCGCCAGGGCCTGGCGGCCGGTGGCCGAGATCGCGCCGAGGGCCTCCCGCGCCCGCTCGGGCGAGCCGTCGAGCGCGTAGGCGGCCCCGTCGGCCTGCACGACCATGACGGTCACGTTGTGCGCCACGACGTCGTGCAGCTCGCGGGCGATCCGGGCGCGCTCGGCGGCGGCGGCGATCTGGGACTGGGCGTCCCGTTCCCGCTCCAGCCGCGCGGCCCGCTCCTCCAGCGCGTCGTAGTAGCTGCGGCGCCAGCGCATCATGTCGCCCAGCAGCCACGCGGTGACCGCCGGCCCCCAGAACAGCGCCAGGATCTGGCTCAGGTGCGCCCCGTCGTGGATGGCGCTGGCCGGGATCCACTTCACGGTCGCGACGGCGGAGCCGCCCAGGACCGCCAGCAGGCCCGGCAGGGCGGCCCGGCGCGGCCGGTAGGCGGCCAGCGTGTACAGCAGCACCAGGACCGACAAGTCAGCCACGTTCGGCCCGCGGACCAGCGTGACCTGCAGCCCGCCCGCGACCAGGACGGCCGTGAACGCCCCGGCCGGGCGCTTGCGCCGCAGCGCGACCGCCACCCCCATGGCGGCCACGCATCCCAGCCCCAGCAGCTTGATCCAGCCGCCGTCCTGGCCGGCCAGGACGGTCAGCCCCAGCACCGCCAGGGGCAGCGCGAGCGCGCTGTCCACGAGGGCGGGGTGGCGGCGTAGCCAGCCGTAGAACGCGAGCACCGGGCCAGCCTATGCGGGCCGGCCGGGGCCAGTCGTCGGCCAGAAGTCGGATTCCGCGTCCGCCTTGAGGGGGACCGGCCGGGCCTAGCTCAGCCGCCCGCTAGGCGCCGAGGTAGGTCACCGAGAGGGGCTCCTCGTGGGAGCCGCCCGTGCCGTCGGGGGCCACCCGGTACGCGCGGGCCTCGCGCCGGTCGCTCATCAGCCCGGCGAGCGTGTCGTCCACGTAGTGCGCGGCGGCCCCGTCGTCGCAAGCGATCCCGCCCGGCAGCGCCCCCTCGGCGACTAGCTTCCGGTACAGCGGCCGCCGCTCGGGCTCGGAGTTGTAGTGCGGGCAGAACGACCCCGGCAGCATCCCCAGGCCGCCGCTGAACGGGCGCAGCTTGACCCCGAAGGAGTCGGTCGTGCCTCCCTCGAACCAGCAGATCCCGCCCGCGCTCGACCCGGCCAGCACGATCCCCGCGTGCCAGGCCTTGCGCATGATCTCGTCCAGGCCGTGCACTCGCCAGACCGCCATCATGTTGGCGACGCTGCCGCCGCCCACGAAGATGATGTCCTGCGACATCAGCAGGTCCTCGGGATCGGTCACGTTCGGCATCGGGAAAAGGGCCAGGTGGCTGACCTTGGCGTCGGCCCGCGCGAGCCGGTCGTAGAACCGCAGGATGCCCGCCGGGTCGTCGCCGGTCGCGGTGTTGATCACGCACAACTTCGGGCTCGGCCGCCCCGCTAGCTCCAGCACTTTGCTCACGTACAAGGGAATCCGGTTGCGCCCCGGCATGAGCATGCCCCCGCCGACCGCGACCACGTGCCGCCGTCCGTCTGCTGCCATGCCGTGACCGTAGCGGCCTTTGGAATCGGCCGCAAACGTAACCCGGGACGCGGCTGGATGCAGGGTGGGATATAGCGAGAAAAAGGCGTACTATCTCGATTAGCGAAGGCGGCTTCGGCCGGCTTTCCCGCGACGAGGGCGGTGCCCCGAGATGGCCGAATGGTGGTCAGTAGAAGTATTCTCCGGCGACGCGCGGCCGGCTAGCGCCTGGCGCGTCGCCTGGGAGGACCAGCTCACGGAGGCGGCGGCCACCCACGGGGCGCTGTACTGGGAGTGGCACGACACGCAGTACGGGGTCGTCTTCGAGGCGTGCTTCCCGGCCGACGAGCAGTGGCTGGCCTTCCGGGCGCTGCCGGTCGTCGCGGCTGGCCTTGACGCGGTCCCCGACCCGGTCAACGGGCTGCTCGTCTACCGGGGGCGGGGGGGCACGGCGGGCGCGCGCAAGCCGCGCGGCCCGCGCCCGGCCCCCAGCGCGGCGGCCGTGGAGCTCGACGAGCCGCGCGTGGCCCGTCCGCTCCTGCGTTACCGGGCCGGCGCCGGCCTGGACCAGCGCAGGGAAGAGCTGAGCCGGGCCGACCCGCCAGTCGGGCCCGGGGAGCCCGGGGAGCCGGCTGAGCCGGGACCGCTCCCGGCCCGGCCGGGCGGCGCTTCCTGGCCCCGCGCTGCCTCCGGGGGCCCGGCCGCGTGAACGCCGGGTTTTTTCCGGCCGACCCGTGGTGAACCACGCCCCGGGACGGTGCAGGATGGATGCATGACTGAAACGCGAGTCAGGACAGCGGACCTGCGCGCCGCGATCGAGCACGCGGGGTACTACCCGGGACTGGTGACCGACGCGGTCGCCTCCGCCCTGGGGGCAGAGCCGGTGACGGCGTTCTTCGTGCAGCATGACGCGATCTTCGACCCCGGCATGGAGGTGCGGCGCCACATGACCGTGCTGGCCCTCACGCCCACCCGGCTCGTGTACTCGCACACCGATGAGCACCCGGCCGACGAGGCGGACCTGCTGCCGCGGGCGGAGACGAGCACCGAGGCGATCCGGTTCTCCCGGATCACGTCGGTATCGGTGACCCGGGTCGTCCCCGACCCGGCGTCCTACGTGTCCGGCGTCACCATGCCGTCGGAGGTCATGCTGACCATCGGCTGGAACGTCCTGTCGCACGTGGAGCTCGAGCCCGCCCACTGCGGCGACGAGAGCTGCGAGGCCGACCACGGGTACCTCGGCACCATCACCGCCGACGACCTGACGTTGCGGATCAGCGAGGCCGCCGACGGCGAGGCCGCGGTCCGCCAGGTGCTGGCCTTCTCCTCGGCCCTGTCCGACGCCACCGCCGGCGCGACGGCCTAGGGACCGGCCCCGTGTCACGCGAGCCCCGGACCAGCCCCCTCATCCCCGCCTACGGCGAGCTCACGCTCGCCGACCTGGCCGCCTCACTGCTCGCCGCCCTGGGCGGGGAGGGGGCCGGCCCGCTCGGCCTGCCGCCGGCGCGGCGCGCCTGCCTGCTCGTCATCGACGGGCTGGGCTGGGAGCAGTTGCGCGCCCACCAGGCGGCCGCCCCGTTCCTGTCCGAGCTGGCCTTCAACTCCCGCCCCCTGACGTGCGGCTTCCCGTCCACCACGGTGACCAGCCTGGCCTCCCTGGGGACGGCCCGGTCGCCCGGCGAGCACGGGATGGTCGGGCTGCGCGTCCGCGACCCGGCGACCGGGCGGCTGGTCAACGGGCTGCACTGGCCCGACGACGTGGACCCCGCCGCCTGGCAGGCCAAGCCGACCATCTTCGAGCGCGCCGCCGCCGCCGGCGCCGACGTGTACCAGGTCGGCAGCCGGAGCTACGCCGCCAGCGGGCTGTCGCGGGCGGCCCAGCGGGGCGCCACCTACCGGCCCGCGGGCTACCAGGGGGCACTCGCCGCCGAGGCCAGCGGCGCCCTCCACGACAGCGAGCACGCCCTGGTCGGCGTCTACACCCCCGACCTGGACGCGGCCGGGCACCAGTACGGCGTGGGCTCGGATGCCTGGACCTACCAGCTGGCCCACGTGGACAAGCTCGCCGAGCAGATCGCGGCCGCGCTGCCGTCCGGGGCGGTGATGTACGCCACCGCCGACCACGGCATGGTCAACGTCGGCCCCGAGGACCGCATCGAGGTTGACGCGATCGCCGCGCTCCAGGGCGGCGTCGCCGCGCTCGGCGGCGAGCCCCGCGCCCGGCACGTGTACGCCGAGCCCGGGGCCGCCCCCGACGTCCTCGCCGCCTGGCGCGAGGTGCTCGGCGAGCGCGCCTGGGTCCGGTCCCGGGCGGACGCGATCAAGGAAGGCTGGTTCGGGCCGGTTGACGAGGCGATGCGCCCCCGGATCGGGGACGTGGTGGCCGCCGCGGCCGGGACCTCGGCCATGCTGGCGCCGCGGGCCGAGCCCGAGGACCCGCCGATGATCGGCATGCACGGCTCGCTCACCCCGGCTGAGCAGCTCGTCCCGATCCTGGCCTACCTTTCCCGGTAGCGGCCTTCCCCGCTAGCGCCGCCCTCCCGCGCGGGGCCCGCTCGCGGCATACTTGCCTGGTGGCGCGCACCGAACTGCTGATCAGCGTGGACGAGCTCCTGCGGGAGCTGAACGAGCCGGGCTACCCGCACGTGCTCGACGTGCGCTGGCGGCTGGGCGGGCCGCCCGGCCGCGAGCTGTACGCCGCCGGGCACGTGATCGGCGCGGTCTTCACTGACCTGGACGCTGACCTCGCGGCCCCGCCCCGGACTGGCCCCGTCGCTGAAGCTGGGAGCGCCGCTGTAGTCGGGAGTGCCGCTGGCGCCGCCGCCGGCGGGGGCGGGCGGCACCCACTGCCGTCGGCGGCGGCCTTCCAGGCCTCGATGCGGCGGCTGGGGGTCGACTCGGGCCGGCCGGTCGTGGTCTACGACGACGCCGACGCCACCGCGGCGGCCCGGGCGTGGTGGCTGCTGCGGTACTTCGGACACCCGTCGGTCCGGGTGCTCGACGGCGGCTTCCGCGCGTGGCTGGCCGCCTCCCTCACCTACGAGACGGGGGAGCCGCGGGAGGCGCCGCCCGCGGGCGGCTTCACCGCCTCCCCGGGGCACCTGCCGCTGCTGGACGCCGCCGCCGCCCGCGACCTCGCGCGCCGCGGGCTGCTGCTCGACGCGCGGGCGGGCGAGCGCTACCGGGGCGAGGCCGAGCCGGCCGACCCGGTCGCCGGGCACGTCCCCGGGGCGGTCAGCGCCCCGACGGCCCAGAACGTGACCGCCGACGGTGCCTTCCGGCCGCCCGCCGAGCTGGCCGCCCGCTTCGCTGCCCTCGGGGCGGCCGGCGGGGTCGAGGTCGGCGCCTACTGCGGCTCCGGCGTCACCGCCGCGCACGAGGTGCTGGCGCTCTCCCTCGCCGGGATCCCCGCCGCCCTGTACGCGGGATCATGGTCGGACTGGATCACCGACCCGGCCCGCCCGGTCGCGACCGGGGCCGAGCCGTAGGGGCGGCTGCGCGCCGTAACCCCGTGACCTGCGTGATATCACCCCCGACTTACTGTGACTACTCATAGGCACTGGCCGCCCAGTGGCCAGGCCGTGACCGGCCGGCCGGCGGTCCTCTTGCCCGCAAGGGCGCCCCGGGGGTGGCGTCGGCAGGCTGGCCGCCCTTGCCGCCACCGGCCATCCCCGCCGTCGCCAGCCCTGGCAGGGTCCTCGCCCCCGCCAGGGATCCGCCTGCGACCTGCCGTTGCCCGTCAACACCAGCCCCTCTAGCGGTCAGGCGTTGCGGTAACCCGTGAGCCCCGGGGCGCGTGCGCCGCCGGGACGCCGGTTGGCCGGCGTCCCGGCGGGCAGGCTGATTGGGCAGCGGGCCGCCGACGGTGGACAATGGAGGCATGGCGGTTCGGGCTGCGCGGCTGGCGACCGGCCCGGCGGACGAGCGGGCCGGGCGGCTGCGACGGCTGTTCCGGCAGCTCAGCTACCCCGCCCGGTGGGCGTCGCTGGTCGCCGCCGCGGTCCCGGTGCTGCTGGTCTTCCCCGGGCTGAGCCTGTCCTACGTTGCCTGGTTCGCCCTGGTTCCCGGCATCGTCTTGTTCATCCGGGCGGAGACCGACCGCGAGGCCTTCGCCCGCGGCTGGTGGTTCGGGGCGGGCTACCTGATCATGATGCTGTCGTGGATGGCGCCCCAGGTCGGGCCGGGGCTGCTGCTGATCGGCGGCGTCTTCGGCGTCATGTGGTCCCCGTTCGCCTTGTTCGCCCGCGTCCTGCTGCGGCCCGGCCCGCGCGCGCTCGGCCGCTTCGCCCTGGCGCTCGCCGTCTTGCCCGCGACCTGGCTGATCCCCGAGTGGGCGCGGTCCTACCAGGGCCTCGGCGGGCCCTGGGACCTGTACGGGGCCTCCCAGTGGCAGCACCCGGCGGTGCTGGCGCTGGCCGCGGTGGGCGGAATCTGGCTGGTCAGCGTCGCCCTGGTCATGGCCAACGTGGGCCTGGCGGCCGTGGTCGTCAACGGGCGCCGGCCGCCGCTGGCCGCCGCCGGCCTGGCCGCCCTCATCGCGGGCGCCGGGGCCGGGCCGCTGGCCTTCGCGCTGACCCCCCCGTTCCCCGTCGCCCGCTCGGCCACGGTGGCGCTCGTCCAGCCGGGGGTGGTCGCCAGCGAGGCGGTGCGGGTGCACGCGTCGGAGGCCATGACGGCGTCCCTGAGCGGCGCGGGCGCCCCCGCCGGCGGATCCTCGGCCGGGGCCGGGTCGCTCACCGGCGCTCAGCCCGACCTGATCGTGTGGGGCGAGAGCAGCATCGCCGAGGACCTCACGCTGCCCGCCAGCGCTCCCCTGCTGGGCGAGATCGAGGCGCTGGCCCGCCAGGACGGGGCCGAGATCCTCGCCAGCCAGGATGCCACCCCGGCCGGCAAGGGGCACGAGAAGTGGGCCGTGCTCGTCAGCGGCTCCGGCATCAAGGGCACCTACGCCAAGTCGCGGCTGGTGCCGTTCGGCGAGTACATCCCCTTCCGCCAGCAGCTCGGCTGGCTGACCGACATCAGCAAGGCGGCCGGGTCCAACATGATCCCCGGCCCCGGCGCCCAGGTGCTGACCATGACCGACCGGGCGGGCCGCCCGCTGCCGGTCGGGGTGCTGGTCTGCTTCGAGTCGGCGTTTCCCGACATGTCCCGGGTCGACGCCGACAACGGGGCGCAGATGATCGTCTACCAGTCCTCGACGGTGACGTTCCAGGGCACCTGGGGACCGGACCAGCACGCCTCGCTGGCCGCCATCCGGGCCGCCGAGACCGGCCGGCCGGTGGCGCAGGCGGCGCTGACGGGGGACTCGGTCGCGTTTGACGCGCGGGGCCGGGAACTGGCGTGGATGGGGCAGTCCCAGCACGGGGCGATCACCGTCCGGCTGGCCCTGCCGGCCGGGTCGGCCCGGACGTTCTACGATCGGGCCGGCGACTACGTGATGTGGACCGGGGTAGGACTCAGCGCGATCGCGCTGCTGGTCATCGCGCTACGCCGGCGAAGTTTTCTAGCGAATACCACTGGTGCCGCCGGTGATCGTGCGGCACAATATGACGCAGATACCGGGCAGCATGTATCTGGCTAGCTCTTGAGGGCCAGCATACAGGTCGCCTAACGAGGCCGCAGGGGAAGGCGAACCTCGTCTAGGAGGCACGGTGTCCGTTTACGGTGTATTGCAGGTTCACTCGGCGCCCCCGGCGCTGTGCCCGCACGTTGAGTGGGCAGTGGCGGGGACGGTCGGGATGCCTGTCAGCATGCCCTGGGTCAGCCAGCCCGCTGCCCCCGGGTCTGTTCGTGCTGAGCTGACCTGGCGAGGAAAGCCAGGGACCGCGGGCGCGATCACGTCTGCCCTCTCCGGCTGGAACCGGTTGCGCTTTGAGGTCACCGAGGAAGCCTCCGAGGGGTGCGACGCCGTCCGCTATTGCTACACGCCTAACCTCGGCGTCTTTTCCGCCGTGACGAGCGCCAGCGGTGACATCCTGGTCCCCGAGGGCAGGCTGCGGGCCGTGATGAGCCTGGCCGCGGCCGGCACCGCCGCCCTTGAGAAGGAACTGGACAAGCTCCTCGGCACCGCCTGGGACAGCGAGATGGAGCCGTTCCGCCGGGCTGGCGACGGCGCCCCGGTCCGCTGGCTCAACGCCACCGGCTGACCTGCCGCCTGTCCCCGCCCGCGCTCCGGCCTTCCCTTCCTGGCCCGCTCTCGCGTTTGACCAGATTGGTGGTAATGTAGGTAGCAAGCCCTCGCGGGAGGCGATTGCGATGCAGCCAGGCCATCCGGCAGGCCCAAGCCATCCGGCAGGCCCAAGCCATCCGGCAGGCCCAGGCCATCTTGCTGGCCATGGCCGTCCGGCGAGCGTCGAAGACGCGCTGGCGCTGCTCCACGTGGCGCTCGGTCACCTGACCCCGGTCGTGACCGGCGCCGCTGACTGGGACATCGTTTCCACGATGGCCGGCACCTTCCTGCACGCCCACGGCCTCGCCGCCGGCCATGCGCGGCCAGCGCGCCACGAGCCGGCCAGCAGGGGCCCGGCCAGCAGGGGCCCAGGCGGCAGAGGTCCAGCCAGCGGGACCGTGGCCCAGAGCCGGGGCCGGCTGCCGGGCCGGCGGCCCTGGCCGCCCGGTCGTGGCCCGTCAGGCCGTCGCCAGCAGGTCCCGCTGGGCGGGCACCCGGCCGGGGGCGGCCAGCCAGCGCAGCGTCTCCGCCCGGTTGAGCATGTCCAGGCGGCTAAGCAGGGCCGGCAGGGCATCGGACTGGCTGGTATGGGCGGCAGCCGCGGACTTCTGGATCACCCGCGCCACGTCGGCGTCCACGCCCAGGTCAACGTCCCAGGCACTGGAGACGCCGGACCGGGTGCGGGCCAGCACCGGCACCCCCGCCTGCGCTGCGGCGGACGTGGCCGCGCTGGCGACGGCGGCCTCGCCCAGGTCGCCCGTCTCGGGCGCGACCACGAGCACCAGGTCGGCCGAGAACCGGCTGATCGCGAGCGACACCTGCTCGGCCAGCGCCGGCGTCGGGTACTGGTGCAGCTTCCCGTCGGCGTTGTTGGCGACCGCGACCTCGCTGACGCCGAGGACGGCGGCGGCCAGGTGGACTTCCCACGGCCGGACGGCCTGGGCCGGGGCGGGGCCCGGGCGGCGGGCGGCGGCCTCGCCCCGGGTGAGGCAGAGCAGGCTCAGGCTGGCCCCGGCCCGGCGGAAGGCGTACAGCACCCCGCCCAGGTCGACTGACTCCTGCCCGGGGCGCGCCGTGACGGCCAGCACCCGGGCGGCGCTTGGCAGCGCGCCGGGAACGCCGGCGCTGGTGCCGCTGGGGTGCATCGTGGCTTGAGTCGTCATCCTGGTCTCCTACGGGTGCGGTGTCCGGGGCTCGCCGCCCGTCACGGGCGCTGACCGAATTGCGTTCAGCCTGACGGAGGGCCGTGACGGCGCGGTGCAGTGGATGTGGAGATCCGATGGAGGAAGCTAGCGGGCTCCATTCACGCCACGCCGGGCCCGCGTGGCCGAGTCGGGGTCCCCGATCTGCTCGCTGAGCTCAAGCGCCGCCTCGAAGTCCCCGGCCGCCGCCAGCCGCCCGCCGCTTTGCTCTCGTGTTTCCCCCAGGCCCAGGTAGACCTGTACCTGCAAGTACTTCTCGGCGAGGTCATGGGCGATGACCAGGGCCTTCTGGAAGACATCGATGGCGGCCGCGTAGTCTCGCGACTGCCGGAAGACGACGCCCATCCCGATGAGCGCCTCGGCCTGCGACCGGCGGTCACCGAGGTTCCGCAGCTCGTCGGCCGCCGTGCGGTAGTGGTCGATCGCCTCCGCGTACCGTCCGGTCAGGCTGTAAAGCTCACCGATGTTGCTGAGCGCCATCGCCTCGCCCTGACGGTCCCCGAGCTCGCGGAACATGCCGGGGACCTGACGGAAGTTTCTGAGGGCCTGCTCGTACGAGCCCGCTTCCAGGTGCATTCCGGTGAGGTTGTTCAGCGCGTTGACCTCGCCCTGCGGATCGCCCAGCGTGCGGAAGATGGCCAGCGCCTGCTCGGCCTCGCGCTGGGAGTCTGCTGCCCGCCGCAGCTGCCACGAGACGACCGCGCGCCGGTGCAGCGTCTCCGCCTCTCCGTGCTGGTTGCCGAGCGAGCGCCAGAGCGCGAGCGCCTCGTCGTAGCGGTCCAGGGCCTCCGGGTACCGGGCCTGCCGCCAGGAAAGGACGCCGAGCGTGCTGAGCGCGCCGGCCTCGCCGGCCGTGATGCCCGCTTGCCGCGCGATCGTTAGCGCCCGCTGGGCATGGCCGCGCGCCTCGTCGTACCGCCCGACCTGGCCCAGCGCGAAGCCGAGGTCGGATAGCGCCCGCGCCTCGCCGGAGGCATTCCCGAGCGCTTGCCAGGCACTGGCCGACACGCCGTGCAGGTCAATGGCTTCCGCCCAGTCGGCCCAGTCATCAAGGAACCTGGCCAGCAGGTGCGGCAGCAGGCCTGCGTGCCAGTAGAAGCGGGAGTCAAGCGCGTAGCGGGCGGCGTGCAACAGGCTGCGCCGCTCGCCTTCCAGCCATTTCTTGCTGTCCTGCCGGGTGCGAAGTTCCGGCAGGACAGGCGCGGCGGACGTGCCGTTGCCGTTCGACGGAGGAACAATCCGCTGGTGAAAGGGATGCACGAGCATGTCGGCGCGCTCGGCCAGGGACACGTAATAGTCGAGCAGCCGGCCTATTGCCTGCCGCCGGCCCGCCTCCGGGTCGCGGTCTTCCGCGATGCGCTGCGCGTACTGGTGGATAAGGTCATGAAAGGTGAAATAGCCCCGGGCCGGCTCCTCGATCAGGTGATAGTCAGCGAGGGCCTCGATCGCGCGCTGGGTCGCGAGCGGCTGTGCCCCGCCCGCCAGCGCCGCTCCCGCGTAGCCGGAGAAGCTCCCGTCCGGATGCAGTGCCAGCCGTCGCAGGAGCTGCTGCTGGTCCGGCATTAAATACCGGTAGGAAAGCTCCAATGACGCTGACATGTCGCCTTCCTCGGCCCGGATCTCGTGCATGCGCTCGATAAGGTCCCTGATCGACCAGGCACGCTGATGGCGTCGCAGCAGGGACGCCATCAGCTGGATCCGGTAAGGCAGGTGGCCGCACAGCGCCAGCACGCTGGCTAGCCCATCGGGGTCGCTGGCGTGCTCTGGCCCCGCGATCTTGGTGAACAGCGCGGCGGCATCCGCGGGCGGGAGCGTCTCGATGGGGAGCGCCCGCAGGCCGGGTATGTCGTGCGCCCGCAAGCGACTGGTCACCAGGACGGCGCAGCCGGGGGCGCTGGGCAGCAACGGCAGCACCTGGCCGGAGTTCAGCGCGTCGTCGAGGACCAGGAGGATCCCGTGCGCCCGGGACCGCCAGAGGGCGAGCCGGTCGTCGAGGCTCGCCGGGATCTGGTCGGTCGGGATGCCGAGTGCCCGGAGCGCGGCTCCGAGCGCCGTTGCCGGGTCGAGTGGCAGGGCGGGGCCCTGGGGCGGGGCGGCGGCACTGTGCGCCCGTAGCTCGAGGTGGATCTGGCGGGTGTACTGGCGGCTGAACAGGTGGGCGGCGTGGACGGCGAGGGATGACTTGCCGACGCCGGGCATCCCGCTGATCAGGATCACCGGAACGGTTGACCGCCCCTCCCCGGAGTTCAGCCAGCTCGCCATGAGGCCGAGCTCGGCCGCCCGGCCGGTGAAGTCCGGGTTGTCCCGGGGCAACGTGCTCGCGGTCCGGGGCGGAGGAACCAGGCCCGCAGACTCCGCCCGGCGGGCGGGCCGCCTGCCGTTCGTCTCTGGCGCGTCCCCCAGCATCTGCCGGTAGAGCTTGTCCAGCCCGGGCGTGGGGTCGCTGCCGAGCTCGTCGAGCATGAGGCGCCGGTGCTTCAGGTACACCTGGGACACGTCCTGCATGCGTCCGCTCCCGTGTAGCGCCAGCATCAGCAGCCTGACTGCCCGCTCATTGAGCGGATGCTGAGCCGCGAGGTCGCGGAGCTTACCTACGAGGGAAGCGTGCCGGCCGAGGTGGAGCTCGGCGTCAAGGCAGTCCAGGGCCGCGGTCAGCCCTTCCTCCTCCAGCCGCATCCGGACGCCCTCGACCCAGCTACCCGACAAGTCGGCCAGCGGTACGCCTCGCCACAACTGGTCGGCTTCGCGGAACAACGCGACCGCCTGCTCGAAGTCCCCGCTCGCAGCGGCACTGGTCGCTCTTCCGACCAGGGCCCGGAAGACCCGGAAGTCGACTTCTCCCGGGGCCACGTCGAGCGAGTAAGTGCCGGATGAGCCGGACCGCAGTAGCCCGCCGTCATCCGGATTCCGGCCTCCGCGGCGCAGGTTGCGGCGCAACCTGGATACGTTGGAGTGCAGCGTCGCGTGAACGCTGTTGGGCTGTTCATCCCCCCATACCTTTTCAATCAGTGCCGAGCCGGAAACCGGCCCCCGCTCCCACAGCAGGACCGCGAGCACGCAACGCTCCTTGCGCGATCCCAGATCGATCTGCTCGTCCCCAGCCCAAAGCTGAACCGGCCCCAGTAGGCGAAACTCCACCCCTGCTTCCCTTCGCGAATCCCGCCATATGCTCCCACAAGCGACATTCCACATTCGCGGTGGCGTAACACCAGAATCGCCAATACTTTTCTTACGAAAGTGTTACGCTGCAAGTTTCTTGCAAGGCATGTGCAAGCTCGTTGGCAACCTCCGCGCCGCATCGTGTCTATGGGAGCCGCATGACGGGACCCGGCCTGCCGGCGGCGACCCAGCCAAGGAAACGGGGACAAGCGGAGGTTCAGGAGTGCCATGTGCGGCATGGATTGGCGTCAAGTGCCGGTAGGGCTAGGCGCGCAACGATGGGTCACTCGCGCCGGGTGTAAGACAGTGCTCGTAGTGGTCCATACGGTAACGACGGGACAACGGCTAGCCGGGATTCTCCGGCTAATTGAATCCGATCAGCGGATTCAGGTGGTATTCACGGCGGCGCCTGATGTCTTTGGCAACGGCGTCGCGGAGTTGCTACGGGAGCTCGGCGGGATCGTCCTGCCGTGGGAGCAGGCCACCGAGCTGACCTTCGACCTCGCGCTGGCGGCCGGCTACGCGGAACTGCACCGGCTGAGCGCGCCCGTGGTCGTGCTGCCCCACGGCGCGAGCCACAACAAGCTCGCGGTCCGGCCAGGCCTGAGCGCCGCGCCCGCGCTGCGCGGCGTGTACGGGCTCGACCCCCAGACCCTTGTCCGCGGCGGGCGGGTGGTTCCCGCCGCGCTCGTCTTGTCCCACCGCCGGGACCTGGAAATACTCGGCCGGCAGTGCCCGGCGGCGCTTCCGGCGGCCGCGGTCCTCGGCGACCCGTGCTACGACCAGCTCCTGGTCAGCCGGTCACTGCGCCCGCAGTACCGGCGCGCGCTCAAGGTCGGCCGGCGCACCACGCTGGTGGTCACCGCCTCGACCTGGGGCACCCGCTCGCTGTTCGGCCAGCCCGAGGTACTGCACGACCGGCTGCTGGCCGAGCTTCCGCCCGACCGGTACCGAGTGGTGTCGCTGATGCACCCGAATGTCTGGTACGGCCACGGAGACCGCCAAGTGCGCGCCTGGCTGGGCAGCGCCATGCGGCGCGGGCTGGCGCTCGTGCCGCCCCGGTCGGAATGGCTGGGCGCGCTCATCGCGGCCGACATCGTCGTCGGCGATCACGGGTCGACGAGCGTCTACGCGGCGGCGGGCGGGGTGCCGGTGCTGTGGGCAGGCGACGGCGACCAGGACCTGGCGCCAGGGTCCGCGGCCGCCCTGCTGGCGCGATCCTCTCCCCGGCTCTCGCCCGACGACCCGGTAGGGCCGCAGCTCATGGCCGCGCTCCGCCGTCATGCGCCGGCCCTCTCGCGGGCGGTGGCCGCCCGCGTCACCTCCGAGCCCGGCCAGTTCGACCGGAACCTGCGGCGGCTGGTCTACAGCCAACTCGGGCTCACCCAGCCCGCCACGGTGCCCGTGACCCCGCCCGCCGCCCTGCCGGGCCTCGTCTGGCGAGGTCGCTGACATGGCCAGCTCCATCGTGGTGGTCGGCGTCGCCAGCCTGTACATGTCCGTCGGCGTGCCGGGCTTCCCGGTTGAGCACGCGCCCGGCGTCCCGCCGGCCTGGCTGCGCTCGGGCGTAGCCGGCTCGGCCGCGCACGTCGCCAAGGTGCTCAGCGCGCTCGGCAATGACGTCCGGCTCTGCACGCTGGCCGGGTCCGACCCGGCTGGCCTGGCGGTCCGGGCTGACCTGCGAGCGGCCGGGCTGCCCGCCGACGGGATCGTGGACGCCGGGGCGACGTCGCTCGGCGTCGTCCTCGTCTCCCCGGACGGCAGCCGGATGGGCTACCCGTACCTGGCGGCGGTGAATGCCGTCGGCTACCCGGCCGGCACCTTCCGCCACCTGGCGGCGGGCACGAGCCTCGCGGTCTTGACGAACACCCGGTTCGCGGGCCCGCTCCTCGGGCACGCACGGGACCTGTCCGTCCCGATCGCGGTGGACGTGCACCTCATCGCCGACGTTGACGACGTGTACAACCGGCCCTGGCTGGAGGTGGCCGACATCGTGTTCTGCTCCCACGAGCGGCTGCCGTGCCCGCCGGCGGAGTGGGCGGCGCGGATGTTCGCCCGCTACCCGGGGTGCGAGATCGTCGGGATCGGCCAGGGCGCGGAGGGAGCGATCCTCGGCCTCCGGGACGGTACCCTGGTCCGGGCCAGCGCCGTGGCCCCGCGCGGCGTGGTGAGCACGACCGGGGCCGGCGACGCGCTCTTCGCCTCGTTCCTGCACGGCTGGCTCGCCACCGGAAGCCCGGTCCAGGCACTGTCGTCCGCGGTCCTGCACGCCGGCTGGAAGATAGGCTGCCCGCTGCCGGGCGACGCTTCGCTGAGCGAGAACGAGCTTGCCCGGCTGGGCACCCAGTGCCAGGTCCGGACCGAGATCGGCCGCTGGGACGACGGCGGGTCGGCCTAGACGGGACCCGGTTCCCCCAGCTGGGCGAGGCTCTCAGTCACCTCCGCCACCCGCGGCGAGCCGGCCGAGACAAGGATGCGGCGGGCGTCGGTGAGCAGCTCGCGGGCCTCGCCCCGCTGCCCGGCGCGCAGGGCGAGGCCGGCCAGGGCGATCAGCCCGTCGGCCTCGCCCTTCGGGGAGCCGATGTCGCGCATGGCCCGCAGCCCGCGGCGCAGGAACGCGGTCGCCGCCGGCAGGTCCCCGGCCTGCTCGTGGGCGAGCCCGATCCGGTACACAACCCGCGCCTGGCTGTAGGGGTCTATGACCTGCGCGAGCAGGGTGCCGGCCTCTTGCAGCCGGGCGATCGCCTCCCCGGGGCGGCTGGCCTGCAGGAGCGCGGTCCCGAGGTCGCCGAGGGCCAGGGCCGTCTTTCGCGTCGCGCCCAGCTCGGTGTAGCCGTTCAGGGCCCGCGTGAACAGGTCAATGGCGGCCTCCGGCTGGCTTTCCGCCAGGGCGACCAGGCCGAGGCGCCGCTGGCCGCCGGCCAGCCGGTCCGCGTCGCCTAGGCGCTCCCAGAACGTGATCGCCTGCTCGAAGTACTCCCTCGCCTCTACGTGCCGTCCGAGGTCCATGACGGCCAGGCCGAGCCGGTTGAGCATCTTGGCCTGCCCCGTCGCGTCATCGCCGTCGCGTGCCGCCGCGAGCGCCAGCTGGTCCAGCTCAAGCCGCTCGCCATAGTGCCCCCGGTAGAGGAACAACGGCCACATCGCGTCCGCGAGCTGCCACGCGACGGCGTAGTGTCGCTGGCTGGCAGCCAGCCGGACGATCGCGATCACGCTGGGCAGCTCGCGGTCGAGCCAGTCCAGGGCCACGCCCGCGCTGGCGAACTCGACCGACTCAGCGGGCGCGTAGCGGACCTGCGGGCTCAGGTCGTGACGGTAGGGGGTGACCGCGGCGCTGGCGGCTCCCGCCGTGACGAGGAACCAGTCCAGCATCCGGCGAACGATGACCGATCGTTCGACCTCGGGCTCTCTCTTCTCGCACCTGTCGCGGGCGTGCAGGCGCGTGAGGTCGTGGAACCGGTACCGGCCGTCTTCCGCGTCGTCGAGCAGGTTGACGTCGGTGAGCATGCCGAGCAGGCGCCGGGCCTCCGCCTGCGGGATGGCGGCGGCCGCCGCGGCGACGCCGCTGTCGAACTGCGTGCCCGGGAACAGCCCGAGGATCCGGTACAGCCGGGCTGCGGCCGGCTCTAGGGCCTCGTAGCTGACGTCGAGCGCGGACCTGATCGCCATGTCATCCTCTAGGTCGAGCGCGGCGAGCCGTTGTCGTTCGTGGGCGAGTGCCTGGACCATCTCGCTGACCGGCCAGCGCGTCCGCGCGGCCAGCCTGGCTCCGGCCACGCAGATGGCCAGCGGGAGGCGGCCGCACAGGTCAACCAGGCGCCTGGCCGCTTGCGGCTCGGCCCCGACCCGTTCCTCGCCGACGGTCCGGGCCAGGAGCTCCAGCGCCGCGTCGGCGTCGAGCCGGTCGAGCTGGACAGCGCGACCGCCGCGCGCCACCAGGCCACCGAGCCGCGATCGGCTGGTCACGACCGCGACGCTCGCAGGCGACGACGGCAGCAGCGGGATGACCTGAGCGGTCGTCAGCGCGTCATCGAGTACAACCAGCATCCGGCGGTCTACCATCAGTGACCGATACAGGCCGGTCAGCTCGGCGAGGTCGGCTGGAACGGCCTGCGGGTCCGTGCCGAGCGCGCGCAGAAACCGGCCGAGCTCCCGGCCAGGGCTCGCCGGGCCATCTGGCGCGTAACCGTGCAGGTCGGCGAACAAGACCCCGTCCGGGAAGTCGGCCCGGACGCGGTGCCCCCAGGACACGGCCAGCGCCGACTTGCCCACCCCGGGCGATCCCGTCACGACGATGACCCGGCTGGCCCGGGCGGTGTCCATTGCGGTCAGGGCGTTGGCCCGGCCCGTGAGCTCGGTGAGCGGCGGCAACTGGCTGGGCGGAGGATGCGCCGGGCGCGGCGCTGGCGATCCGGCTTGGTGCACGTGCACATCCCCGTGGATCTCGCGCGCCTGAATCGAATGCCCGTAGACGGTCCCGCTGAGCTCGTTCCGAGTCGGCTCGCCGCTCGTCATGCCTCGCCAACCTGTAAATCCGAAGACCGCCCTGGAAGCGCAAAGTAGCTCATCGGTTACGAATTGTCAATTGAAAAAAGGCAATTGGTAAAGATGCGACTTATCATGCTTTATCGCGTGAAACATAGATGTTGCTGGAACTCAAAGACATCTCCCGATAGGTCTGATAGCTTCGTATCGCTGGAAATGACTCGGGCAACACAAGGCACCAGCCTGCCCAGCGATTACTTCGCCCGGCGTCCGCGCCCGCAAAGCGGCGCGGTGGTCGTGCCGCTTCCGGATTGCGCCCGGAAGCGGCATTTATTCGGTCATCGTCTGGAGGTGAACCATGGAACATCTGATCATCGCCGTGATAGGCGCAATTTGCGCCAGTCCTTGCTGGATCTTCAAGGTCTGAGCGCGTTAGCCATATTCCGGGAGGGTTGTGGCGATCGCCCTAAGGTCCAATCACGAACCCTCCCGGGCTTTCTCATCTACGGCCGAGCATACTCGACTAGTGGTGATGGTGTCTACTTGTTTGCGCTTGACCTGGATGCTCCCTGGCTGACATGCGCCGGCCTCTCAACCTGTTGGGCGAAGCCGTCGTCTACAGGGGTGAGCCGGTGATTACGGGTTCATCCAGGAGGCCAGATGAACAAAGCTCAGGAACGTGCATTCGAACAGTTTGTCGCGCAGGCTGGCGATGGTCTGCTGCGGCTGGCGACGCTGCTTACCTCTGACCGAGGTCTCGGCGAGGACGCCTACCAGGAGACGCTGCACCGCCTCGCCGGACGGTGGCCGAGAGTGGACAACCCTGGCGCTTACAGCCGGAAGATCCTCCACAACGTCGTGATCGACCAGGCCCGCAAGCAGCAGCGCGGGCCCGCCGAGGTGCACCTGGTCGACGCGCACGACGACGGCGACCCGCGCGGGCTCGACCGGCATGCGGCGGCCGAGATCCGCCCGGTCCTGCTTGACGCGCTCGGCGCGCTGACCCCGCAGCAGCGGGCGATCGTGGTGCTGCGCTATTTCGATGACCGCAGCGAGCAGGAAACAGCCGGGCTCCTCGGCGTCTCGGCCGGGACCGTCAAGAGCACCGCCTCGCGCGCCATGGCGCGGCTTCGCCAGCAGCCTGCCCTGCTGTCGGTCATTAGTGAAGACGATGAAAGGAAAGTTCGTTATGCCTGACCTTGATGAGGACGTCCTGCGCCACCTGATGGTGCGCGCCACCGCGGACCTGGCCGCCCCGCCCGCCGCCGCGTCCCGCGCGATCCGGCGCGAGCGCCGCCACCGCGTCCAGACCCGCGTCACCGCGGTCGCCGGGACCGCCGCCGCGGCCGGCGTGGCCGCGGGCGTCCTGGTCGCGACCGCAGGCTCCTCGCACCCCGTTTCCGGCACGGGCCCGGTCGCGGCCGGGGGCAGCACCATCCAGCTGACGGCCGCCCAGCGGACCCTGTTCGGCCTGAGCGCGGCCGCCGCCGCGACGCCGCGCCCGGCTGGGCGCTACGTCGTGATGACCGAGCAGACGACCAGCAACGGCGACTCGGCCAGCGAGGCCGGCGGCGAGACCACCGTCATCGACACCCTCACCGGGGGCGGCGTGACGTACCAGGACATCTCGCTCGCGCACGCCGGCGGGACGCCGGCCCCGCCCGGCACGCTGACCTTCCCCAAGGGCACCTCGCCGACCTCGGCCCAGCTGGACGCCACGACGACCGTCCCGGCGGCGCTGCGCCAGCTCCTGCTCAAGCAGGCCGAGGGGCAGATCGCGCAGGCCGAGCAGATGGAGCTGCAGAAGTGGCAGCTTGAGGAGAAGGAGCTCGGCAAGACGCTCCCCAAGCCGAAGCAGCCGCAAGAGACCGACGACAACCTGGTCTTCAGCCAGGCGACCACCTGGCTGTGGACGCCGAACCTCAGCCCGCAGCTGCGCTCGGCCCTCTACAAGGCGCTGGCCGCCATCCCTGGCGTGACCGTGAAGACCGGCGCGGCGGACAGCTCCGGCCGCCCGGCCACCGAGATCAGCCGGCATGACACCACCTCGGGTGCCACCGTGGAAACCTTCGAGGACCCGGCGACGGGCGTGACCCTGGAGACCTCCGACGTCGGCCCCGGGTCGGCCCTGAGCGAGGACCTCTACAAGAAGATCTCCTACACCAGCACCCTGCCCGGCGACCCCTACAAGAAGTAGGCACCGCCCCGCCGCCGCGTGCGAGCGCGGCGGCACCCGCCCGCCGCCGTGGCCGGCCCGCCGCACCGAGGCGGGCCGGCCACGCGCTCAGGTGCGGCCGCCCGTGCGGCCAGCGCCGCCGAGGGTCCGCGGCGGAATAAAGGCCGCGGGGTCGTAGGCTCTTGCCGAATGGAACATCAGCAGACGGTCAGGCAGTCGCGCGGCAGGGGAGCAGGGCGCCGGCCGTGGAGGGCAGGAGTAGTGCGATGAGCGTGGCCGACCTGACTGGCATCGACGTCCCGACGGGCCTGTACGTGGGCGGCGAGTGGGGGAGCGCGACGGGCGGGGCGACGTTCCCCGTCCTCGACCCGGCCACCGAGGAGCCGCTCGCCGAGGTGGCCGACGGGACCGTGGCCGACGGCCTCGCCGCGGTCGGGGCGGCGCACGACGCGCTGGCCGGCTGGGCGGCCACCGCCCCCCGGCAGCGGGCGGAGATCTTGCGCAAGGCGTTCGAGCTGATGACCGGGCGGTCGGAGCAGTTCGCCCGGCTGATGACGGCCGAGAACGGCAAGTCGCTGCGCGACGCGCGGGGCGAGGCCGCCTACGCGGCCGAGTTCTTCCGCTGGTACGCCGAGGAGGCCGTGCGGATCGAGGGCGGCCTGATGCGGGCGCCCAGCGGGGCGCACCGGATCATCGTCGAGCACCAGCCGATCGGCGTGTCGCTGCTGGTGACGCCGTGGAACTTCCCGGCCGCGATGGCGACGAGGAAGATCGCCCCGGCGCTGGCGGCCGGCTGCCCGGTCGTCTTGAAGCCGGCCGAGGACACCCCGCTGACCGCCCTGGCCGTCGCGGACCTGCTGACCGAGGCGGGCGTGCCCAAGGGCGTCGTGAACGTCGTCACCACCGGCCGGTCCGGGGCCGGGGCGGCCGTCGCGGCGATGATGGCCGACCCGAGGGTGCGCAAGCTGTCGTTCACCGGCTCGACCCAGGTCGGCCAGATCCTGCTTCGCCAGGCCGCCGACCAGGTCCTGAGCGTCTCGATGGAGCTCGGCGGCAACGCGCCGTTCATCGTCTTCGAGGACGCCGACATCGACGCCGCGGTGGAGGGCGCGATGCTCGCGAAGATGCGCAACGGCGGCGAGGCGTGCACTGCCGCGAACCGCTTCTACGTCCACGAGGCCGTGGCCGGCCAGTTCAACGAGGCCTTCGCCGCCCGCCTGCGGGCCCTGAAGCTGGGCCCGGGCCTCGCCGACGGCACCGATCTCGGCCCGCTGGTCAACCAGCCGTCCCGGTCCAAGGTGGCGGGCCTGGTGGCGGACGCGGCGTCCGGCGGCGGCACGATCGTCCTCGGCGGCCAGGCGCCCGACCGCAAGGGCTACTTCTACGAGGCGACGCTCATCGACGGGGTGCGGCAAGGCGCGGGCATCCTCGGCGCCGAGATCTTCGGTCCGGTCGCCCCGGTGGTGCGGTTCAGCGACGAGGCGGACGCCATCGGCTGGGCCAACGCGACCGAGTACGGCCTGGTCGCCTACGTCTACACCCGTGACCTGCAGCGCGGGCTGCGGGTAAGCGAGGCGCTGGAAGCGGGCATGATCGGCCTCAACCGGGGCCTGGTGTCCGACCCGGCCGCCCCGTTCGGCGGCGTGAAGCAGTCTGGCCTCGGCCGCGAGGGCGCGCATGAGGGCCTGCTGGAGTTCACCGAGACGAAGTACATCGCGACCGACTGGTAAGCAGCGGCAAACCGGTAAGCGGCGGCAAAGCGGGCAGCAATTGGTAAGCTTGCCACCAATAACGCACCGTGATGGCAGGGCCCCTGGCCGGGGGCTTGCTTGTTCGCCTAGATAACAGCAGCACGAGTCGCGTTTCTGATAACAGCAACAAGCTTCCCGGCATCCCGTAACTAGGTTCCCGTCAATGTATCTAGGGCATTGGTGACCAGGTCGGGTGAACTGAGGAAGCGCAGTGCGCGCCAGTTACCAGCGGTAGTGGCTCTCATGCGGAGGGTCGCCGGATGCTTGCGCGGTTGTGCGGATGAGCCAAGGCGATGCGGAGGTAGAAGCGATGACGGGTGCCCCGGTGGGCGGCCAGTTCGAGCGGGACGTCGTTGTTGTCGGAGGGTGCGGCCACGTGGGCCTGCCCCTGGCGATGGCGTTCGCCGACCGCGGGGCGCGGGTCGGCATCTATGACGTGAGCGAGCAGGCGGTGGCCACCGTCAACGCCGGCAAGCTCCCGTTCGACGAGCCCGGCGCGGCCGGCGTCCTGGAGAAGGTCGTGGCCGAGGGCAGCCTGCGCGCCAGCATCGACCCGGCCATCGTGGGGACCGCGGAGCACGTCGTGGTCGTCATCGGCACGCCGGTGGACGAGTTCCTCAACCCCGACCAGGCCGCGATCCCGGAGGCGCTGGGCGGCTGCGCCCCCTATCTCAGGGACGGCCAGCTCCTCATCTTGCGGTCCACCGTCTTCCCGGGCGTGACCGCCCTGGTCGAGAAGATGATCGCCGGGCTCGGCAAGGAGATCGAGGTGACCTTCTGCCCCGAGCGCATCGCCGAGGGCAAGGCCATGACCGAGCTGTTCAGCCTCCCGCAGATCGTCTCGGCCCGGTCCCCGCAGGCGCTGGAGCGGGCGAGCAAGCTGTTCGGGCGGCTGACCGACACGATCGTCCCGCTATCGCCCGAGGAGGCGGAGCTGGCGAAGCTGTTCACCAACGTCTGGCGCTACATCAAGTTCGCGGCGGCCAACCAGTTCTACATGATGGCCAACGACCGGGGCCTGGACTTCGACCGGATCCGCCAGGGCCTCGCCCACGACTACCCGCGCGCCCAGGACATGCCCGGCCCGGGCTTCGCCGCTGGCCCGTGCCTGTTCAAGGACACGATGCAGCTGGCCGCGTTCAACAACAACAACTTCGCGCTCGGCCACACCGCGATGACGATCAACGAGGGACTGCCCCTCTATGTCGTGTCGAAGCTCGAGCAGCGCTATGATCTGGCCAACATGACCGTGGGAATCCTCGGCATGGCGTTCAAGGGCGGCTCAGACGACATCCGGTCAAGCCTGTCGTACAAGCTGAAGCGGATCCTGGCGTTCAAGTCCGACCGGGTGCTGTGCACGGACCCGTACGTCACCGTTGACCCGAAGCTCGTCCCGCTGGAGCAGGTCCTCGCAGAGGCGGACCTGCTGGTGATCGGCGCGCCGCACCCGGAGTACCGGGACCTGCGGACCAGCAAGCCGGTCGCCGATGTGTGGAACATCCTCGGCGAGGGCGTCCAGATCTAGGCGCCAAGCAGTCAGTGGCGTCCTGACGACCGGGGAAGGACGTTAGTGAGTGATCGGCCGCGGGTGTCCGTCGTGGTACCTGCCTACAACGAGGGCGAGAACATCGCCGGGGTCCTGGACCGGCTGTTCGACGCCGTTCGGCTGCCGTGCGAGGTGCTCGTCGTGGTGGACGACGAGAGCGACACCACCGTTCCGGTCCTGGATGAGTACAGCCGCAAGGAGCCGCGCCTGCGGCGCGTGCTGAACACGTACGCCCGGGGCCCCGCCAACGCGATCCGCTTCGGGATCGACGCCGCGCGGGCCCCGGTCGCCGTCGTCACCATGGCCGACGGCTGCGACGACCCTCGCCAGATCGACGAGCTAGCCCGGCTGGTCGACCGCGGAGTGGCCGTCGCCGCCGCAAGTCGGTATATGCCCGGCGGGCAACAGGTCGGTGGCCCTATGATGAAGGCGTTGATGTCCAAGGCAGCGGGTCGGTCCTTGCGTATACTGGCCCGCACCGGTACACAGGATGCAACAAATTCGTTCAAGGCCTACTCGACGGATTTCGTGCGGCAAGTCGGCATCGACTCGCGGGCAGGCTTTGAGATCGGCATCGAGCTCACCGCGAAGGCGAAGCGGATGGGGCTGCCGGTCGCCGAGATCCCCACCATCTGGCTTGACCGCCAGGCTGGGGTCTCGAACTTCAAGGTCGCCCAGTGGATCCCGAACTACCTGCGCTGGTACCGTTTCGCGTTCGGCGGGAAGCTGACGGCCGAGCAAATCCGGGCCCGGGGCCAGCAGAGGAGAAGGTAGTGCCAGACCAGAAGGTTCTTGTCAGCGGTTCAGCCGGCTTCATCGGCGGTTACGTCGTTGAGGAGCTGCTCAACCGCGGCTACAGCGTGCTCGGGATCGACAACTACTCCAAGTACGGACCGGTTGTGAAGTCCTACGACGAGCACCCGAACTACGAGTTCGTCGAGGGCGACTGCCGCGACGTGGGCCTCATGACGAGGCTGCTGACGGATTGCGACCACTTCATTGCGGGCGCGGCCATGATCGGCGGGATCACCTACTTCCACACCTACGCGTATGACCTGCTCGCCACCAACGAGCGGATCATCGCGTCCTCCTGCGACGCCGCCATCGCCGCCCGCCAGCACGGCCAGCTGAAGAAGGTCACCTACCTGTCGTCCTCGATGGTGTTCGAGTCGACCGCCGAGTGGCCGTCCTACGAGGGCCAGGAGCGCGAGGTCCCGCCGCCGCTGTCGTCCTACGGCTTCCAGAAGCTGGCCGTGGAGTACTTCGCGCGGGCCGCCTGGGACCAGTACAAGCTGCCCTACACGATCGCCCGCCCCTTCAACTGCGTCGGCATCGGCGAGAGCCGGGCGCTGGGCGACGAGGAGGTCCTGTCCGGCAACGTGCAGCTCGCGATGAGCCACGTGGTCCCGGACCTGGTCCAGAAGGTGCTCAAGGGGCAGGACCCCCTGCACATCCTCGGCTCGGGCGACCAGATCCGCCACTACACCTACGGCGGCGACCTGGCCCGCGGCGTGGTCGACGTGATGGCGCACGAGGACGCGGAGAACGAGGACTTCAACCTCTCGACCGCGCAGGGCCACACCGTCATGGAGGTCGCCGAGGCGATCTGGCGCAAGGTCAAGGGCCCCGGCGTCCCGCTGCGGGTCGTGAACGACGACCCTTACCAGTACGACGTGCAGCGCCGCGTGCCGTCCACCGACAAGGCCAAGCGGATGCTCGGCTTCGAGGCGACGACGTCCCTGGACGAGATGCTCGACGAGGTGATCCCCTGGATCGACCAGGCGATCAAGGCCGGGACGATCTGAGGCCTTCCCCTTCCTCGAACCGCCCGCGTGCCGCCTCGGATCCCCGATGGCGACCGCGGGCGGTTCGCGTTCCCGGGCTCGGCCGGGCAAAAACCGCAAGCGGCTCAACCTGGACCTGGGCGCTCCCGTTCGCGGTCGTCGCCGGCATCCTCCTGGCCCGCAATGCGTTCCTGTTCCGGGTCCCGCTGTACGAGGTGGCCGACTACGCCGACAACTCCATCCTCATCGAGCAGGCCCGGCGGCTCACCCTGCTGGTCGGCAACTACTCCCGGGAGCGGTTCCACCACCCGGGCCCGGCCTACCTGTACGTGCAGGCCGCGGGGGAGTCGGCCTTCTGGTCCGCCCTCCGCCTCGTCCCGGCGGCCTGGAACGGCCAGCTGCTCGCCATGTTCATTTTCAACGGGCTCGCCGCCTCGTCAGTCGTCGCTGTCTCGGCCCGGCGGGCCGCGGGCTGGCGTCACCGCGGGCCGGCCGCCCTCGCCGCCCTGGCGGGAGCCGCGCGCGTGGCTCCCGCCCGCGGTGATCTCCGCGGTGCTCGCGCTGCCGGTGGTGGTGAACCTCGCGCTGCACTGGCCAGGCCCGTTCGGGCAGTACCTCGCCTACACCGGGTCGGCCCAGGCGGGCGTGCGCGGCGCCCGGGCCGCCGCCGGGTACGCCTTGTGGTTCTGGTGGCCGCACCCGCATGCGTGGGCCGTCGCGCTGGGCCTGTCGGTGGTCGCGGCGGGGGTCGCCTGGCGGGTCCGGCCGGGCCCGCTGCGCCGGTTCCTCGCCGCCCTGCTCGCCGTGAACGCCGTGTCGAGCGTCGCGTTCCTGGCCTACGTGCGGGTCGCGGTGGACGAGCCGGGCGAGCATTACATTGGCTATTTCTACTGGTCCGCGCCGGCCGTGACGCTGCTCGTGATCGCCCTCGGCGGGACCGCCCTGGTCGCCTCCCGGGACTGGCGCTCGCCCCTCGGGCGGGCCGCGCCCATCGCGTTGCCGCTGGTAGCGGCACTGGCGACCGCGACCGCGTTCGCGCTCGCCCCGCAGGCCCGGGTCAGCACCGACCGGACCGACCCCATCGACAGCGCGACCGGGCCCAATACCGATCCCGCCGTTCCCGCCGCGGTACGCGTTCTGCGCGCCGCCTCCGGGGGTAAGACGATCGTGCTGAGGACCGCGCAGTCGGCGTGGCCCGAGATGCCGGCCCTCCTGGTGGCGGCCGAGCGTTCCGGGGTGCGTGCCTGCGCTGGAGACGTCGGATGGGAGTTCATGGTGACGAGCCAGTTCGTCTGCAGCCCGCAGGAAGTCAGGAACGGGGTGCCGTACGTGCTGCGGCTGCCCGGTGCGGTACCGCCCGGTTCCTCCGTAGTGGTCCGGCTTCGGCGAGCCGTGGTGACCGGTGGCGCCAAGTGAACGTAGCCTAGAACCGTGGACCGGCGAATCTTCGGGCTAGAGAACGAGTACGGCGTTACTTGCACCTTCCGGGGGCAGCGGCGGCTGTCGCCGGACGAGGTGGCCCGCTACCTCTTCCGCCGCGTGGTGTCGTGGGGACGCAGCAGCAACGTGTTCCTGCGCAATGGCGCCCGGCTGTACCTGGACGTGGGCAGCCACCCCGAGTACGCGACCCCCGAGTGCGACAACGTCATCGACCTGGTCGCCCACGACAAGGCGGGCGAGCGGATCCTCGAGGGGCTGCTGGTCGATGCCGACCGGCGGCTGCGCGAGGAGGGCATCGCGGGGGACATCTACCTATTCAAGAACAACACCGACTCGGCCGGCAACTCCTACGGCTGCCATGAGAACTACCTGGTCGGCCGGCACGGCGAGTTCGGCCGGCTAGCCGACATCCTGATCCCGTTCCTGGTCACCCGGCAGATCATCTGCGGCGCGGGCAAGGTCCTGCAGACCCCCCGCGGCGCGGTGTACTGCGTCAGCCAGCGGGCCGAGCACATCTGGGAGGGCGTGTCGTCGGCGACGACCCGCTCCCGCCCGATCATCAACACCCGCGACGAGCCGCACGCCGACGCCGAGCGGTTCCGGCGGCTGCACGTCATCGTCGGCGACTCCAACATGAGCGAGACCACGATGCTGCTCAAGGTCGGCGCGACCGACCTGGTGCTGCGGATGGTCGAGGCCGGGGTCGTGCTGCGCGACATGACGCTGGACAACCCGATCCGGGCGATCCGCGAGGTGTCGCACGACATGACCGGCCGCAGCCGGGTCCGGCTGGCCAACGGCCGCGAGATGAGCGCGCTGGAGATCCAGTACGAGTACCTCGCGCGGGCCAAAGACTTCACCGACAAGAACGGCGCCGACGCCGTCTCGATGCGGGTGCTCGACATGTGGCAGCGGGCGCTCGGCGCGATCGAGAGCGGCGACCTGAACAAGATCGCCCGGGAGATCGACTGGGTCACCAAGTACCAGCTCATCGAGCGCTACCGCGCCAAGCACGACCTGCCCCTGTCCTCGCCCCGGGTCGCCCAGCTCGACCTGGCCTACCACGACGTGCACCGCGGCCGGGGCCTGTACTACCTGCTGCAAAAGCGCGGCCAGGTGGACCGGGTCACGACCGACCTCAAGATCTTCGAGGCCAAGTCGGTCCCCCCGCAGACCACCCGGGCCAAGCTGCGCGGCGAGTTCATCCGCAAGGCCCAGGAGAAGCGCCGCGACTTCACCGTCGACTGGGTCCACCTGAAGCTCAACGACCAGGCCCAGCGCACCGTCTTGTGCAAGGACCCCTTCCGCTCGGTCGACGAGCGCGTGGAGAAGCTGATAGCAGGCATGTAGCGAGTGCCGGGCGGTCATGCGCCTGGCCCTCGCGAAGCCCCGGCTCCGCGAGGGCCAGGCAGCGCGAGGGCCAGGCAGCGCTCACGACTTCGCTGGGCGGCAGGCTGTCGTCGCCTTGGTGCCGCTGGCCGCCGGGTGCGTGGCTGACTCCGTGATGTCGTACAGCTGGACTTGGTCGCCAGCAGCGTCCTGCCCGCCAGCAGCGGGCGGGCCGGCGAAGGCCGCCAGCAGGTTGCCCGTGGGGCTGAACTCCACGTTCTCGCACCCGCCGCCGCACGGGAGGCGCTTCACCACCGTCCGGCGCGCGATATCCCAGAACCGAATCGTCCCGCCCTTGTAGGCGACCGCCAGGATGGCCCCGTCAGGGCTGAACGCCAGGCCGGTGGCCGCGTTCCCGTCCGCTGGCGGCAGGGTGACGGTTGTCTTAGCGGACAGAGAGTAGAGCCGCACTCCGGCAGTGGCATTGGCCATCGCCAGCGTGGTCCCTTGCGCGTTCACGGCGGCGGCGACGACGTTGCTGCTGGAGTACGCCACCGCGCCGGTCGGATTCCACACGAATACTTCCTTGCTGGTGTCCAGCGCGATGATCTGATTCGCGCCGCTCATCATGAGCTGGCTGATCGCGTAGTAGGACTGCCCGTCCCCGTCGTTGTAGGAATTGATCACCGCCGGGTCGGTGTAGGAGACGTTGCTCCACCGGGAGGCCGGCAGGCGGCCCGACAGCGGCAGCACATGGACCCGCCCCTCGGCGTTGGCCTCCGCGACCTCGTGGCCGTCGGGACTGAAGGCGATGGTCTCCACCGAGGAGCCGTCAGGATCAGGGAAGGATTCGATCCCAGGTTCCTTGACGGCGTCTTGCCGTAGCTGCACGACCCCGCCACTACCAGCGGCGTTGATGTCATTGCCGTCGGCGATCACGTGGTTCGAGCCGAACGCCAGTCCGCAGGCGCAACCGAACTCATGGCGGCCATCGGTGAGGGTGGTAAGCCTCCGGTCGTCGGCGTGCGTTGACCACAGGTAGACGTGCGCCAGCCTCGTGCCGCCGGGATTCTGGCCGTCGGCCGCGAGGATCGAGCCGTCGTCGCTAAAGGCCAGGTACTGGATATAAAAGTTGTTCTCGTTAGGGAGCGGTGACCCGGGCGCGGGCGCGAGCGTGACGGCCACGGAAGGAGCGGTGTTCGCGGGCGGGAGGCAGGTAGCGTTGCTAGGCAGCGTCGCGAGAAAGGTCACCCCCGCCGCGATGAGACCGCCAATCATGAGCCCTTCGCCGAGCGGGATCAGCGTGCGCCGGGCGCGATACGGGTAGATGGGCTTCCACTTGGGTGCCCCCAGCAGCCGCCTGAGGTCGTTCAGCGCTATGAGGTAGGCGCGAAGCTGCTTATCGTCGACGGGAGCGAATGCCTCCCGGGCCGGCTTGTGGTCGGCGTCCTCCTTCTTGTCGACTGCCGCGAGGGCGCTGGCGAGCGCGGGAACCTTACCGGCGACGACGTCCACGAGTAGCTCGTGCTCCGCCGTTGTCCGGGCTATTTCCCGCAGCCTGGCCGCCTCCCGCAGCGCCGTGAACCACCCTGCCAGCTTGGGAACGTAAATCTCCTTATCCGGGGTGGTCCCGGTCGCTACCCCCTCGCCTGCCTTCTGCCAGACCGTCTTCAGGTTGGGCCTCAGCGAACCGCCCAGGCCCGGGTGATGCCGGGCGGCAACGGCCACGAAGGCGTCAAGGAAGTCCTCCCTGGGATGCTCCTTTCCGTCGAGGATGGCATCCGCTCCCGGGTACGCGAGCCGCACCTCGGCCCGGTCGATCGCCAACGCGACCATGACCAGCCCCAGCACTTCCTTCAGCCCCTCCACGCGACCCTCACCTCGGCGGGAAGTGACCAGTCGGCTGGCAGCGGGCTGGCCGGGGGCAGCCGGGCCCCGCGCCGCCCTGATGAACTTCATGACGGCAGTGCTGGCGACGATGGGGGGCGCAACGAGGTGCGCCACAGATGTCAAGACGCCAAGGAGCACTGCCACCGTGGCAATGGTGGCGCTGAGCTGCCCTCGGGCGTAAAACTCAGCCGCCCCGGCCAGCAGCCCGGCCAGTATCAGGAACGTGCCAATAGCGATCAGGAAACCGGTTGCCAGTAGCACGATCTTGTTTCTTGCAGTCATATGCCCATGATGACCCGGCTGGAATCGTTTTGCCAAGGATACGTCGTTTATGCATCGCTCGGCCGATTCCAGGGGATTGGCGAGTGATTGGCAGTTCGCGTTTTCCGCATTAAGGGTTCCGGTGACATTGCAGGCCACCGGCATTGCCGGCCGGTCGCTCCTATTGGAAAAGGATACGACGGCGCGCTACTACAATCAGGGCAGCGAGGGCGATCATCGCCACGAGCGCCAGCCGGCCGTTGGTGACCCGGGGCCTGGCCCCGGTTGCGGGCGTGGCCAGCAGGACCACGAACGCGAGCAGGTAGCAGTCCACGAAGGCGCGGCCGTCGCCGAACACGCTGCCCCAGAACTGCCAGGTCGCCAGGACCATCTCGACCAGCACGAAGCCGGCGAACGCCAGCCGCTCGTGCACCGGCGCGGCCGTCGCCAGCAGCACGGCGAAGCCGGCCGCGACGATCGCGGCGAGGGCCGCGAACTCGATCAGGTTGATGTCGTACCGGCCCAGGTGGTGCCAGCTCATGCCCCGGATGTCGGCCCGCAGGCCGCGCTCCATGCCCTGGAACGGCGGCCCGAGGTTGCGCGACACGTCGGCCGGCGCCCCCGCCTGCCAGTGGACCGCCAGCCGCTGCGCCCCCTGGAGCGCCAGCCACGCCGACCCCGGCCCGAGCCACGCGAGGTCCGCCTTCCCCGGGCGCGCCCGGCCGCCGGTGAACCACGTCCAGGCCCGCGTGGCCGCCAGCGCCGCCGGCACGACGAGCGTGGTCTCGTTGGTGATGGCGGCCAGGACCAGCAGCGCGGTCGCCCCGAGGTGGCGGCCGCGCCGCAGCGCCAGCAGCCCGCCGAGCATCGCCACGTCGGCCAGCGGCTCGGCCGTGTCCCGGCCGACGCTGATGACCGTCCCGAAGTACGCGGTGAGCAGCAGCCCCCACAGGGCGTGGCGGCCGGCGTCGCGGGCGAGTACCCCGCCCAGCCAGCCGATCGCGCCCATGCACGCCAGGTTGACCGCGACCAGGACGACCGGCAGCCAGGCGGCCTGGCCGAGCGAGGCCGCCCAGGCCAGCAGCGGGTAGCCGAGCCGGGTGTACCGGTAGGCGTGGTCCATGGTGATGCCGTCGGCCGAGTGCGCCCAGTCGAACGGGCTGATCGCCAGCCGGTAGTAGAACTGCCCGTCGTAGCCGGCCAGCGGCACGTGGCCGATCGCCGGGTGCATCGACCCGGGATGGCTGTACTTCTTGACCCCGGACATGATGAACAGCGTGATGTCGCCGTGCGCCCAGGTCAGCAGCCGGGCGACCACGAAGGCGGCCCACCCGGCCAGGGCGATGACGGCGGCGGCGGCGGGCCGGTCCAGCCGGCCGAGCCGGGCCGGCGCTCCGGGGCCGGGCCGTGATCCGGGACCCGGCCGTGATCCGGGACCCGGCCGTGATCCAGGCGCCGGCACCGCCGGCGATCGGGGGCGGAGCCGGCGGGCGAGGCGGGCACGGGCGCGCTCCGGCCCGGCGTCCGGGGTCACTTGCACCGAGTGACCTTACCAAAAGTGATCGCTTCGCTACTGTGTGATTCGTGTCAGTCGCAGTGACGAGGCAGCCCGGGGCGCGGGCCGGGCACTGGGGGTACCGCGGGCACCGCGGGCGCCACCATCGCCGGCCGGGCCGTGCCCGCTGGCGCGGCGCGGCCCGGCGCGGGGCCTGGCTCCTCGGCCTCGCGCTGCTCAGCGCCGGGCTCTTCACTGCCTACCTGCACCTGTCGCAGGCCTACCCGGAGAACTCCGACGAGGCCAACATCCTGCTGATGGCCGCCGACATGGCGCACGGCAACTGGCTGCTGCACGGCTGGAACGCCTCCGACGTCCCGTTCATCACCACCGAGCTGCCGCCGATCGCGCTGCTGACGGTGGCCTTCGGGCTGCGGCTCGGCACCGCCCACATCGCCGCGGCCCTGACCTACACGCTGGTCGTGCTCACCGCCATGGCCCTGGCCCGCGGCCGCGCCCGCGGCGCCCGGGCGCTGGCCCGCATGCTGGTAGCCCTCGCGATCATGGCGGCCCCGCAGCCCGGCGTCGGCGTCTTCGTGCTCGTGCTCTCCGTCGGCCACATCGGCACCGCCGCCGCGGTCATGCTCACCTGGCTCGTCCTCGAACGCTGTCCGCCCGTGCGCGCGAAGCCGGGCGCCCCCGGCGGGAGGCTGCGGCGGTACGGCGGGGCGGTGCTCGTCGCGCTGCTGCTGGCCTGGGCGCTGACCGCCGACCCGCTGGTCGCCGTGATCGCGGTCATCCCGCTGGCGCTGGTCGCCGCCGCCCGGCGCGAGTGGCCGCTGGTCGTCGCGGCCGGGGCCGGGTACCTGCTCGCCGTGATCGCGGCGGCGGTCATCCGCGCGCTCGGCGGCTACTACCAGCAGCCCGTGCCGTACGCGATCACCGCCCCGGCGACGTGGTGGTGGCACGCCCGGGCCACGATTGACGGGCTGCTGGCGATGTTCGGCGCCGACTACGTGCCCGGCCCGCAGCTGGGCGGGCTGGACGAGGCGATCGCGGCGCTGCGCGTCGCCGGCGTGGTGCTCGCCGCCTGGGGCGCGCTGGCGACCGCCCGGCGGATGCTCGGGTACCCCGTCCTGCGCCGCGGCATCCGCCGCCGGCGGCCGCTGGCACGGCGCCCGCTGGCCGCCCGGCTGCTGGCGACCGGGCCGGCCGACCTGGTCAGCCAGCTCCTGCTGGTGGGCATCGTCGCCGACCTCGGCGCCTACGTGACCAGCACGCTCGCCAACGCCTCGGTCCTCAACGCTCGCGAGGTCGCCCCCGTCTTGCCGTTCGCGGCCGCCCTGGCCGGCCGCGCTCTCGGCGAGCGCCTGCTGGCGGGCCGCGTGACCGGCCCGCCCCGCCGGGCGCGGGCGGCTGATAACAGCAAGAAGCGCCCGCGCGGGGACGCGGGCGCCCGGGCGGTGCGGGTGCTTGGCGCGGTGTTCCTCGCCGGGTCGGCCGCGGGCCTCGGGCTGCACGCGGCCGCGCCGCCCGCCCCCGACCCGTACGCCAAGGTCGAGGCGTACCTGGAGGGCCGCCACCTCACCAGCGGGCTGAGCGGCTACTGGCAGGCCAGCTACATCACCGTCGACACCGGCGGCAAGGTCACGCTGCGGGCCGTCGTCGCGGCGTGCTTGCAGCCCTACCGCTGGGAGTCCAAGCCCGGCTGGTACCGGCCCGGCCCGGCCCGTCCGGCCACGTTCATCCTGAGCGACACCGAGCCGGGCTACTTCCGCGCCTTCCGGCCCACCGGGGCGACGTTGCGGCAGCTCAGTGCCTGGTATCCCGGCGCCGGGTTCGGCACGTTCGGCGCCGTGCGCCTCCCCGGCGGCGTGCCCGGCCGCGCGTTCCTGGTCCATGTGTACCCGGCTGACCTCATGGCCCAGCTCCCGCGGCTGCGCTCGGCCCTGCAGGCGCCCGGCGTGCGCTGCGGCGGTTAGCCCCGGCACTGCGGCTGACGGGGCTCGGCCTTCGACGGGCACGGCGTTTGACGGGCACGGCGGTTAACGGGAGCTGCGGTTGAAGGGCACTGCGCCCCGGCCGGTTACTCCCAGGGTTAGCTAGTAGGCTGACAGCGCCCGAAATCTTCAAAGCCGGTTAACACGGCCCCACCCGAACCTGGCCTGCCCGTAGTCAAGGGCCCCGACCGTGAGGTTTGCCATGCGACGCGCGTCCGCGCTCCTCGTCATACCCTTGCTCGCCGCCGCTGCCGCCCTCGCTGGCTGTGGTTCCTCCAGTTCCTCGTCTGCTTCGCCCTCGTCGTCCTCGTCGGCGGCCTCGTCCACCGTGAACTCGACCGTGAAGGCGGCCGGCGCGTTCGGCAAGGCGCCGAGCGTCACCATCCCGAAGGCCAAGCCCGGCACCAACCTGGTGACGAAGACCCTCGTCACCGGCACCGGGGCGGCCCTCGGCAGCAAGGACTCCCTGGTCGGCAACTTCATCGTCTACGACTGGAGCGGCACCACCTCCAAGGAGATCAGCTCGACCTGGACGGCCGGCGCCGCGCCGACCCTGTTCACCGGCGGCTCCCTCCTTCCGGGCCTGCAGACGGCCCTGGTGGGCAAGAAGGTCGGCAGCCGCGTGCTCGCGGTCCTGCCGCCCGCGGACGGCTTCGGCTCGCAGGGCAACACCCAGGTCGGCATCAAGGGCACTGACACGCTCGTCTTCGTGGTCGACATGATCAAGGCGATCCCCGGCAACATCGCCGCCGTGCCCAGCACCACGACCTTCAACGGCGGCAAGGTCCTGCCGACGGTGTCGGCCGCCCCGGGCAAGCCGGCCGTGATCACGATCCCGTCGGCCAAGGCGTCCACCAGCCTCATCGTCAAGCCGCTGGTCAAGGGCAAGGGGGTGAAGGTCGCGACGGGCGACCTGGCCATCGTCCAGTACACCGGCGTCGTCTGGAAGACGGGCAAGCCCGCGCCGTTCGACTCGTCCTGGACCCGCTCGTCGCCGTTCGGGCTGACGGTCGGCGCCGGCCAGGTGATCAAGGGCTGGGACGACGGCCTGGTCGGCCAGACCGAGGGCAGCCGGGTCATGCTCGTCATCCCGCCCGGCGACGGCTACGGCAGCTCCGCCCAGGGCAGCATCCCCGCCAACAGCACGCTGGTCTTCGTCCTCGACATCGTCGGCGTCTACCCCACGCAGCCGAAGTAACGGGCACCACCAGAGCAGGGGAACCGAGGCGGGGAGCGCCTAGCGCTCCCCGCCGGCCAGCAGCCGGGCGGCGTGCCGCCCGGCCGCGGCGCACGTGAGGAAGTAAGCCCGGTCCTCATCGAGGCCCCGGCCCATCGTGGACAGCCCGACCGGGCAGGCCGCCAGCGCCTCGTCCAGGCCCTCGACGCTCGTCCGGACCAGCCGCATCCGCGCCCCGAGCGGGGCGGCATCGGCCGCCACCCGGGCGCCCTGCTCCCCGGGGAGCTCGGGGACGACCACGTCGGCGGGGGCCAGCGCGACCCGCCCGTAGGCGGTCAGGCTGTGGTGCGACACCCCCTGATGGCGCTCGCGGGGATCGGCGAACGACACCCGCAGCGCCGCGACCGGCCGCCCGCCCAGCGCCGCGGCCGCGTTGACGGCCTCGCCCGCCGCGACCCCCGAGTACCCCCAGCGAGTGCCGGTGCCCAGGTTCCCCGGCCCCTGGGTGACGATCGCGACGTCGGCCCCGAGCACGTGCCGGGCGGCCAGCAGCCCGGTGTGCACCGTCACCGCCTCCAGGTCGCCGCCGAACGACTGCCCGGTCGTCACCGTCCCGGCCAGCCAGCCGGCCTCGCGCAGCCCCGCGACCGTGCGCGAGAACCACGCCGGCAGCGCGCCGCCGTCTTGCATCACGTAGGCGACGGCCGGGCGAGCGGCCGGTTCCGGGCCGGGGGGCGGGAAGAGCCCGGCCACGATGGCGGGGAGGGCGGAATGCAGGTCCGCCACCACGACGGGCATGCCGTCAACCGAATCGGCGTCCCGTAGCTGGTCATGGTACGGCGATCCCTGCTCGTCGGCGCTGGCGACGGTCGCCTGCAGCGGCGTGTAGCGCGCCTTGACGACGTGCCCCGCGAGGTCGGGGTCGGGCGGCAGCCGGCCCGGGATGGCGACGACGAGCGCGTAGCCGCCGGTGCCGAGCCCCTGGTGCAGGGCGGTGGTGTTGAGGAGCACGTGGTCACCGGCCTCCGGGCGGCCGGTCAGGGCCGGGTACGCGAGGCCGCGGACTGGCCCGGCTTCGGCCCCTTCGGGCCCATCCACCGTTACCATTATCTCGACTGCCCCGGCCCACTCCCGCCGCACCCGCGTGACAGTTCCGCGTCGCCACCTGATCACGACGGCAGCGTACCGAAGCGGCGCCGGGCGCGGGCCAGGTAAGCAGTGTGGCGGGATAAAGCAGTGCAGCGGGATGAGCAGTGCGGCGGGACAAGGCAGTGCGGCGGGATGAGCAGGGTCGCGGGCTTGAGCAGGAGGGCATGATGTCGAAGCGCAGGACCGAGCGGCTGCTTTCGATCGTGGTCCTGCTGCTGTCCGCCCGCCGCTACCTGACCGCCGAGGAGATCCGCCGGGCCGTGATCGGCTACCCCGAGCAGGACGCGGCGTTCAAGCGGACCTTCGAGCGGGACAAGGACGAGCTCCGCGAGCTGGGCATCCCGCTGGAGACCGGGACCCCGGGCCTGTTCGACGACGAGGTCGGCTACCGCATCCCCCGGCAGGACTACGAGCTGCCCGACATCCACCTCACGGCCGACGAGGCGGCGGTGCTCGGCATCGCCGCCCGGGTCTGGCGCAGCGCCGAGCTGTCGGGGGCCGCGTTCGGGGCGATGCTCAAGCTCACGGCGGCCAGCTCCGGGCCCGGCCCGGCCGACGGGGACGACGAGGCCGCCCCGGCCGCGCCCGGGATCGTGCCCCGGCTGACGACCCAGGAGCCGGCGTTCGGGCCGCTGTGGGAGGCGGTCCGCGACCGGCGGCCAGTGACGTTCAGCTACCTGGCCTCCGGGCGGGCGGCGGCCAGCCAGCGTGAACTGGAGCCATGGGGCGTGGTCAGCCGCCGCGGCCACTGGTACGTCGCCGGGCACGACCGCGCGGCCCGCCCGCCGGGCACCCGCGTGTTCCGGATGAGCCGCATCAGCGGCCCGGTCAAGATGGCCGGGCAGGCCGGCACCGTCGCGGTGCCGCCCGGCACCGACGTGCGGGAGCTGGTCAAGGACTGGGGCACCACTCGCGACCGCGACGACGCTCGCCCCGCGACCCTGATGGTGCGGGCCGGGGCCGGGCTCGGGCTGCGGCGGCCCCCGGCCCGGACCGAGCCGTCGGCCCGCAAGCCCGGCTGGGACCTGGTCACCACCCGGTTCGCCGACCTGACGTGGTTCGCGCAGTACGTGGCGTCGTTCGGGCCCGACGCCGAGGTGACCGACCCGCCCGACCTGCGCGACGCGGTCATCGCCTGCCTCAAGGGAGTGCTCAGCACATGACCGGTACCGCGCGGATGGTGACCTCGGGGGAGCGGCTGCGGCGGCTGCTGGCCCTCGTCCCGTACGTCATCAGCCGCAAGAGCGTCTCCCTGAAGGAGACGGCGGCGACGTTCGGGCTGACCGAGCGCGAGCTCATCGACGACCTGAACCTCGCCTGGTGCATGGAGCTCAACGGGCCCCAGCCGTACTGCCCGATCGACCTGTCCTACGAGGGCGGCGAGATCGTGGTGAGCCAGGCCGAGGCGATCGACCGGCCGCTGCGGCTGGCCGCCGACGAGGCAAGCGCCCTGCTGGTGGCGCTGCGGATGCTCGGCGACGTCGGCGGCGGGGACGCGGCCGTGGTCGACAGCGTCATCGAGAAGCTGGGCGCGGCGGCGGGCGGGACCGCCGGCGGCGGCCAGCTCGACCGCCAGGTCGCCGTCGTCACCGTGGCCGACGCCAGCGGCCACGCGGCCACGCTGACCCAGGCCCTGGCCGACGGGCGGCGCGTGCACCTGCGCTACTACGTGCCCGGCCGCGACGAGGCGACCGAGCGCGACGTGGACCCGATGCGCCTGCTCATGGCCGAGGGCCGCACCTACCTGGAGGGCTGGTGCCGGCGGGCCGAGGGAGTGCGGCTGTTCCGGCTCGACCGGGTGCTCGACCTCGCGGTCCTGGACGTGCCCGCCCGCGTGCCCGACGACGCCGCCCCGGTGGACGTGGACGCGGGGCTGTTCCGGCCCTCGCCGTCGGACGTGACCGTCGTGCTCAGGGTCTCGACCACCGCCCGCTGGGTCACCGAGTCCTACCCGTGCGAGTCGGTGACCGAGATCGACGGCGAGCCCGGGTGGCTGCTGGTCTCGCTGCGCACCCCGGACACCGGCTGGGTCCGCCGCCTGGCGCTGCGGCTGGGCGACGCCGCCCGGGTGGAGTCCCCGGCCCGGCTGGTGGCCGAGGTCCGGGCGACCGCCAAGGCCGCTCTCACCCTGTATGAGTAGCCCTTAACGGGCAGTAAGCACCCTTCGCGCCCGGCCGGGGCAGCCGGCCCGGGGCAACGCAGCGCCGGCGATGCGCGCAAAGCACTGTGGATACGGGGTTTCGCGGGCTATCGTCAACCCGGTGAGGGCTCGAGGGCGGGTGGCGGTCGCTGTAGCCGGGGCGGGCCTGTGCTGGCTGTACTTCCGGCAGGCCAGCACCATCTGGGTCACGTCCGACGGCGCGTCCAACGCGCTGCAGGCGTGGGACATGCTGCACGGCAACCTGCTGCTGCATGGCTGGTGGCTGTCGGACGTCACCTTCTGCACGACCGAGCTGCCCGAGTACATGCTGGTCGAGCTGGCCCGGGGCCTCAGCGTGAGCGTTGTCTGGGTGAGCGCGGCCCTCACCTATACCCTGCTGGTGCTCCTGGCCGGCTTCCTCGCCGCCGGCCCCGCGACCCGGGAGCGCACGGCCGGCGAGGCCGCGACCGGGGACACGGTCCGCGTTCCCGGGCGCGAGCGGCTGGTCCGGGCGCTGCTCGCGATCGGCCTGGTGCTCGCGCCGTCGAGCGTCCTCGGCACCCCGATGCTGCTGTCGTCGCCCGACCACACCGGCACCGCGGTCCCGCTGCTGGCGGTCCTGCTGTTCCTGGACCGGGCCCGGTTCCGGTCCGTGCGCTCGCCCGCCGGCCGCCGCTGGGCCGCCCCGGGCGCGGTCGCCATGCTCGCCGGCCTAGCCCTGGCCTGGATCCAGGTCGCCGACCAGGTGGGCCTGTACGCCGGCGCCCTGCCGGTGGCGGCCGTCTGCGGGCTGCGCTTCGCCTGGTACGCCTGGACCTGGTTGCGCGGGACCGCCATCGGCCCGCCCCGGCGAGCCCGGGCTGCCCCCGCCGCGCGGGCGAGCACGGCTGAGGCGACGCTGGCGGGCGTGAGCGCGGGCGAGATGAGCACGGCCGGAGTGCGCACGGCCGGGACCGGCCCGGCCGGGGCGCGCAGCCCGGGAACGGGCACGCGGGAAGCCCCGGTCACCCCCGCGGGCAAGGCCGGGACCGGCGAAGCCAGGGCCAGCGCGGCGAGGACAGGCCTCGCCGGAGCGGGCGCGGCGGGGCCGGGGGAACCGGCCGGCCGGCCGGCGAGCGCGAGCCTGGCGGGCGCGGGCGCGGGGAGGCGGCAGGGCGCGGGGGAACCTGGCCCGGCGCGGGCGCGGGCGGCCTTCCGGGCGAGCGCGGCCCGCGTGGACCTGCTCCTGGCGCTGGCCGCGCTCGCGAGCGTGCCCGTCGCGCTGGTGGCGCTGCGGGCCATCCGCCAGCTCGGCGGGTTCTACGCCGCCCCGGTCACCGCCGGCGGGGACAGCATGCTCGCGCCCCTGTCGCAGCTGCCGCTGCACGCCCGGATGACGGCCGAGTCGGTCGAGGTCTTGTTCGGGGCGAACTACTTCGACCAGAAGCAGCCAGTCCTCCTCGTGATCGCCTGCGCCCACTTCCTCGGGGTGGCGCTCGCGCTCGCGGGCCTGGTTGTCGCGATCTGGCTGCTGCTGGCCGGGCGGCTTGACCGGGTCTCCCAGGTGCTCGTGGCGGCCATCCTCGTGCTGCTGGCCGGCGGCCTGCTCGGCACCCGCATGCTGGACATCCTCGCGGCCCACGAGATCGCCGCCGTCGCCCCGTTCGGCGCGGCCCTCGCCGGGCGCACCCTCGGTGGCCCGCTGGCCCGGCTGCGCGTGGGGGCGGCGTGGCGTCGGCGGCCTGCCAGCGGACAAGACAGCGGAGCGCCCGGCCGGGGGGCACGCGATCCCGGGGGACGCGGCCAGCGGGCACCGAGGCTCGGGATCGCCGCCCTCGGCCTCGGGCTGGCGGCTGCCCTCGGCTTCCTCTGCTATGACGGGACCCTCGCCTCCTACGGGGCCGGCGGCCAGCCGGTCGCCGACTGGCTGGCCGCCCGCCACAA
>DATBEM010000256.1:0-33366 GCA_036276115.1 Trebonia sp.
GATGGCGCTGCCGCTACGCCCGCTCCGGGCCGGGCGGCTGCTCACCCGGGCCCTGGCCCCGGTCGCCCCGGCGTCCGCGGGCACGCCGGCCTCGCCGTTCCCGGGCGGGACCGCGAGCACCCCCGCGCCCCCGGGCGGGGCAACGCCCCCGGTCAGCGCGATGGCAGCCGCCCCGGCCCCACCGCCCGGGCCACCCGTCCGGCTGACCCCGCCCGCATTGCCGGCCACGGTGACACCACCGGCCACGACGACGCCGGCCACGGTGACGCTGCCAGCCACGACGACGCAGGCCCTGGCCGCCCGACTCGCGCAGCTCCCCGGGACAGGGCCAGCCGGGACACCGGCCGAGGACGCTCCCGCCGCGCCATCGCTTCCCGGTCAGCCGGCCAGCGCCTCGGCGACGGCGCACCCGGTGGCGGGGCTCCCGCTCCGAGCGCCGGGGCTGACCGCGGTTCCCGCGGACCGCCCGCCAGCCGGCGCCGCGGCCGGCGCCGTCGTGCGCGGGGCCGCGCCGCGGCCGGTCGTGACCGCACGGCCTGCCGCCGCGACCTGGCCCAGGCCGGCGGGGACAGCGGTCCCGATGCCCGCCCGGGCGACCATGGCCGGACCCGCGCCCGCACCCGGCGAGGCGCTGACCTGGCCGCAGCCGTTCGTCGGCGGACATGGGGCCAGCCCCGCCCCCGGCGGCGTCCCCGCGGTCCTTCCCCTGGCCGGCGGCCGTCTGATGGCGGGCGCCGCCAGCCACGAGCAGGCGGCCCCGTTCGCGTCCAGCCTGACCTCGCGGGTGCCCGGCGCGGCCCGCCCCGCCCCGGCCGGGGGCGTCGCGGCCGGCCCCGGAGCCACGGCCGCTCCCGCCCCGGAAGGCCCGGCCCGCAAGCCGCAGGCCGACCGGATTGACCTGGACTTGCTGGCGGGCCAGGTCCAGCGCCGGGTCGTGCGCCAGCTCGCGATCGAGGCCGAGCGCCGGAGGTTCCGCTGATGGGGCTCATCGACCTGAGCAGGCTGGCCGACCCCACCGGGGCGGCTCCCGAAACCGTGCAGAAGCTGCAGATCACCTACACCGGAGGCCCGGCTCGCAGCATCCAGGCCATCATCGTGGCCTACAACCCGGGCCAGGTCAGCCGGTCCCGTTACGTGAACTGGCACCCGGCCAAGGTGAGCCCGGGCGAGAACCGTCTCTGGACGGTGCCGCAGCAGTTCATCGCCCTGGAACCGGAAACGCTGTCGGTGGACCTGTTCTTCGACACCTACGAGAGCGGGCAGGACGTGACCCGGGCGACCAGGCAGGTCGCCACGCTCGCCGCCATCGACCAGGAGATGCACAGCCCGCCGGTATGCCGCCTGAGCTGGGGCACCCAGTCGGAGATCTTCACCGGCGTGCTGACCTCGCTCGACCAGCGGTTCACGCTGTTCCTCAGCGACGGGACCCCGGTCCGGGCGACGCTGAGCTGCACCTTCACCGAGTACATGACGACCGCGGCGGCGAAGGCGGCCGAGCCGCACTCGGCCGACGTGGCCAAGACCTGGGTGGCCAGGCGGGGCGACACGCTGGCGAGCATCGCCGCGCAGGAATACCAGGACCCGGCCCGGTGGCGGGACATCGCGGTCGCCAACGGCATCAGCAACCCCCGCGTCCTGCTGCCGGGCACCACGCTGACCATTCCCAAGCTGGCCGGGTGACGCCGGTGCCCGCGAGCTCGGCCGTCCCCGACTTCGCCGTCGCCGTCAACGGCGCCCCGCTGTCGCCGGCCGCGGCCAGCGACGTGCACGCGATCCGCGTGGACGAGGCCCTCGACGTGCTCAGCATGTTCACCATCGAGCTGTACTGCTGGGACCCCGAGACCCTGACGATCACCTGGCCGGACGACCCCGCGTTCGCGGTCGGCAACCAGGTCGCGATCTCGCTCGGCTACGTGAACGCGCTCACCGAGGTCATGACGGCCGAGATCACCGGGCTGGAGCTGTCGGTCAGCCAGGACCGGCCGCCGATGCTCACGGTGCGCGGCCATGACCTGCGCCACCGGCTGGGCCGGGGCCGCAAGACCCGGGGCTTCGCGGCGACCACCGATAGCTCGATCGCGTCCACCGTCGCCGTCGAGGCGGGGCTGACCGCGCAGGTCACCGACAGCGGCACCACGCACGACCTGGTGCTGCAGAGCAACCAGAGCGACCTGGAACTGCTGCGGGAGCGGGCCGGCCTGATCGGCTACGAGTTCTACGTCCGCGACCGGGTGCTGCACTTCCACCCGCCCGCCGACGACCAGCCGCCCGCCCTGACCCTTGACGCCCTTGGCGACCTGACCAGCTTCGCGCCCCGGCTGAGCTCGCTGGGCCAGTCAGGCCAGGTGGCGGCGCGCGGCTGGGACGTGCAGGCCAAGCAGCCACTGGCCAGCCAGCTCAGCGCGCCCGGCGGCGGGGCCAGCTCCGACCGTGCCTTCGGGCTGAGCACCACCCTGGTGGTGGCCGACGCGCCGCTGGTGACGGCGGGCGACGCCGACCAGGCCGCCCGCGGCATCGCGGCCGCCGTGGGGGCCGGGTACGTGCGCGGCGAGGGCGAGCTGGCGGGGCGCCCGGACCTCCACGCCGGGGTGAGCGTCGCGCTGACCGGGGCCGGCCAGACGTTCAGCGGCACCTACTACGTGACCTCGGTGCGGCACTCGCTGCTCCTGGGCGACGGCTTCCGCACGAGCTTCGACGTCCGGCGATCGGGGACCTGACATGGGCGACTACGACGAGCTGTTCCCGAGCCGGGCCGCCGCCCCGGTGCTGGCGGGCGTCTGCGTGGGCGTGGTCACGAACACGCGCGACCCCGACGGGCTGGGCCGGGTCAAGCTGCGGCTGCCGTGGCTGTCGCCCGACACCGAGACCGACTGGGCCCGGATCGCCGCGCCGATGGCCGGCCCGGGCCGCGGCGCCTACTTCCCGCCCGAGGTCGACGACGAGGTACTGGTGGCGTTCGAGCACGGCAGCCCGCAGCGCCCGTACGTGATCGGCGCGCTGTGGAACGGGGTCGACAAGCCGCCCGACCCCAACGAGAACGGCACCAACGACATCCGGGTGATCAAGTCGCGCAGCGGCCACGTCATCCGCCTGACCGACACCGAGGGCGGGGAGAAGATCGAGGTCATCGACAAGTCCGGCCAGAACTCGGTCGTCATCGACACCGCCGCCAACGCCGTCCAGGTGACGGCCGGGCAGGACGTGACGATCAGCGCGGGCAGCGGCACGCTCACGCTCAAGGGCACGTCGGTCAAGATCCAGGCCCAGGCCGAGCTCAGCGTCCAGGGGGCGACCGCGAAGGTCACCGCGGACGGCGAGCTGGTGCTCAAGGGCGCGACCGTGGCCATCAACTAACAGAGCCATCTATTAACGGGCCAGCAACGACAGGAGGCAGCATGGGACAGCCCGCGGCGAAGGCCGGGGACCGGGTGGTCGGGATTGACGTTCACATCGTGCTCCCGCCCCCCTCGGCCCCGCCGGCCAGCCTGCCGCACCCGTTCACCGGGGTCATCGCGGGCGGCGTGAGCAGCGACGTGCTGATCATGGGCAAGCCCGCGGCCACGGTGGGCAGCACGGCGACCAATGCCCCGGCCCACGTGCCGACGGCGCCGGGAATCTCGTTCCAGCGGCCGCCGTCCAACCTGGGCACGGTCAAGCAGGGCAGCGCCACCGTCACCATCAACGGCAAGCCGGCCGCCCGGGCGGGCGACCCGGCCGACACCTGCAACGACCCGGAAGACATCCCAGCCGGCACGGTGGTCGCGGCCGGGACGGTGATGATCGGGTGAGCGGCTTCTCCGGCAGCGGGTGGGCCTTCCCGGTCCAGCGGGCGGCCGACGGCACGATCGCGCGGTCGGCCGATCCCGACGGCGCGGTCGAGGACGCGATCGCGATGATCCTCGGCACCGCCCCCGGCGAGCGGGTGATGCAGCCCGACTACGGCACCCCCGTCGGCGATTACGTGTTCGCCCCGGTCAACGCGGGCACCACCGGGCAGGTCTCGCAGGCCGTGCAGGCGGCCCTGGCCGAGTGGGAGCCGCGCATCGACGTGCTCGACGTGACGACGACGGCCGACCCGGGCGACCCCCGCCGCCTGCTCGTGGCGATCACCTACCAGGTCCGGTCGACCAACAGCCGGAACAACCTGGTCTACCCCTTCTACCTGGAGTGAGCGTGGACGCCCCCCTTGTCGACGCGCGCACCAGCGACGTCCTCGCCGCCCGGACCGCCACGCTGGCCACCGGCTACAGCCAGTGGTCCCCGCCCGCTCCCGGCGCGACCGACCCGGGCAGCGCCCTGATCGGCGTGTTCGCCCGCTTCGCGGGCCTGGTCACGGACCACCTGAACCAGGCGCCGCTGCGCAACTTCGTGTCGTTCCTCAACCTCATCGGCACCCAGCCCCAGCCGCCGCGGCCTGCGGTGGTGCCGCTCACGTTCAGCCTCGCCAGCGGCGCGAGCGCCGGCGCGCTGGTCCCGGCCGGGACACCGGTCGCGACCGCCGACGACACCCGGTTCGAAACCGACGCCGACCTGACGGTGTCCCCGGCCAACCTGGTCGCGGTGTTCGTCGGCGATCCCGAAGACGACCAGTTCAGCGACCGCACCAGCCCCTCCGGCCCGTTCGCGGCGTTCACCGGCGACCAGCCGGTGCCGCACGACCTGCTCATCGGGGTCACCCCGACGACGGCCGCCGGGCCGCTCACGGTCCTGCTGACCACGCCGGACGCGCCCTTCTGGGATGCCCCCCCGGTCACGTGGGCGGCGTGGGACGGCGCCAGCTGGGTGCCCGTCACCGCCACCCTGGCCCGCGGCGGCGGCGACCTCGCCGTCGCCCTGGCCGCCGTCCCGCCGCTGCCGGCCCTGGCGCTCGGCGGCGTGAGCGCCGGCTGGGTGCGGGCGAGCCTGGCCCACGGCCTGCCGGTCGGCCCCGAGGGCCTGGCGCCGGAGTCAGTCGCGGTCGGCACCCGCAACCCGCAGGACATGGCGGCCGGGCTGGCGCCCTTCGGGGACGCCAGCGCCACCGTCAAGTGGTTCTACCTCAGCGCCGACGACACCCTGGCCCCCGGCGGGGCGCTCGCGCACCTGCGGGTGACGCTGGACACGCCCGCCCAGGGCGCTGGCGTCCAGCTCAACTGGACCTACAAGCTCGGCAGCACCTGGGTGCCGCTGGGCGTGTCCACGACCGGCGCCGCCAGCGCGAGCGGCAGCCCGGCCGGGTTCAGCGACGGCACGCTCGGGCTCACCCAGGACGGGTCGGTCGACTTCAGCACGCCGGCCGACTGGCCCGTGTCGCTGTACCGGACCCGGCTGGGCCGGTGGCTGCGGCTCGAGGTCGCCGCCGGGGGCGGCAGCTACACGACGCTGCCGGTCATCGACGCGATCACCGTGACCTACGAGTGGGACCTGCCGCAGGTGGCCGCCGTCGCGCTGGCGGGCGACCCGGCCCCGGCGCCCGCGGCGGTGACGGCGGCCGCCCTCAACGGGGCGCCGGTCGACGCGACCCGCCCGTTCTGGCCGTTCGGCCCCCAGCCGGCCTACGGCGACACGCTGGAGATCGCGGTCCCGCCGGGCCTGGCCGCCCCCCTGACCCTGGACCTGACGCTGGTCAACCCCCAGGGGGCGGCCGGCCCACTCCCGGTCCCGGCCGTCGCGGCGGCCCCCGCCATCGCGTGGGACTCCTTCGACGGCACCGCCTGGACCCCGATGACCGCGGCCAACGGCGGCTTCTTCAGCGCTGGCGGCCAGCAGGCGCTCGCCCCGGCCGCCGGGGCGGGAACGATCACCAAGGTCCGGGCCCGCCTGGACGAGGCGGACCCGTACGGGAAGCCCGCCAGCTACGTGGCCGACGCGGCCACCGGAGGCTACACCTACGTGGCGTCGTCGTTCGCCCCGCCAGTCGCCGCCGCCCTGGCCTGGGTCCCCGGGCCGGGGCCGCAGGCGCCGCCGCTGGCGGTCATGACCCACGACGACCAGGGGTACGTGGCCCGGACCGGGAGCTTCCCGATGTTCGAGCCGGGCCAGGAGGTGAACCCGGCCCTGTACCTGGGCTTCGACCGGCCGCCGGGCGCGTCCCCGGTGGCCTTGTACATCGCGGTCGCCGACCCTGACCCGGCCGAGGTCAGCGCCGACCAGCTGGCTGGCCTCGACCCGGCGACGGCCGCCATCCTCAGCTGGCAGTACCTGTCGCCGGCGGGCTGGTCGCCGCTGCCCGCGCTGGACGCCACGGCGACGCTGTCGGGCAGCGGCGCGGTCGCGTTCCTGCCGCCGGCCGACCTGAGCGCCGGGACGCGCTTCGGCGTGACCGCGACGTGGATCCGGCTGTGCTGGGACAGCGGCTACTTCCCGGTCGCCCCGCAGCTCGCCGCCGTGCTGGCCAACACCGTGACCGCCACCCAGGCGATGACCATCACCGGCGAGGTGCTCGGATCGGGGAACGGCAGCCCGGGCCAGGCGCTGGCGACCGCGCAGGCGCCGGTCCTGCCGGGGGCGGTGCTGGAGGTGCGGGCGGCCGACGGCACCTGGGCGGCCTGGCAGGCGGTGACCGACTTCTACGACGCCGGGCCGGCCGACCAGTGCTACACGCTGGACCCGCTCACCGGCACGGTCACCTTCGGGGACGGCGCGGCCGGGGCAATGCCCCCGGTGGCGCCGTCCAACGTCCGGATCAGCTACCGGACGGGCGGCGGCCCCGGCGGGAACCAGCCGCCCGGCGCGGCCAGCACCCTGAAGGCAGCCCTGGCCTCGGTCGACTCAGTCACCAACTACCTGCCCGCGCAGGGCGGCGCGGTGGCCGAGCCGCTGGACGCGGTGCTCGCCCGGGGGCCGCTGGTGCTGCGCCACCGCGAGCGGGCGGTGACCGCCCAGGACCTGGAGGACCTCGCCCGGGAGGCATCGACCGACGTCGCCCGGGTCAAGGCGATCGTCCCGGCCGAGTATGACCCGCTCGCCTTGTGGATGGACCCGGCGAGCCCGGTCCTGCTGCCCGGGCACACGTCCTCCGACGCGGGCAGCTGCGGGGTCATCATCGTGCCGGACAGCGCCGCCGCCTGCCCGGCCCCCGGGTACGGGCTGATCGCCCAGGTGCGGCAGTACCTGGGCGACCGGTGCGGCCCGACCGTGGCGCCGTGGGTGGCGGGCCCGGAGTGGATCAGCGCCGCCGTCAGCGTCACCGTCATCCCGGCCAGCATCGAGACGGCCGACCAGGTCAGGGAGGCCGTGCTCACGGCCCTGGCGGCCTTCCTGCACCCGCTGACCGGCGGGCTGGACGGGACAGGATGGGCGTTCGGCCGCAAGCCGCACGCGTCGGAGGTCTACGCCGTGATCGAGCGGGTGCCCGGCGTCGACCACGTCGGCCCGCTGGCGCTTACCCTCACCCCCGCGTCACCGGACCTGGCCGACCGGATCTCCCAGGTACTGGACGAGACCATCGCCCACGCGGCCGACCCGGTCGCCAGCGATGTCGCCCAGTGGCTATCGCGGGCGCTGGTCCACTCCGGGGACCACGCCGTGACCATGAGCCTGGAGGGCTAGCGGAATGCCGATCCCCGTCCCCGGCGATGACGCGGTCGCGTTCGCCGACCTCATGGCCCAGGCCCGGACGCTGATCCCGGCGCTGGACCCGGGCTGGACCGACCTGAACCCGAGCGACCCCGGCATCATCTTGGCCGAGCTGTTCGCCTGGCTCACCGAGATGATGATGTTCCAGGCCGACCAGGTGACCGCGGAGAACACGCGGGCGTTCCTGGCCCTGCTGGAGGGACCGGACGGGACCAGCTGGAAGCTGCCCCTCGCGCCCGCGGTAGCGCAGGTCGTCCGGGGGCTGCGCGAGCGGTACCGGGCGGTGACCGCCGACGACATCGCCTACCTGCTGACAGCCACCTGGCCCGGCACCGACGAGGCCCGCCAGCTCGAGGCCGCCACGGTGGCCCGGGTGCTCTGCCTGCCGAACGTCGACCTCACCGCGGCCGACCCCACCGCGCCCGCCCCGGCGCACCTCAGCGTGGTGGTGGTGCCGGGCGCGGGGAGCGGCAGCGGCCTCCCGGTGCCGTCGCCTGACCTGCTGAGAGCGCTGCAGGCCTTCCTGCTGCCGCGCCGGCTGCTGACCACCCGCCACCACGTGGTCGGCCCGGGCTACCAGCCGGTCCAGGTGCGGGCCGACATCGCGCTGCAGCCCGACGCGGTGGCGGACACCGCCCTCGCCGCCGCCGAGGCCGCCCTCGCGGCCCTGCTCGACCCGCTGGCGGGCGGCCCGGCCGGCACCGGCTGGCCGTTCGGCCGGCCGGTGTTCGACTCCGAGGTGTACGCGGCGCTGGCGGCCGTCCCCGGGGTCGACTACGTCGAGAACCTGGCCCTGACGGCGGCCGCGCCTGGCCCGGCTGACCTGCCCCAGCTCACCGGGGTCATGTTCACCGGCTACGGCAGCGACGGCCGCACCTACCCTTACCCCGAGGCCCCGGCCAGCGAGGAAACCTCATGACCTACCTCGACTACCTGCCGGCGGCGTTCGCGCAGGGGAACTTCCTGCCCCAGTTCCTGCTGGCGTTCGAGGCGGTGCTCGACGGCGCCGCCGACACGCGCGAGCCCGGCCTCCAGCCGCAGATCGACAACCTGGCGCAGCTGTTCGACCCGGGCGCCACCCCGGCCGGCTTCCTGCCCTGGCTGGCGGGCTGGGCCGCGCTGAGCCTGCGGGCGGACTGGGACGAGGCCACCACCCGGGGCTTCCTGCGGGAGGTGATCCCGCTGTACCGGCAGCGGGGCACGCTCGCCGGGATGCAGCGGATCTTGCAGATCTACCTGCAGCCGCTGGCCCCCGACGCGACCGGGAACGACGTGGTGGTGTACGACGACTTCACCGACCCGCCGCATTACTTCCAGGTCCAGCTCACGCTGCGGGACGCCGACCCCGACCGGCTGCGCCTGGTCGAGCAGGTCGCCATCGCGATCATCGACCAGGAGAAGCCGGCCCACACGTTCTACGCGCTGCGGGTCGTGATCCCCACCATGCGGCTGGTGTCGCTGGAGCTCCGCGCGGCCGAGGACAACGTACCGGACCTGCTCATCCTCGGGCAGAACACCTGGCTCGGCACGGCCGGGTAGAGGGAAGGACGACGATGACGAACTACACGCCACCGGACCCCGTGACCAAGCGGGTGCGGTTCTTCGACGGCCAGTTCCTCCAGGACCAGGACTTCATCGACGAGCAGAACTACCACCTGGACCGCCAGCGCCGGGCCCCGCGCGGGCTCGGCGTCACCGGCGTCGTGGCCGGCCTGGAGGTGACCACGTCCGCCCAGTACGAGATGACGATCGCGCCGGGCGAGGCCATCGACTCCCTCGGCCGCTCCATCGTGCTCGGCCAGCCCCTGGTGCTGACGTTCCCGCCCGACGTGTCCGGCTCCTTCCCCGTCGTCTTGCTCTACCGGGACGTCCAGACCGACATCGCCACGACCGGGGGCGAGAGCGCGACCCGGTGGAACGAGAGCCCGATGGCCGGGGCGACCTTGCCCGGCGGCACCGCCGTCGTCGCCCCGGCGGACGCGCCGGTCACCTGGTCGGGCCCGGTCGTCCCGCTCGGGACGTGGGCGTGGGCGGGCGACAAGTTCGTGCCCGCGGGGGATGCCGCGCCGCCCGTCGGCCTGCAGGTGCCCGGCGCGCTCGGGGGCGCCACCTTGCAGGTCGGGACGGCCACCCGCCCGGGGCTGACCGTGGATGCCCTCGGCCAGGTGGGCGTCGGCACCACCACCCCGGAAAACGCGGAGAACTGGGACCGTGCCCTCGACGTCATCGGCCCTAACAGCAGCAAGCTGTCGGTCCGCACCAGCGCCATCGACTCCCGCGTCATGGCGCACGACGACGGGCTGTACGGGGCGCCGCCCGGCCAGATCATCGGCACCGCGACCGACCATCCCGTCACCGTGATCACGAGCAACACGGCCCGCCTAGTCGTCACCGACCAGGGCCACCTCGGCATCGGCACGATGAGCCCGGAGAACTCGGAGGGCTGGTCGCGGGTCGTGGACGTCCAGGGCGACTACAACGCCAAGCTCGCCATCCGCTCCCCGGTCATCGACAGCCGGGTCATGGCGCACGACGACGGGCTGTACGGGGCGCCGCCCGGGCAGATCATCGGCACCTACAGCGCCCACCCCCTGACCCTGATCACGAACAAGGCTGCCCGCCTCACGGTGACCGACGCCGCCGTCCTCATCGGCACCACCGCTCCCGACACCAGCGAGACCTGGAACCAGGTCTTCGACGTGTACGCCTACGACAACACGAAGCTGTCGGTCCGCACCAGCGCCATCGACAGCCGCGTCATGGTCCACAACGAGGGCGTCTGGGACGCGCCCGCCGGGCAGGTGATCGGCACCGCCTCCAGCCACCCCCTCAGCCTGGTCACCGGCAAGGCCACCCGCCTGGCGATCACCGCCGCGGGCCAGGTCGGCATCGGCACCACCGCCCCGGAGAACGCGGAGGGATGGACCCGGGTCCTCGACGTCTATTCCGGCAACTACACCAAGCTCTCCGTCCGCGCCTCATCGATCGACGGCCGCGTCATGGCCAACGTCGACGGCACGTTCGGCGCTCCGGCCGGCCAGATCATCGGCACCGCCAGCAACCACCCCGTCAGCCTCGTCACCAACCAGGCCACCCGCCTCACCATCACGAGCGACGGCCAGGTCGGCGTCGGGACCACCACCCCCGAGAACTCCGAGCAGTGGCACCGGGTCCTGGACCTCAGCGGCGGCCTGAGCACCAAGCTCGCCGTCCGCACCGCCACCATCGACGGCCGCGTGATGGCCCACGACAGCGGCATCTACGACGCGCCGCCCGGCCAGATCATCGGCACCTACAGCAACCACCCCGTCAGCCTCGTCACCAGCAAGGGCACCCGCCTGACCGTGCTGCCGAGCGGCAACGTCGGCATCGGCACCACCAGTCCCACCGAGGGCCTGCACCTTCAGGGCACCTTCCGGGCAGCGGCCAACTCCAGCGTCGCGCCCGGCCCGGCGCTTTACGTTGACCCTAAGGGCCAGGTTGGCGTCGGCACCGATGCCCCCGAGAACGCCGAGAGCTGGTACCGGGTCCTGGACCTGATCGGTCCGCAGAACGCCAAGTTCTCCATCCGGACTGGCGACGGCATCGACGGCCGCGTGCTCGCCCACGACGGCGGCATGTACGGCGCTCCGGCCGGCCAGATCATCGGCACCGCCAGCAACCACCCCGTCAGCCTCATCGCCAACAAGGCCCCCCGCCTCACCATCACCAGCGACGGTCACGCCGGCGTCGGCACCACCGTTCCCGAGAACGCCGAGGGCTGGCACCGGGTCCTGGACCTGTACGGCGTCGTGAGCACCAAGCTCTCCGTCCGCACCGCCAACGTCGACTCGCGCGTGATGGCCCACGACACCGGCTGGTTCGGCGCCCCGGCCGGCCAGATCATCGGCACCGCCAGCAACCACCCCGTCAGCCTCGTCACCAACAAGGCCTCGTGGGTCACGCTCAGCACCGCAGGCTACCTCGGCATCGGCACCACCACCCCCGATGCTCCCCTGACGGTCATCGCCGGGACTCCTCCCAATACCGGAATCTCGGCCGGGATCCGGGTGGAGGCACCGGCCGGGATGCCGGGAGTCGGGTCGCAGGTCTGGCTCGACCTGATCCAGCCGGCGCCTAAGACAAACGTCATGCCCGTGTACCCGGCCATCCGGTGGACCATGACCGCCAGCGGGCATGCGGGCTACCGGCTGGAGGGCCGCGAGGACGCGATGTACCTGTGGGTCGCCGATCAGAACAGCTACAACTACGGGAACCTCACCGCCGGCACCATCAAGGGGAGCAGCTTCCCCATATTTTCCGACGCCCGGCTCAAGACGGACATCGTCGGGCTCCAGGATGCCACGAGCATCCTGGAGCAGGTGCGCGGCGTCCGGTTCGCCTGGACGGACGAGGCGCGCCAGAACCTCCCGGCGGACACGCCCGTGCAGCAGATCGGGGTGATCGCCCAGGAGGTGGCCGCCGTCTTGCCTGAAGTGGTCCACACCGACGCCGCCGGCCTGATGAGCGTGGACTACAGCAAGCTGACCGTCATCTTGATCGAGGCCGTCAAGGAACTGAGCGAGCGCCTCACCGCTATCGAGACAAAGGGCTGACGATGAAAGAGCAACTGCGCGAGCGGATCAAGCAGCTTACCGAGGAGTACCAGGCGGGTGAGGCGATGCTGGCCGACCTGGACCGGCGGCGGGGCGAGGTCCAGGCGACCATGCTCCGCATCAGCGGAGCGCTCCAGGTGCTGCAAGAGATCATCGGCCCGGCGGCGGCCGGTGACGCCAGCGCGGCGCCGGAGCAAGCGCCCCAGGCCTCCTAACCCCGGCCCGGCCGAGTGCCCGGCTAACCCGGGGCAGTGACCGGGCCGACCAGGTTGCCGGTCCGCCCGCCGGGCTCGGTGAACCACTCCGTGCCCCAGGCGGCCCGCCAGACCGGCAGCGGCGTCCGCAGCAGCAGGCGGAACAGCTTGGGGCCGCGCCCCTGGCCCGCGACCGGGGTCTGGTGCGCGGCCAGGGCCGCCCGCTTGGCCGCCACGTGCGCGCGGACGTCGACCCGGTGGGTAATCGCCGCCCGGGGCGTGCCCCAGCCGCGTGCCTCGGCCAGCCGGCGCCCGCTGAGCAGGCCGACGACGAACAGTGGCCACGCGATCCGGGTGATGAGCTCGCGTGGCACCGTCGCCTCCACCACCCGCGTGCCCGCCAGTTCCGCCGCTCGCAGGCCCACCTGGTGGACCCGGACGTGGTCACGGTGCCCGTAGCCGCCCGCCGGGTCATAGCTCAGCAGCAGGTCGGCGTGCTCCTGGACCAGCACCGCGGCGAGCCGGCCGGCCGCCTCGTTCGCGCTGGCCCGCGCGAACCGGGTCCGGCCGGGCGGGTCCTCGAACAGCAGGCGGCCATAGCCGCTGTCGGCGTAGCCCAGGTGCTCGACCCGCTCGGCGCCGAGGATCGCGGCGCTCGCCCGCAGCTCCGCCAGCCGGGTGCCGCGCCCGGGGCCGTCCCACATGTCGCCGTCGGTGGCGACGACGATGATCACCCGGTGCCCCAGCGCCGCCAGCCGGGCGATCGTCCCGCCGGCCAGCAGCACCTCGTCATCCGGGTGGGCGTTGAACGCCACGATCGTCGCCATCGGCGCGAGCTTACTCGTCCGGCCCTACTCGTCCGGCGCCGTACCCTGCTGGCCGGGCCGGCGGGCGGCGAGATAGATTCGGGTCGTGACGTACACGGGAGAAGTTGAGGTCGGCGGGGCCGCCGACACGCGCGAGATCGACGGCATCACGCTGACGAAGGTCGCCGTCGGGCCGATGAACAACAACGCGTACCTGCTGCGCGACGGCGCCTCGGGCCAGGCGCTGCTCATCGACGCCGCCGCCGAGGCGGGCACGCTGCTCGCGCTGGTCGGCGGCACCCCGCTCGCCAAGATCGTCACCACCCACCAGCACCACGACCACTGGGGGGCGCTGGGCGAGGTTAAGGACGCGACCGGCGCCGTCACCGTCGCCCACCCGCTGGACGCCCCCGGCATCCCGGTCGCGACCGGCGAGCTGGTCGATGACGAGGGGGTGATCCGGGTCGGCGGGATCGAGCTGACCGCCATCCACCTGGTGGGGCACACCCCCGGCAGCATCGCGCTGCTGCTGACCGCCAGCGACCGCCCGCACCTGTTCACCGGCGACTGCCTCTTCCCCGGCGGCGTCGGCAACACCCAGAAGGACCCCGGGCGGTTCGCGTCGCTGCTGTCGGGCGTGGAGGAGAAGGTCTTCGGCCGGCTCCCCGACCAGACCTGGGTCTACCCGGGCCACGGCACCGACACCACCCTCGGCGCCGAGCGGCCGCACCTGGCCGGGTGGCGCGAGCGGGGCTGGTAGCGGCAGCGCCCGCACCCGGTACTCCCCTCGCCTTCGAGTCTCCCGCGAGGCGGGGCAGGTGTGATGAGGGCGAAAGGGCTTCCAGGCCGGACAGTCAGGTCACCCTTTCGTTAACCATCCGTTCACCTTTTCGTTCCTCCTTTGCTAACCAATTGTCGAGTAAGTTGGTTAGGAAAGTGGGTACGGAATGACTTCGGGAGACAGGGTGTCCATCGAGGCTGACACGAACGGGCCGGGCGAAGCCCCGCCCGGCCTGGCGGCTATCAAGCAAGCGCCGCAAGCCGCTGCTGCTCCGGGCGGCGAGGCGCCAGCGGCCGCGCTGCGGGTCGCCGACCTGACCCTGAGCTTCGGGCAGCGCGTGATCTTGTCCGGCCTTAGCGCAGACATCCAGCAGGGCGCCATCACCGCGCTGATCGGGCCGACCGGCTCGGGCAAGACCACGCTGCTGCGGACGTTCAACCGCATGAACGACAAGGTGGCCGGCTACGGGCACCGGGGAGACGTGCTCCTCGACGGGCGCAGCATCTGGCATCCCGGCGTGGACCTCATGGCGCTGCGGCGCCGGGTCGGGATGCTCTTCCAGCGCCCCAACCCGTTCCCCATGTCGATCATGGACAACGTCGTGGCGGGCGCGCGGGCGCACAAGATGGCCAGCCGCAAGCAGCTGTGGGAGATCGGCCAGCAGCGGCTGACCGAGGTCGGCCTCTGGGACGCGGTCTCCGGACGGCTCAAGGACTCGCCGTTCCGCTTGTCCGGCGGCCAGCAGCAGCTGCTGTGCCTGGCCCGGGCGCTGGCCATCGAGCCGGAGGTCCTGCTGCTGGACGAGCCGACCTCGTCGCTCGACCCGCTGGCGACCGAGGCCATCGAGGCGCTGCTCAAGACGCTGGTCCCGAGGATCACGGTCGTCATCGTCACCCACAACCTGGCCCAGGCGACCCGGGTCGCCGACCGGACGATCTTCCTGTACCAGGGGCAACTCGTGGAACACGGCCCGACCAGGCAGGTGTTCGAGAGCCCTGCCCGGGAGGAGACCGCCAACTACGTGAGCGGCCGCTTCGGCTGACGCGAGCCCTCCTCCCAGCCTGCCGATCCCCCCGCCCGGGGCACCTGCGCCCACCGGGCAGCGCCAGCGTGCGCGAATCATAAACCCTATAAAATAAGTCAATTAAAGGAGTAATTCGTTGTCCACGAGAACCCGCCTGGCTTGCACAGCGGCCGCTATTGTCCCCCTTGCCTTCCTCGCGGCCGCGTGCAGCAGCTCGTCTAGCTCCAGCTCGCCGGCGGCCGGCGCGGCGGCGGCCGGCACCCAGTCCTCGTCTTCGGCCTCGTTCACGCCCCCGGCCGCGCCGTCCACCGGGACGCTGACCGAGACCGGCAGCTCAGTGATGTTCCCGCTGGTCAACGAGTGGGAGGCGGGCTACGTCAAGCAGTACCCGGGCATCAAGATCAGCACTGCCTCCACCAACTCCGGCACCGGCATCACCGACGCCGGCCAGGGCCTGGTGAACATCGGCACCACCGACGCGTACCTGTCCGCCTCCCAGTCCTCGAAGTACCCGCAGGTGGAGAACATCCCGGTGGGCGTCGACTCGATTGAGGTCATCTACCACCTCACCGGGTTCACCGGGCAGCTGAACGTCAACGGCCCCGTGCTCGCGCAGATCTACGACGGCAAGATCACGGCCTGGAACGACCCGGCGATCGCGAAGCTCAACCCGGGCGCGTCGCTGCCGGCGACCAAGATCGTGACGGTGCACCGGGGCGACAGTTCCGGCAGCACCGTCATGGTCGCCCAGTTCCTCAACATCACCGACCCCGCCGACTGGTCGGCGTCGCAGGTCAGCTCCACGCCGACCTGGCCCAAGACGGCGGGCGGGCTGGCCGAGACCGGCAGCGGGGCCGAGGTGACCGGCGTCGCCTCCACCAACGGCGCCATCGGCTACGTCGGCGGCAGCTACTCCGCCCAGATCGCGAAGGCCAAGCTCAGCGTGGCGGCCGTGGCCAACGCGGCGGGCACGTACACGCTGGCGACCCAGGCGGCGCTCCAGGCGGCCGTCGGCAGCTTCCCGCCCGCGCCCGCCAACGGCTCGGAGCTGCTGATCAACACCAAGGCGCCGACCGGATACGCGCTGACCGGCTATGAGTACGACGTCGTGAACCTGAAGCAGCCCAGCAGCGCGCAGGCGAACCTGCTCCAGAACTTCCTGTACTGGACCATCACCACCGGCAGCACGGCCCCGTACCTGAACCCGGTCAACTTCACGGCGCTGCCCCCGGCCACGCTCACGGTGGCCGAGAACCTGATCGCCAAGATCAGCAGCTAGCCCGATGGCCCCTCCAGTGATGTCGCGCGGCGAAGGGACGGTCCGCTCGTCCCTCCGCCGCGCGGGGCGCTCCGCGGGCCCGTTGCGGGTACTCGGGTTCATCGGCGCGTCGATACCGGGCCTGGTCCTCATCGCGCTGCTGGTCGAGCTGGTCGTGAAGTCCATCCCGGCGATCAGCTACAGCGGCCTGCACTTCGTCACCGGCTCGGCCTGGAGCTTCGGCGCCGAGTACGGTGCCCCGGTGCAGTCGCAGGGCCTCACCCACATGCCCGACGAGCAGTTCGGGGCCCTGCCGGAAATCCTCGGCACGCTCGCGACCTCGGCCATCGCCCTGCTCATCGCGGTCCCGGTGTCGATCGGGGCCGCCTTGCTGATCGTCGAGCGGCTGCCCCGGCGGCTGGCCAGCGTCGTCGGCGCGTTCCTGGAACTGCTGGCCGGGGTGCCCAGCGTCCTCATCGGCCTGTGGGGAGCGCTGACCATGGGCCCCCTGTTCGCCCGGCACGTCTACCCGCTCATCGCCGACAGCATCGGCAAGGTGCCCGGGTTCGGCGCCCTCGGCGGGAGCACCGGCAACGGCCAGGGCCTGCTCACCTCCGGCCTGGTGCTCGCCGTCATGGTGATCCCGATCATCGCCTCCACCGCGCGCGACCTGATCCGCGGCGTGCCCGTCTTGCCCCGCGAGGGAGCCGTCGCCCTGGGCATGTCCGACTTCGAGTGCGCGCGCAAGGTCACCCTGCGCTGGGTTGCCTCCGGCATCTTCGGCGCCATCGTGCTCGGCCTCGGGCGGGCGCTCGGCGAGACCATCGCGGTCGCCATGGTCTGCGGGGTAGCGCTCGGCTCGCTGCCGACGAACCTCTACGGGGCGATGATCACGATCGCCGCCAACATCGTCCAGAACCTGGAGACCGCGATCACCGACCCGATGGACCTCAGCGCGTTCGCCTACCTGGCGCTGGTCCTGCTGGTGATCACGCTGGTGACCAACGTCATCGCGACGCTGCTGGTCCGGCGGGTCTCGGGCACCGCGCTGCCGGCGGGAAGGGGGCTGTAGCCATGGCCCAGACGACGCGCCCGCCCGCCACCGACGCGGCCGGCTGGCCGGTCATCCCGGCCAGCCGGAAAGTCGCCAACCTCCTGTACTGGATCGCCTGCGGCGCCGCCCTGCTGCTCATCATCGGCCCGGCCCTCTGGCTGGTCGGCGGCCTGCTCGCGCACGCGCTGCCGCACTGGCAGTGGAGCGTGCTCACCACCAACACCAATGGCGAGACCGGGGGCCTGAAGCAGGCGATCTTGGGCACGCTCCTGATCACCCTGGGCGTGCTGGTCCTTGGCGGCACGATCAGCATCCTGGCGGGGGTGTACCTGGCCGAGTTCGCCACCGGGCGGCACCGCACGCTCATGCGCAGCGGCTACGAGATCTTGTCCGGCATCCCGTCGATCGTCCTCGGCCTGGTCGGCTACATGGTCCTGGTGTCGGTGAACGGGGGCGCGGGCTGGAAGTACGGGCTGCTGCCGGCCGTCATCGTCGTGTCGGTGATCATCACCCCGTACATCACCAAGGCCACCGAGACCGCGCTGCTGCAGGTCCCGGCCTCCTACCGGGAGGCGGCCGAGGCGCTGGGCATGTCACCGTCGCGCACGCTGTTCACGATCGTGCTCAAGGCGGCGCTGCCCGGCATCGTCACCGGCCTGCTGGTGGCGGTCGCGATCTCGGTCGGCGAGACGGCGCCACTGCTGTACACCGCGGGCTGGTCCGACTTCACCCCGTCGCTGCAGCTCACCGGCCAGCCGATCGGCTTCCTGACCTATCCGGTGTTCGCCTTCTTCAACCTGCCCGACCCCAAGGCCCAGATCCTGTCGTACGACGCCGGGCTGCTCCTGCTGGTGCTCGTCCTGGTGGTCATCATCATCGGGCGGCTCGTCGTGGCCTGGTCCCGGCGGCACGCCGAGTAACCGGCTGCCCGCGCCGGCCGCCCGGGATATTGACGGCCGGCGCGAGCCGATTTACCTTCACGGTGGAATTTCAGTGATTCGGGCGCAATGAGATCGATTCTGCGCGCCACTGTCCCGTCGAAGGAGACCGGCTTGCCGACAATCACGCACACTTCCACCCGCCGGTGGCTTACCGGCCTGGCCGCGCTGGCGCTCGCCGCCGCGGCCGTCGCGGCCCTCCCGGGGAGCGGCCCCGCCCGGGCGGCCGGGACCGGCGCGCCGCCCGCCTCGTTCTGGGGCAACACCAGCGCGATCCCGGCGGCCAAGAACGTCCTTGAGGTCTCGGTCGTGAACCAGACGAACGGCCAGTACCCCAACAGCCAGGTCTACTGGAGCTTCAACGGGACGACCAAGTCAATCGCCCAGCAGCCGTACATCGACATGCCCGCGAACTCGGCCGGGCGGATGTACTTCTACCTCGGCTCCCCCAACGGCCAGTACTACGACTTCATCGAGTTCACCGTCGGCACGTCGTCGATCAACGTGGACACCACTCGCGTCGACCGGTTCGGCCTCAAGCTCGCCCTGAACCTGCACGGGCACAACGGCTCCACCCAGGAGGTGGGCGAGAACTACGCCACGTTCCAGGAGAGCCGGTCGGCCACCTTCACGCGCTTCAAGAACTTCGTGCCCGCCGCGTTCCAGGAGCTGGCGACCGACCAGGCGCCGTACGGCATCCCGTCGCCCGGCAACGACCCGGCCTTCCAGCCCGGGGGCGCGCACGCGAGCTACTTCACCAGCTACGCGGCCGCCAACGGGGCCGGCTCGGCCACGACCGCCCAGGTCTTCGGCTGCAGCGGCCCGCTGGCGACCAACCCGAGCCTCTGCGCCGGGCTGAACCGGCACGTCGCCCAGCTGCCGGCCGCCCAGCAGACCGCCCCGGCCAACTTCTACAAGGCCGGCCCGGCGAACTACTACGCCCAGTTCTGGCACAACAACGCCATCAACGGCCTGGCCTACGGCTTCCCCTATGACGACTACGCGGGGCAGTCCTCGGACATCTCCGTCACCAACCCGCAGTACCTGGTCGTCGCCGTGGGCTGGTAGCCGGCCGGCGCCCCCGGTCACGGGGCCTGCTGGTAAGCGCGACCTTTTCTCACGGGCCCGCCCCCCGTCCGGGGCGGGCCCGGTCGAGTGCCGGACGATCAGCTCGGTCGCCAGCTCGACGTGCAGCGCGTCCAGCCGGTGGCGCTCCAGCAGCCGGATCAGCAGCCCGACCGCGATGCGCCCCATCTCGGCCAGTGGCTGGCGGACGGTGGTGAGCGTCGGGCTGGTGGCCTGGGCCAGGTCAAGGTCGTCGAACCCGGCGACCGACAGGTCGCCGGGTACCAGCAGGCCCCGCCGGGCGGCAGCGGTGAGCGCGCCGACCGCGACCTTGTCGTTGAACCCGATGAGGGCCGTCGGCGGCTCGGCCAGGTCGAGCAGTTCCCCGGCCGCGTGGTCGCCGAAGCGGGTGGTGGCCTCGCCCGCCCGGATCAGGGCCGGGTCCGGCAGCACGCCGACCTCGGCCAGGGCCGATGCGTGCCCAGCCCGCCGCGCCTCGCTGGCCAGCCAGTTCCCCGGCCCGGCGATGACGCCGATGCGCCGGTGCCCGAGCCGGGCGAGGTGCGCGGTCATGCTGCGGGCGCCCGCGAAGTGGGCGGCCGACACGGCGGCGACGTCGCGCGGCATCTCCTCGCGCGGGTCCACCACCACGAACGGGAACCCCGCCCGGCGCAGCGCGACGAGCTGCTCGCCCGGCTCCGGCGGCAGCACGATGATCGCGCCGCCGATGCCAGCCTGCGCGGCCAGCGTCGGCAGCACCTCGGCCCCCTGGGACGCCTCGCCGGCGTTCAGGACGAGCCGCAGGCCGTGCAGTTCCAGCGTCTCGGCGACGGCCGAGACGATCACCCCGAAGTAGTCGGTCAGCACGTACGGGCAGCGCACGAAGACCGCGCCGGGAGTGTCCCGCGGCACCCGGGCGCTGAACGCCCGCGACCGGGAGGCCCGCGCAGTAGGCGCACTGCCGCCGAGGGCGGCCATCGCCTGCAGTACCAGTTCCCGCGTGTGCGGCGCGACGTGCTCGTGCCCGTTCAGCACGCGGGAGACGGTCGCGATGGACACCCCGGTCCGCTCGGCGACGTCCCGGACCGTGACTCGCTTCACCACGGCGTCAGCGGCACCTTGTTTCACTAGCCGCCGCTTCCCTCAGTTCTGTTTCACTTTGTTTCATCACCTCCAGCTTACCCGGTTCCGGGAATCTCGCCTATTGACGCGGCCCTGAGGCGCTGCTTAGCTGCGAATAGCGGGAGAAACAATTTCTATCTTGTTTCAACTTGTTACATCACTCCGATTCCCCGAGGAGAACCGATGTCTCGACGACGAACGCTCGCGTTCCTCGCGGCCGGGCTGCTGGCAGGCGCCAGCGTGATCGGCTTGACCGGCGGCACCGCTCACGCGGCGGGCGCCTCCGTCTCGGTCTGGGAAACCACGGCCGACCAGTCCAAGCTGCTCGCCAGCCAGGCGGGCGCCACGTTCGCCAGCGGCAACGGCTCGGCGAGCCAGACCATCACGGTCAACCCGTCCACCACCTACCAGGCGATGACCGGCTTCGGCGCCTCGTTCACCGACTCGTCGGCCTGGCTGGTCTACAACTCCCCGCAGCGCGCCACCATCATGAGCAAGCTGTTCAGCCCGACCTCGGGCATCGGGCTTGACTTCCTGCGCCAGCCGATCGGCGCCTCGGACTTCTCGCGCTCGGTGTACAGCTACGACGACGTGGCGGCCGGGCAGACCGACCCGAGCCTGGCCCACTTCTCGATCTCCCACGACAACGCCTACATCCTGCCGATCCTGCAGCAGGCGCTCTCGCTGAACCCGTCCACGACGATCATGGCCACCCCGTGGAGCCCGCCCGGGTGGATGAAGAGCAGCGGCTCGATGATCGGCGGCTCGCTGAACACCGCCAGCTACCAGGCGTACGCCAACTACCTGGTGAAGTTCCTGCAGGCCTACCAGGCAGCGGGCGTGCCCGTGAAGCTGCTGACCGTGCAGAACGAGCCGGAGTACTCACCGTCCAACTACCCCGGCTCCACCCTCACCGGCGCCCAGGAGACGACGCTGATCGGCTCCTACGTGGGGCCGGCGATCCGCAGCGCGGGGCTGTCCACCCAGATCCTCGGCTACGACCACAACTGGGACGACACCAGCTTCCCGGAGACGATCCTCGGCAACTCGACCGCGTCCCAGTACGTGGCCGGCACCGCCTGGCACTGCTACGCCGGCGACCCGACCGCGCAGACCACGGTGCACAACGCCTACCCGTCGAAGGACACGTACTTCACCGAGTGCTCGGGCAGCCAGTCGGCCAACACCGCTAACACGTTCTCCGACTCCCTGGACTGGCAGACCGAGAACCTCATCATCGGCGCCACCCGCAACTGGGCCAAGTCCGTGGTCACCTGGAACATGGCCCTGGACCCGAGCGGCGGCCCGAGCATGAACTGCACCACCTGCACCGCCGCGGTGACCGTCAACAACACGGCCGGCACCGCCAGCTACAACGCCGAGTACTACGTCCTGGGCCAGGCGAGCAAGTTCGTCAAGCCGGGCGCGGTCCGGATCGACTCCAACACCTTCGGCTCGGGCAACATCGAGGACGTCGCGTTCAAGAACCCGGACGGCTCGAACGCGCTGGTCGTCCTCAACGCCGACGCGTCCAACTCCCGCACGTTCAACGTGGACGAGAACGGCCAGTACTTCACCTATACGCTGCCCGCCAAGGCGGTCGCCACGTTCACCTGGACGCCGTCCTCCAGCGGGGGCGGGGGCGGCACCGGGATCACCCCCGGCACCTGGTACAACGTCGTCAACGCCAACAGCAGCGCGTGCGTGGACGCCACCAACGGCGGCACCGCCAACGGCACGCTCCTGCAGCAGTGGGCGTGCGCGGCCGGGAACACCAACCAGCAGTGGGAGTTCCAGCCGACCGACAGCGGCTTCTACAAGGTCCTGAGCCGCAACGCCACCGCCCAGGCCTGGGACGTGACGGGCGGGGCGGGCGCCACCGGCAACGGGGCGCAGATCCAGCTCTGGGCCTACGGCGGCGGCACTAACCAGCAATGGGAACCGGTGCAGCACGGCAGCAGCTACACGCTCAGCCCGCGCAACAACACCGGCAACTGCCTGGACGTGACCGGCCAGTCCACCGCCAACGGCGCCGTCCTGCAGCAATGGTCGTGCACCGGGGCGGCCAACCAGAGCTTCACGCTCACCCCGGCTAGCTGACCCCAGGCTAGCCAACAAGGCGCCCCGCGGGTTAACGCCGGGCACGTTAACCCGCGGGACCACCCCAGGAACGGGGCGGGCCGGGCTCTTTCGGCGGCGGATGAGCCCGGCCCGCCCGCTTTGCGCGCGCCCTGCCGCCATCCGCCCGCCGCCCGCCGTCCGCCGCCCGCCGCCCGCCGTCCGCGGCAGCCGCCGCCAGCCTCAGCTGGCCGGCCCTGAGTCGGCCGGCCCTGAGTCGGCCGGCCCTGGGGCGGTCGCGGCCAGGCCGTCGAGCGCGCGGGCCAGGGACCGCAGGCGGCCCGGGGCCAGGCTGTAGCAGATGGTCGTGCCGTCGCGGCGGCTCGTCACCAGGCCCGCCTCGCGCAGGGCCTTGAGGTGGGCGGAGATCGTCGGCTGGGACACGTCGAAGAACTCGGTGAAGTCGCACGCGCAGATGCCCGGCTCGGCCGCCAGGCGCTGCAGGATTCCCCACCGCACCGGGTGCGCGAGCGCCCGCAAGACCTCGGCCTGCTCCTCGTCCGGCCGGGCCGCGCCGCCTGCGGCCGCGCGCGCCGCGCTCGCTCGTACCGTCGTCGCCATGTCGTCCCCCTCATGCTGCCCCTAGCATATCGCGCCTCTCCGATATAGCCTGACAGCTATATAGCCTACGGACGATGGAGGCGACGATGCCGGAACTAGCGCACGACCACGACGACGCGATCCTGGACGAGAACCTCGCCCGGCTGGCCCGGACCGGCCCGGAGTACGGCGGGGGGCTGTCCAACCATGGCCCGATGGCGGCCGAGGCCCTGGTCCGGCTGGGCCGGGCCGACCACGTGGAGGCCTGGGTCAGCGGCTACCTGCCCCGGCTGGACGACGCGCCCCGGCCGGGCGGCCCGGTCACGGGCCACTCCTGGCGCGACGCCCTCGGGGACGAGCGCCGGGTCGCCGACTGGGAGGCGTTCTTCACCGGCCAGCTGGCGCAGGAGCCGTGGCGGGACGTGCTCGCCCGCTGGTGGCCCCGGCTCATCCCGGGCCTGGCCGCCGCCGCGACCCACGGCATCATCCGCACCGCGCACGCGGCCCGCGGCCTGGACGGCGACTTCTCTCCCGAGCGGCGGGCCGAGCTCGCGAAGGGCCTGGCGTACTGGGCGGCGGCCTACTGGGAGGTGCCGGGCGGGCGTCGCCCGGCCGGCGACCGCTCGGCCGGGGCGGCCGTCGACGGCATCGGCCGGGGTGCCACCGCGCCCGGGCCGGGGCTGATCACCGACGTGCTGCCGGCTGAGCTAGCGGGCGACGAGCGGTTCCCGGCCGCCGTGGCGGCGCTGCGGCCGCCGGCCGACATCCAGGCTGGCCTGCTTGACCTGGCGACGACGTTCGCGCGGGCGTTCCTGGTCTACGGGCGGCGGCGCCCGATCGGCCTGCTGCACGCGGTCACCGCCCCGGTCGCGGCCCGCTCGGTGCTGCCGCTGCTGCCGCCCGAGGTGGCCCGCGACACCCACGACGCCCTGTGGCTGGCGGGGGCCGCCCTGTACCGGGTCTACGCCTCCGGCGCGACCCCCGAGCCGGTCCCGCCGGCCGCTCCCCTGGCCCCGGCCGACCTGGCCGACAAGGCGGTCCGGTCCGGCGACGAGCACGCCATCAAGCTGACCGAGGCATGCCTGCGCCTGTACGCCGAGCGCCCCGACCCGGTCCTCCTGCACGCCGCCGCCCGCGCGAGCGACCTGTTCACCCGCTAGAGCCGGTCCCGCCGGCCGGGAGCAGCCCGACGCGGCGCCGGGCCGGGGCTTGCATTGAACAGACCTGTCTGTTTAAATGATGACTGTAGCCATACAGGCCGTTCTACCTAGGAAGTCATCATGAGCGAGCAGGACGCCCGGCCGGGCAGCACTACCGAAGAGCGGGTCGCGCTGGTCACCGGGGCCACCAGCGGCATCGGGCGGGAGACGGCGCTGCGGCTGGCCGCCGACGGCCTCACCGTCCTCGTGCACGGGCGGGACGCCCAGCGCGGCGCGGCCGTGGTCAAGGAGATCGAGGCGGCCGGCGGCACCGCCCGGTTCCTGGCCGCCGACCTCACCGACGCGGGCGAGGTCCAGCGGCTGGCGGATGCCGCGGGCGACGTGGACGTGCTGGTCAACAACGCCGGCTTCTCCTGGTTCGGCCCGACCCCGGACCTGGCGCCCGAGACGTTCGACGAGATGTGGGCGGCCAACGTCCGGTCGGCCTACTACCTGACCGCCGCGATCGCGCCCCGGATGGCCGCCCGCGGCAGCGGCGCCATCATCAGCGTGAGCAGCATGGCCGCCCAGGTTGGCCTGGCCGGCGGGGCCGCCTACGGCGCCACCAAGGCCGCGCTCGCCGCGCTGACCCGCTCCTGGGCGGCCGAGTTCAGCCCGCGCGGCGTCCGCGTCAACGCCATCGCCCCCGGCCCCGCCTACACCGGCGGGGCGGCGCCGGACCGCATCGCCGCCCTCGGCGACACCACGCTGCTCGGGCGCGCGGCCCAGGCCGCCGAGATCGCTGCCGTCATCGCGTTCCTCGCCTCACCCGAGGCCAGCTACCTCACTGGTGCCGTCATCGCCGCCGACGGCGGCCGTACTGCCATCTGAGCGCCCTCTCCCCCGCAAGGAAGGAACGGTTCCCATGCCGGACAGTGAGTACGTCCCCAGCCCCAGCGAGCGGGTCCGCGACCAGGTGGCCGCCTACGAGGCGACCGGCGGCAAGGAGGGCGGCCTGCTCAACGGGCTGCCGGTGGTCATCTTGACGACGACCGGCGCCACGTCGGGCAGCATCCGCAAGAGCCCGGTCATGCGCGTGGAGTCCGGCGGCACGTACGCGGCGATCGCGTCCTACGCCGGGAACCCGGCCAACCCGCGGTGGTACTACAACCTGCTCGCCCACCCCGATGCCCGGCTGCAGGACGGCGCGACCGCCCGCCGGGTCCGCGCCCGGGAGCTGTCGGGGGCCGAGAAGCAGCGCTGGTGGGATATCGCCGACGCGCTTAACCCGGCCTATGCCCGGTACCGCGCGTCGGCCGGGCGGGACATCCCCATCCTGGCCCTCGAGCCGGTAGAGTAGACAAGTCAGTCTAGGAAGGTGATGGCAGTGCCCCCCCAGCCCCCGCCCGCCAAGACCCAGCCCCCTACAGCCCAGCCCCCCAAGACCCGGCGCGCGAGGACCCAGCCCGCGAAGGCGGGCACCCGGGCGAGGCCCGGAACCGCCCCGGCCGGGCCGGCCGCGGGGGCCTCGGCCCGGGAGCGGCTGCTGGCCGCCGCCAACGAGCTGTTCTACGCCGAGGGCGTGCACACGGTCGGGATTGACCGGGTCATCGAGAAGGCCGGCGTGGCCAAGGCGTCGCTGTACAACACCTTCGGCAGCAAGGACGAGCTGGTCCGCGCGTACCTGGAGTCCAGGCACGCGCGGACGTCCGCCCGCATCGCCGGCTACCTGGAGCGCTACGCCACCCCCGGGGAGAAGCTGCTCGGGGTGTTCGAGGCGCAGGGCGAGCTGTTCACCGAGCCCGGGTTCCACGGCTGCGCCTTCGTCAGCGCGACGTCCGAGGCCCACGGCGAGCAGGTAGGCCAGGCCGCCGACGACTACCGCGCCTGGGTCCGCTCCCTGCTCACCGGCCTGGCCCGGGAAGCGGGCGCCGCCGACCCGGAGACGCTGGGGCGGCAACTGCACATGATCTACGACGGGGCGAGCCTGTCGGCCCGGATGGACCGCCCGGCCGCGCCGCCGGCCGGCTCCTCGCCCGCCGCCGCGGCCCGGGCGGCGGCGCGGGCCCTGCTGGACGCCGCCCTCGGCTGACCGCCGTCGGCGAGCCCGCGCCCCGCCCCGTGGCCCATCGGCCTGGCCGCTCCGGCCAGGCCGGCCGCCAGCCCCCGCCTGGCCAGCTTCCGTAACAGGGCGCGGGCGTAGCGCACCTCACGGACGCCGCCGAGGCCCATCAGGACGTTAAGCGCGCCGTCGGGCTGCCAGGCCGCCTTCTCGTAGAAGGCGCGGGCGCGGGCGTTGCCGTCCAGGACCCACAGGACGGCCCGCTGGTAGGCGCTCGCCGTCAGCCGCTCGACCGCCGCCGCCATCAGCGCCCGGCCGGTGCCGGTCGACCACCAGCCGGGATCGACGTACAGGGCGTACAGCTCGCCGGCCTCGCCCGCGGCCCCGGCCGGGGTAAGGCGGTCGGCGCCCCACGGCGGGGGGCTCTTCGGCGCGGGAACGGCCGGCACTGAAACTTTCGGCCCGGCCACGGCCGGCCCGGCAGTTTCCGGCGCCGTGCTGGCCGGCTGGCCGGCTGGCCGGCGTTGCATGGTGGGGACGACCCGTTCTGGCCCGAAACAAGCGTAGCCAACGATGGCGGACGACCCATCGGCCACGGCGACCAGCGTGCGACGCCAGGGATCGGGCCGGGTGACGCCGGTGGCGGCGTCGGTGGCGGTGGCGGTGGCGCGGTCGATGTAGCGCTGGGCGATCAGCCCGGCGTAGGCGGCGCGCCAGCTGGCGCGGCGCACGGCCTCGATTGCCTCGGCATCGCTCTCGACACCGTCGCGGACGGCCATCACCCTATGAGGGTAGTCCCGGGTCATGATGTACTTGAGCGGTTTAGTGTTGACCGCCCTTGGTGAAAGGCAACATGCGGATGAGCGCACGACAGTTCCCGGACGGCTTCTTGTGGGGCGCGGCGACGGCCGCGTACCAGATCGAGGGAGCAGCCGATGAGGACGGCAAGGGGCCGTCGATCTGGGACACGTTCAGCCACACGCCGGGCAACGTGTACCACGGCGACACCGGCGACGTCGCCTGTGACAGCTACCACCGCTACCCCGAGGACGTGGCGCTGCTGAAGCGGCTCGGCGCGGGCGCGTACCGGTTCAGCGTCTCGTGGCCCCGCATCCTGCCCAAGGGCCGGGGCGAGGTCAGCCAGCAGGGCCTGGACTACTACCGGCGGCTGGCCGACGCGCTGCTGGCCGAGGGGATCGCCCCGGTCGCGACGCTGTACCACTGGGACCTGCCGCAGGCGCTGCAGGACGAGTTCGGCGGCTGGGCGGGCCGGGACGTGGCCGAGGCGTTCGCCGAGTACGCCGGCGTCGCCGCCGGGGCGCTGGGCGACCGGGTGAGCCGGTGGATCACGCTGAACGAGCCGTGGGTGGCCGCCAACGTCGGCTACCGCTGGGGGCGGCACGCGCCCGGCCTGGAAGACGACGGCGCCGCCGTCGCCGCCAACCATCACCTGCTGCTGGCGCACGGCCGCGCGGTCAGCGCGATCCGGGCCGCGTGCCCGAGTCCGGTCGAGGTGGGGATCACCCTCAACCTGGGCCTGCACCGGCCGGTGACGCCGGAGGCGGCGGCCAAGGCGGACGAGCTGGAGGCACGGCACAACGGCGTCTACCTGGGGCCGCTGTTCGCGGGCGAGTACCCGGAGGGCCTGGGCGCCGCCTGGTCCCCGGCCGAGGTGCCCGGCCTGGTCCGCGACGGGGACCTCGCGGTGATCGGCGCGCCGCTGGACTTCCTCGGGGTCAACTACTACTTCCCGAACTACCTCGCGGTGGCGCCCGCCGACGGCGAGCCGCGGGCCGGCCAGGTGCCGGCCGAGGACGGGTTCGTGAGCGTGCAGCCGGCCGGGATGCCGGTGACGGCGATGAACTGGCTGGTGGAGCCGACCTCGTTCAGCGAGCTGCTGACCCGGGTCGTCGCCCCGGTGGTGGGCGGGCTGCCGGTCTACATCACCGAGAACGGCTCGTCCTGGCACGACTACGTCACCCAGGACGGCGACGTGCTGGACCTGGAGCGGATCTCCTACCTGCACGGGCACCTGGGCGCGGTCCTGGACGCCATCAACGACGGCGTGAACGTGCGCGGCTACTTCGCCTGGTCGCTGCTGGACAACTTCGAGTGGGCCGAAGGGTACGCCAAGCGGTTCGGGCTGACGTTCGTGGACTTCGGGACGCAATCGCGGATCCTCAAGCACAGCGGCGAGTACTTCGCGCGGGTGACGCGGGCCAACGCCCTCACCGGGCCCTGAGGACCGGCCGCCGGCTGGCCGGGCGTGTAGCGTTCCGACCGTGCCCAGTGTCCCCGAACGGCAGCGCCCGGTGAACGCCGCCCCGGCCGCGCTGGCCCGGTTCAACGCGGCGACGGCCGCCGACGCCCAGGCCGCGCTGCGCGCGTGCTGCGACTCGCCCGCGCTGGCGCGGGCGGTCGCGGCCGGGCGGCCCTATGCCTCGGCCGACGCCGTGGTGAGCGCCACCGCGGCTGCCTTCGACGCGCTCGGATGGGATGACGTGCTGGCGGCGATGGCCGCTCACCCCCGCATCGGCGACCGGGCGAGCGGCCCGTCGGCCGCCGAGCAGTCCGGGGTCGGCGACGGCTCCCGGGCCGCCCTGGCCGAAGGGAACGTCGCCTACGAGGAGCGCTTCGGGCACGTCTTCCTCATCTGCGCGTCCGGGCTGAGCGGGACCGGGATGCTCGCGGCGCTGCGCGAGCGGCTGGGCAACTCCCCGCTGGCCGAGCGGGCCGTTGCCACGGCCGAACTGCGCAAGATCACCATCCTGCGCGCCCGCAAGCTCCTGACAGGGGGATCATGACCGGATCGCGATCAGGCCCGCCCGGCGCCGGGGACGGCGACCTCGGCGGCGCGGGCGACCTCGGCCGCCCCGGCCCGGGCGACGCCAGCGTGGTGACGGTCTCGACCCACGTGCTCGACGCGGCGGCCGGCCAGCCGGCCGCCGGGGTCCGGGTGACGCTGGAGGCACGCGGCCCGGCGAACCTGTGGGGCCCGGCCGGGGACGGCACGACCGACGACGACGGGCGGTTCCGCTTCCCGGCCGGCCTGGCGCGCGGGGAGTACCGGCTGACGTTCGGGAGCGGGGAGTACTTCGCCGCCCAGGGCGTGGCGACGTTCTACCCGTCGGTCATCGTGACGTTCATGACGGCGGCCGGCCACTACCACGTGCCGCTGCTGCTGTCGCCGTTCGCCTACTCCACCTACCGGGGCAGCTAACACCTCAGTGCTGCTCCAACCACAGCAGCACTGCATGCTGGGCGCAGATTTCGCATGATCGTTACGTGGAGCTACGCGAAGCTGCGAGAAAACCGCCCGGAGAGTGGCATGCTGCTGCGGTTTGAGGTGGCTAACCACCGGTCAGTCCTGGACCCGGTCGAGCTGTCGATGATCGCGGTTGACGAGGACCGCCCGGCGGCGAGAGGGTTCGAGCGGCTCTCCGAGCGCGTGCCGACGGAGCGACGACGCTGACCGCGCTCGCCGAATACGGCGGCGACAAGGCGCGTCGCTCCCTCAACCTGGAAAAGGCCTACCTGCAAGGCAGGTTCGGCGCCGTCCCCGAGCTGGACCGGTACGCCCTGCGCCGCGCTCTCGGCCTGGCGGCGAGCGGCGAGTAATGACCAGCAGACGCGCCCGGGCACCGCAGCCCCGCCCCCTCAAGCGCAAGGTCGCGATCCGCCGACCCCGCAAGACACTCGTCGTCTTCTGCGAAGGAGAGACGACCGGGCCGCAGTGCCTGCTGGCGCTCAAGCAGGAACCATTCGTCAAGGACGCCGCCGCGGTAGACATCCGCGTCGAGACTGGCCATGGCGGGGCGGTCCCCCTGACCTTGGTCGCGCTGGCGACCGCGGCTCGCGCCAGGTCCGCCGCCGAGGAAGCCGAGATCGACGAGTTCTGGTGCGTGTTCGACGTCGAGTGGCCTCGCAACCATCCGCACCTCCCCGAGGCAATAGCGCGGGCAAAGGCCAACGGCATCAGGCTGGCGATCTCCAACCCGTGCTTCGAGCCTTGGCTAATCCTCCATTACCGCGACCACGGCAGTTGGCTGGACAACGACGATGCGGTCAGGCTCCGGCGCCATCTGGACGGCTCCGCGAACAAGAGCCTCGACGCCGCCAGCTACATGCCCCTGATCGAGGACGCCGTCCGTCGCGCCGTCGCCCTGGACAGGCGCCACGAGCGCAACGGAAGCGAATTCCCCCGCAACAACCCGCATTCCGGAATGCATCACCTCATCGCCTCCGTCCGCCCTCCAGCTGGCTGAGCACCGCCCGGGCGACTCGCTTCTTGCTGTTATCCGGGGCGCGCTCTCCGTGGTCCCGGTGGCCCCGGGAGGGCGCTGGAATGTCAGTGCGGACGGATATGGTCGAGTCATGTCATCGCGTTGGACGCCCGAGGCCGTGCTGGCGCTCGCGCCGGACGACTCCTCGCGCCGGGGTGCGTCGGGGGCGACCCGGCCGGTCAAGTGGAGCGGCACCGGGGCGAGCGCCGACCTGATCTGGGGGCTGTACGCCGGGTCCGGCGGGCAGCCGTACCAGATCGTGGTGGAGCTGGCCGGCCCGGCTTACAAGTGCTCTTGCCCGTCGCGCAAGCTGCCCTGCAAGCACGCGCTGGGGTTGCTGCTGACCTGGGCGAACGGCGATGTCCCGGACACGGCCGAGGCGGCCGACTACGCGGCCGCGTGGCTCGGCGACCGTCGTGCCCGCGCGGCCCGGGCCAGCGCCCGCGCGACCTCGCCCGGCGGTGAGGCGCAGGCCAGCCCGGCTGACGCGGAAGCCGCCCGCAAGCGGGAGGCGGCGACCGCCGCCCGCCGGGCGCAGCGGGCCGAGCGCGTCGCCGGCGGGCTGTCGGAGCTGGAGGAATGGCTCCGGGACCAGGTCCGGGTCGGGCTGCCGGCGTCCGTCAGCGCCGGGCCGGGCACCGGGCGGGGGCGGCCCGGGAGCGGCCGGCACGCGGACGTGATGGCCGCGCGGATGAACGACGCCCAGGCCAAGGGGCTGGCGGGGGCGCTGCACGACTTGTCGCTGGTGCCGCTGTCGGGCGACGGCTGGCCCGGCCGCCTGCTGGCCGGCTACGCCCAGCTGCACCTGCTGATCCGGGCGCACGAGCGGATCGGGGAGCTGCCGCCCGGGCTGGCGGCGACCGTCCGGTCCCGGATCGGGTATGAGACCACGCGGGCGGACGTGCTCGCCGGCCAGCCGCCGGTACCCGGCCGGTGGCTGGTGACCGGGGTGCGGGACATCCCCGACGCGAGCGTTCCGACCCGGCGGATCTGGCTGCACGGCCAGGAGACCGGCCGCCCGGCGCTGCTGCTGGCGTTCGCGGCGCCCGGGGGCGCCTGGAACGACCCCGACACCGCGATGCTCCCGCTCGGCACCGAGCTGCGGGCCGACCTGCATTACTACCCGGGCGACCCGCCGCTGCGGGCGCTGGCCGGAGCCCGGCAGGCCGCCCCCGGGCCAGCCACGGCGCCGCCGGCCGCCGGCGGCGTCGGCGCGCTGCTGGCCGCGTGGTCAGCCGGGGTGGCGGCCGACCCGTGGCAGTCGAGCTGGCCGGCGCTGGTGGCCGGCACCCCGGTCGCGCCGGCGCTGGACGATGGCCCGTGGCACCTGGTGGACGCCGACGGGGCGGCCCTGCCGCTGCGGTACGGCGAGTCGCTGTGGACCCTGCTGGCGATCTCCGGCGGCCACCCGGTCCCGGTCGCGGGCGAGCTGACCCCGGACGGCCTGACCCCGCTGACCGCCTGGCACGGCCGCCAGGCGGTGGCGCTGTCATGAGCGACCCCGCGAGCCAGTCAACAAGCACCGCGCGTCCCGCGAATGCGGCCCACGAGCGCCAGCCAGGAGGGCTCATGAGCGAGCCCGCGAGCGAATCAGCAAGCGCGGTACCACCCGGCCGGACGGGCGGCGGCCCCTACCTCGCGGTGCCGTACGACGAGCTGGTGACGACGGCCACCGTGGGGCTATCGCGGCGGCCGCTGCCCGGTGCCGGGCTGGGCGCCCCGGCGCCGGCGCACGCCGGCGGCCACGCCCCGGACGCGGCCGACGTCCTCCTGGAGGCGGCGGCGCTGCACGTCACCGCCCGCCGGGCGGGGATGCGGGCGCGGACCGGGATCGCCCCTCCCCCGCCGATGGCGGCCGACGACGCGCCTGAGCTGCCGGCGCGCGCGGCAGCGGTGCTGCGGCAGGTGCTGACCGACGCCTCGCTGCTGGCGGACCTGCTGGCGGCGGCGGCCGCCGCCGGCTACCGGGCGCCCGCGCCGCTGCTGCCGGTCCTGCTCGACGCGGCCGCGCGGACGGTGGCGCTACGGCCGGCCGTGGTCGCGGCCCTCGGCCCGCGCGGCCGCTGGCTGGCGGCCCGCCGGCCGCAGTGGCAGCGGCTCACCGACTCCGACGACGCGGCGGGCGAGGGCTTCCCCGGCGACGGCGCCCCCCGGGCGACGGACATGGCCCTGACCGGGCCCAGCGCCGCGAGCGGGAACGCCGCCGCGGGCGGCCACGGCGTCACCGGCGGGGACACGGCCGCGGGCGCCGGCGGGGGCCGGGTGACTGACGACGGCGGCGCCGCCGGCCCGGCCGCCGACCCTGCTTGCGACCCGCGCGCGTGGGAGACCGGCAGCCGCCCCCAGCGGGCGGCGTACCTGGCCAGGCTGCGCGGGCGCGACCCGGAGGCGGCCCGGGAGCTGCTGGCGGCCGGCTGGTCGCAGGAGACGGCCGAGGAGCGGGCAGAGCTGCTGGGGGCGCTGGCCCGCGGGCTGTCCCCGGCCGATGAGGACTTCCTGGAGGCGGCCCTCGACGACCGGGCGGCCAAGGTCCGCGCGGTGGCCCGGACCGCCCTGGAGCGGCTGCCCGGGTCGGCCCTGCGCCAGCGGGCGGCGCAGCGGGCCGCCCCGGTGCTGTGGCTGCGCGCGGACGGTGATCGTCAGTGGCTCGCGGCGGCGCTGCCCGCCGGGCCGCCCGATGCGGCGATGACGCGCGACGGCATCGTGGCCAGCCCGCCCGCGGCCGGGATCGGGACCGGGTCGTGGCTGCTCACCCAGCTGATCGCGGCGGTGCCGCTGGGCTGGTGGCCGGGCCAGTTCGGGCTGGGCCCGGCGGCGATCGCGGCGCTGC
>DATBEM010000257.1:0-14420 GCA_036276115.1 Trebonia sp.
CCCGGCCGCGATGCTCGCCCTGCTGGCCGACGGCGCCGTTGACCAGTCGTCCCGGGCCGGGCCGGGGACGATCGGGCCCGCCGCCATCACGACGCCGGCCATCACGACGCCGGCCATCACGACGCCGGCCATCACGACGCCGGCCATCACGACGCCGGCCATCACGACGCCGGGGGCCAGCACGGCCACCGCCGGGGCGGGGGCCGGGGATACGGCGGCATCCCCGGGCGGGTGGCAGGCACTCGCCGCGCCCGGGGCCATCGCCGCGTCCCCGGACGGCCAGCACTGCCAGCTCACCGGCCTCACCGCCGTGGCCTACACCCCGGCGGGCGCGCCGCTGGTGGGCGGGTCGTGCGCGTGGCCGGGGGTCCCCGGGATCTTCACCCGGGCCGGCGGCGCGTGGCAGGGAGCCCAGCTGGCAGTCCCGCGCGGCCAGCAGCTGAGCGTCCAGCGGCTGACCCAGACCCCGGGCGGTGACGCCGCCCTCCTGCGCGCCGGCCCGGACGGCAACGCCAGCCTGCTCGCCGCCTGGACCGCCGACGGCAGCCAGTGGACGGTGTCCGCCTCGCTGCGCCTCGGCCCGCGCACGGTCCTTGCCTCCGGGACGGGCGCCGCCGACGCCGTCTGGGTGCTGCTGTCCGACGGGCACGGCGAGGTGCTCCCCGGGCCGGGCGCCGGCTGGCGGGAACTGCCCGCCCTGCCGCGCGGCACGGCCGCCCTCGCCGTCGGGACCGGCGGCACGGTGCAGGCCCTGGCCGTCACCGGGGCCAGGCTGACCGTCTACCAGGAGGCCGCCCGCGGAACCTGGCGCAAGGCGCAAGTGATCACCGTGCCGATCCAGTACGGCTCTTCCAGTTAGTGGCGAATGGGTTAAATGGTGCAAGCCTCACGTATGCTGCAATTAAACCCCCGCGCTATCGGGTAAAACTTGCATGATATTTGCAAGTCATTTCTCGGCTAATTAGAGCCATTGCGCAGCCTGTGGACGCGTGTAATGCTATGAGTGCTTGGCGGGCGGGCAGCGGGCGGCTGGCCGAATTACCGCCGGGTGGGGGGCAAGAAGGAGGAGGAGGCTGCCGGGCGCCGGTGCGCCCGGCAGCCTGGTGTTTAGGCAGGCATAGCCTTACGGCGATAGCGCCGGGGCGTTGCGGCCGGGCGTTACGAACGGACGAGGCGGGCGATCGCCGCCGCGGCCTCGCGGACCTTCTCCTCGGCCTCCGCGCCGCCCTCGGCGATCGCCTGCCCGACGCAGTGGCCCAGGTGGTCTTCGAGGAGGCCAAGGGCGACGGACTCCAGTGCCCGGGTGGCCGCCGCGACCTGGGTGAGGATGTCGATGCAGTACTTGTCCTCGTCGATCATCCGCTGCAGCCCGCGCACCTGCCCCTCGATGCGCCGCAATCGCCTCAGGTACCGGGCCTTGTCGCGCGTGGGGCCGTGCAACGCACCCTCCCGGGCTAGATTGCGCCTGCGGCCCTTGTCGTACCCCGAAATATGCTTACTTAAATGCCGGGGAAGCAGTTTACCGGAATGGTTGTAAACGACCGAAGATCGTTTAGCCGCTGGCAACCGATTCCGTTGAAGAGGCGCCCTGCGGCCGCGCGATTCGCACCCGCTGGCCCGGGTGGCCGGCTACGGCAGCAGCAATTGCCAGGAGACGCCGAACCGGTCGCTCACCCACCCGAACTTCCGCCCGATCCCGTAGTCGCCCAGCGGCATCAGCGGCGCCCCGCCCTCGGTGAGGGCCGCGTAGACCCGGTCCTGCTCGGCCTCGTCCTCGCACTCCGCGAACAGCGAGACCGCCGGCGTGAACGAGAACTCGTGCGGGGCGGGGCTGTCGATGCACATCAGCTCGAGCCCGGCCACGGTGAACAGGGCATGCTTGATGGTGCCCGCCGCGCCCGCCTCGCCCGGCCCGTACCGCTCGACGCTGAGCACCTGCGACGCGGAGAACAGGCCGGTGTAGAACGACATGGCCTCCTCTGCCCGGCCCTCGAACATCAGGAACGTGGTGATCTTGACGGCCATCGCGCGGTTCTCCTTCCTGGGCTTCACCTGGGAACTTACCGGACCGTCAGCCACCCGGCACCCGAAGGCGGCACAATGGTTGCATGCGCACACGCGTCCGCTGCACCCCCGCCCGGCCCGCTCGCGCGGGCGACGGCGATGGCTAACCACGTCGCGCTGCTGCGCGGCATCAACCTCGGCGGGCGCAACAAGGTCGCGATGACGGACCTGCGCGCGCTGGTGGCCGGCCTCGGGCACGCGGACGTGACGACCTACATCCAGAGCGGGAACGTGCTGTTCACGGCGGCCGCGTCCGACCCGGCGGCGATGGCCGCGGAGATGAGCGCCGCCATCGCGGCCAAGCTCGGCGTGACCGCGCCGGTCGTCGTCGTGCCCCGCGACGAGCTCGCGGCGATCATCGCCGCCAGCCCGTTCCCCGGCGAGCCCGACCCGCGCCGCGTCCACGCCGTCATCTTGAGCCAGCCCCCGTGGCCCGACCTGACGGCCCGGGTGGCGGCGGCCCTGGCCGACGCGGCCGCCAAGGGCAGCAGCGACGAGATCGTGGCCATCGGCCGTACCCTCTACCTCCGCACGCCCGATGGCTACGGGCGCAGCGACCTCGCCGCCGGCCTGCTGCGCTCCGTGCACGCGCCCAAGATCGGGGCCACCGGCACCGCCCGGAACTGGGCGACGACGACGAAATTGCTCTCGCTCTGCGACGCCTGACTATGTGATGCTGGGGGGCATGACGCCCGCAGGCTACGTACTCGCGCAGGTCAACGTCGGGCGGCTGCTGGATCATCGCCTGCTGGATCATCGCCGGGCGGTTATGCCGCCGCCCAGCCGGAGCCGCTGACCAGCCCGGATGCCTGGGCCTGCCCGGTCTGACGCCGCGTGCCCCGGCCGCCAGCGGGGCTAGCGCAGGTAGGACGCCCCGTTCAGGTCCAGCACGGCCCCGCTGGCCCACTGGGCCTGCGGTGAGGCCAGGTACCAGACAGCCTGCGCTATCTCCTGCGGGTGGCCGACCCGGTTGAACGGCGACTGGGCCCGGATCTGCTCCCCCTCGGGGGTCGCCAGCTGCCCGGCCGTCATGTCCGTCTCGACGTAGCCCGGGGCCACCGACGCGACCGCGATGCCATGCGGCCCGAGGGTGCGCGCCAGCGACTGCCCGAGCGCGTGCAGCCCGGCCTTGCTCGCCCCGTAGGCCGGGTGGTCCGGCTCGCCCCGGTAGGCGCCCCGCGACCCGACGTTGATGACCCGCCCGCCGCCTGGCCGCCGGGCCATGTGCCGCACCGCGCACCAGGTGGCGTTCGCGGCCCCGATGAGGTTCACGTCGAGCGTCTGCCGCCAGGCCGCCTGCCATTTCTCGTAGGAAGTCTCCAGGACCGCGTGCTTGAGGTACACGCCCGCGTTGTTGACCAGGATGTCCAGCCCGCCCAGGCGCTCGGCGGCCGTATCGACCATCGCCTGCACCGCGCCGGCGTCGGCCAGGTCGGCCTGGACCGCCACGTGCCCGGTGCCCGGCAGGCCCGCGACGACCCGCGCCGCCGCGTCGGCGTCGGCCCGGTAGTGCACCGCCACCCGGTCGCCGCCGGCGGCGAACGCCGCCGCGATGGCCGCCCCGATCCCGCGCGACCCGCCCGTCACCAGTACCGCCCGCTGCTCCATTCGCCCGACTCTACCGGCCGCCCCTCATGGGGCCGGACGGGGCGGGCAGCCTACTGCTGGTAGCCCGCCAGGAACCCGGCCAGCCGGCCGACTGCCTCGCCCAGCACCTCGACCGGGGCCAGGAACACGACCCGCACGTGGTCGGTGGACGGGAGGTTGAAGCCGGTCCCGTGGGTCAGCAGGACGTGCTGCTGCTCCAGGAAGTCAATGCACATCTTCTGGTCATCGGAGATCTTGTGGACCTCCGGGTCCAGCCGGGGGAACAGGTACAGCGCCCCGGCCGGCTTATAGCAGTCCACCCCCGGGATGGAGGTCAGCATCTCCCAGGCCCGGTCGCGCTGGTCGCGCAGCCGCCCGCCCGGCAATAGCAGCGGGGTAATGTCGATCCCGCCGTCGAGGGCGGCCGGGATGGCGTGCTGGGCCGGGACGTTGGGGCACATCCGCATGTTGCCCAGCAGTTCCAGGCCCTCCAGGTACTCGGCGACCGGCTCGCGCGGCCCGGTCACCACCAGCCAGCCCGAGCGGAACCCGGCCAGCCGGTACGTCTTCGACATGCCCCCCAGGGTGAGGATCGGCAGGTCGGGGGCCAGCGCCGCGACGTGGTGGTGGACCGCGCCGTCGTAGACGATCTGGTCGTAGATCTCGTCCGCCAGCACCAGCAGGTCGTGCCGCCGGGCGACCTCAAGCAGCGCCAGGAGCGTCTCGCGCGAGTAGACCGCCCCGGTCGGGTTGTTCGGGTTGATGATGACCAGCGCCCGGGTCTTGGCCGTGACCAGGGACTCGACGTGCTCCACGTCCGGGTTCCAGTCCTGGTCCTCCGCGCACCGGTAGTGCACCGCCCGCCCGCCGCACAGCGTCACCGCCCCGGTCCACAGCGGGTAGTCCGGGCTGGGCACGAGCACCTCGTCGCCCGGGTTGAGCAGGGCCTGCAGCGACATCACGATCAGCTCGGACACCCCGTTGCCGAGGTAGGTGTTGTCCACCCGCACCCCCGGCACCCCGCGCCGCCCGTAGTACCGCGCGACCGCCTCCCGCGCCTCCAGGATCCCGCGCGCGTCGGAGTACCCCTGCGACCCGGCGATGGCCTCGGTCACGTGCGCCAGGACGGCATCGGGCGAGAACAGCCCGAACGGGGCCGGGTTGCCGATGTTGAGCTTGATGATGTCGTGCCCCTGGGCCTCAAGCTCCCGGGCTCGCCGCAGCACCGGCCCTCGAATGTCATATCGAACATCAGTCAGCCGAGTCGCCTGCGTAACCACGTAAGCCCCCTCAGTATTGCTTGCGGCGGTAACCGCGCACCGCCCCGGACCGGCCCGAAGCCCGAACACGATGTTACCGTCCCGTTGCCCACCCGGCACACGAGTATCGCCGCTCCGCCCGGGTTACGCGTGGGTGGGGAGGTGCCGGGCCAGGCTCACGACCTGGTCGCAGCGGGCCGACACTTCCGGGTCGTGGGTCGCCAGGATGATCGCGCCCCCGCCGGCCGCCACCGCGAACATCCGCGCCAGGACCAGCTCGCGGGTCACCGCGTCCTGCTCGGCGGTCGGCTCGTCCGCGATCAGCAGCTGCGGCCGGGATGCCAGCGCCCGTGCCACCGCGACCCGCTGCTGCTGGCCGCCCGACAGCTCCTGCACCAGGTGGTCGGCGTGCTCCCCGAGCCCCAGGTCAGTCAGCGCCTCGTTCGCCGCCGCGATGGCGGCCCGCGGCGGCATCCCGGCCGAGCGCAGCCCGATCTCCACGTTCTCGGCCGCCGTCAGCAGGGATACCAGGCCGAAGCCCTGCAGCACGGCCGACGTGCGGTCCGGCAGCCGCCCGGCGGTGACGGCGACCCCGGCCCGCCGGACCGACCCGGCGGCGGGCGCGCCCAGCCCGGCCAGCACCGACAGCAGGCTCGTCTTGCCGGTGCCGGACGGCCCGGTGACCGCGATCCGGTCCCCGGGCCGGGCGGTCACGTCGATCGCGGAGAACAGCACCCGCCCGCCGCGCTCCACCCGCAGTCCGGACGCCTCCAGCAGCGGCACGTCCCGTGCCTCGTCGATGGTCATGCCTGTCCTTGCCTGAGCAGTTCGGGCCGCGCGGCCCGGATGACGGCGAGCGCGGCGAAGATGGCGGCGGCCGCCAGCACCGCGATGACGACCACCAGCGGCACCGCGACCGAGACGGCGGGCGGGTTGTAGACCAGCGGCGGCGATGCCGGCGGGGTCGCGAACTCCGGCACGTTGCGCAAGACGATGATCGCCGCCACGATGCCGGCGACGACGCCCGCGATGATGCCGAAGCCGAGCACGACCGCCTGCTCGATCAGCACCGACGCGCGCAGCGCCCGCCGCGGCACCCGCCCGGCCAGCAGGGCCGCGTACTCTAGCCGCCGCCGGCGCCCGGCCTGGTAGAGGGCGAGCACGGCCGCGCCCCCGGCCAGCAGCGCGGCGGCCGCGGCCGCGGCCAGGAACAGCACGCTGGCCAGGGCCGGCCCCTGCCGGGACAGGACCGACTCGATGTCGGCGGTGGTGGTGGTCGAGGCGACCTGCACCCCGGCCGCCTCCAGCTTCGAGCGAACCGAGGCGAGCGCCCCCGGCGCGGTCCACACCTCCTCCTGGGCGAACCCGCTGGAGATGTAGTCGGCCGCCAGCTGCGCGTAGGCCCGGCTGACGACGATCCCGGAGGACGGCGAGCCGGGGACGGCGGCGGCAAGCGCGATCGGCTGGGTGGCGAGGTTCTGCCCGTCCAGGCCGAGGGTGTCGTAGGTGCTCCCGGTGGACTGGGTCAGCCCGGTGGCGGCCAGGGCCGGCACCGGCGACGGGAGGTCCCTGCGGTTCAGGGCCGGGCTGCACGCCCCGCCCCAGGTCCAGGACCAGGCGAGCGCGCTGTCGGGGGCGCTGACGGAGCCAGCGCTCTGGCAGCCCTCGGAGAACTCCGATCCCGCCCCCCACCCGGTGACGCGGCTGAGGCCAGGGGTGACCGGCGTCCACGGGCCGGACCCGGCCTGGGTGGCCAGCGCCGACAGGGTGACGCTGCCGGAGTACGTCTTGGCGAGCACGTCGTCGGAGTCGAGGCTGAGCATCGTGATGTCGCACGGGCAGTCTGACAGCTGCGCCGCCAGCGTCCCGTCGCGCAGCGGGCCGAGGCTGACCGAGGTCTGCCCGCCCGAGGTCGAGCCGCGCTCGATCATCCACAGCGTCGCGGTGGCGCCGGGCGGGGCATTGCGGATGCCGGCCGCGGTGAGCCGGACCGCCGTCGCCCTGGCCGGCAGCACCACGGTCGACGGCGGGAACGGCTCGAGCTGCTTGGCCAGGCCAGCGGTGCTCCCGTCGTAGAAGCCGGGCGCCCACTGCGCGATCCGCGCCCACTGGGCCGGGTTGACGGCCAGCAGCTGCGAGCCGTCGGACGTCCCGGTGTAGCGGTCGACCACGGTGGCCTGGGTGCCGCTGGGGTCGGCCCGGCCGACGATCGTGGCGAGGTCCTGCCCGGGCGGCGCGGTGACGACCATCACCCCGGCCGCCCCGTTCTGCGCCTGCGCGACCCGGGCGATGTTGCCCTGCTGCACGAAGTACGCGGCGATCGCGAACGTGGCCAGCGCGAACGAGGCGGTCAAGACGATGGTGGTGCGGGTGCCGCCGGGCCGCCGGGCGATGTGCCGCACGGCCAGGAACAGGCCGGTCCCGCCGTGCCGCCGCGTCCGCCGGAACAGGGCCGCGCACGCGGCGGGCAGCAGCCGGGAGGCGACGACGGCGACCGCGAGGCCGAGCAGGCCGGGCACGAGCAGGCCGAGCGACCCGCTGCGGGCCGAGCTGACGTTCCCGCCCGCCAGCAGCTCGGCCAGGCCCGCGACCGCGCCGGTGAGCAGGATGCCGTCGAGCACCCAGCCGCGCTTGGTGGCGTCGCGCGCGGTCCGCTGCCACTGGGCCGTCACCGGCCGCCGCAGGGTGTTGCGGGCGGCGATGAGCACTGCCGCCAGCCCGCCGAGGGTGGACAGCGCCGCCGCGCCGATGGCCAGCGGCGTCAGGTCAGCCGGGGTGCCCGGGCGCAGCAGGACGCGAGCCAGCCCGGCCGTCAGCCCCCAGCCCGTCAGCGCCCCGGCCGGGAAGCTGATGAGCAGCAAGATCGCGGGCTCGGAGATCCCGAACGCCACCGTCCGCACGCCCCCGTACCCGCGCAGCTTCGCCAGCGCCACCTCCGGCGCGCGTGCCTCGGCCGCGTCGGTCGCGATCAGGAACAGCAGCAGCCACGCCAGCAGCAGCAACTGCAGGCTGATCACCAGCACGGGCACGTCCAGCGATCCCCAGTCGCTGGTCACCTGCGCGGTGAGCACCGGGATGGAGGACGTGACGCTGATGTTGTCCGACGACAGGGTCTGGTCGTTGGTGAGCTCCCCGACTGCCGCCGACAGGTTGCCGAGGTCGCCCGAGCGGACGCCGTCGGGGTTGAGGGCGAGCACCACCGTGGCGGCGCCCTGAATGGTGTCCGGCGCCTGGTCGAACGTCGCGACCGGGGTGAACAGCGCGTCGAAGGTCTTGACGGAGGGGCCGTTGACGTCGTTGGCGCCGGACGCGCACGGGCCCGAGAAGTCGTCGCACTGCGCCCCGAGCCAGTAGGGGTCGTTCGCGAGCTCGGCCGCCGACGGGAGCGCGTACTCCCCGGTGACGTGCAGCGTCCCGTACCCGGTGCGCCCGGTGTCGATGGTGCCGCCCGTGGCCACGTGCGCCGCGGTGGCGTAGGCGGCCGACACCAGGACCTGGTCGCGGGCAGCCGGGCAGGTCCCGGCCGTCAGCCGCAGGTGCGCGCAGATGCCGGTCCGCGAGGCCAGCGGCACGTCGTGCACCTGGGTTCCGGTCGGCTCGGCCACCTTCGGCGGCGGCACCTGCCCCAGCACCGCCTCGACCGGGGGCAGGAACAGCCGGCTGGCAGTGGCCCGGCCGCCTAGGTGCGGGTCGAGGACCTGGGCCTCAGCCGTCGCCAGCCCGCTCGCGAGCTGGATGACCGAGCCGCCGGTGGTCGCCTCGATCGCCCGCGCGATGGGCACCTGGTCGTGGAGGCCGTCTTGCAGGATCGAGGTGCGGGCGGCCGCGTCGTAGGCCGGCCCGAGGGTCCCCGCCGCCGCCGCCACGACGGCGACGAGCAAGATCCCGATCGACACCCCGGCCCGCTGGCGCAGCCCCAGGAAGAACTGCCACAGCCCGCTCACGTGCCCTCCTCGCTGGCGCTCGTCGGCCGCGTTCGCGGATGCACTGTGCTCATGGGCTCGCTCGCGGGCTCGCTCACAGTGCCTCCTCGTCCGCTGGCCCGAGGTTGCCCGGGTCGACCCGTCGCAGCAGCACCCCGCCGTCCTCGCACCGGATCGCCTCCGCCAGCGACCCGGCCGGGAACTCATCGAGCAGGTCGCCCGGCAGCGTGAGGGTCCCGTCCTTCCCGACCACGATGAACTCCCGTCCCGCGTGCCCGGCCGACCCGACCCGCCCGTCGCGGATCGTGATCGTGCGGCCGAGCGCCGCCGCGACCTCCGCGTCGTGGGTGACCGCGACGACGGTGGTGCCGAGGCTGGCGTTGGCCGCCTGGATGAGCTCGATCACGTCCGCCGCCGAGGCGGGGTCGAGCTGGCTGGTCGGCTCGTCCGCCAGCAGCAGCTTGGGCCCGTTGGCGAGGGCCACCGCCAGCGCCAGCCGCTGCTGCTCGCCCCCGGACATCAGCCCGGCCACCCGGCCCGCGGCGTCGGCCAGGCCGACCCGGTCCAGCAGGGCCAGCGCCCGCTTGCGCTTGACCGCCCGCGTGCGGCGCGTCGGTGACTGGGCGAACAGCATGTTCCCGAGCGCGGTCCGGCTGGGGAACAGGTTGCTGGCCGGGTTCTGCAGCAGCAGCCCGATCTCCCGCAGCCGCAGGCTCGTCAGCGCCCGCCCGCCGAGCGCCGACAGCGGGCTGCCGTTGATCTCGACCGTCCCCGCGGTCGGCTTGAGCAGTCCCGCCAGGTGCCACAAGAGGGTGGTCTTGCCCGCGCCGGACGGCCCGAGCAGCGCGACCATCTCGCCCGGCTCGATGACCAGGTCAACCCCGCGCAGCGCGGCGACCTCGTTGCCGGGGGTGCCGAATACGTGCACCAGGCTCTCGCACCGGACCGCGGGCGTCGGCGTCGCCGTCGCCGGCGGCGCCTCCATCGCTATGCTCACGCGCTGCCCTTCCTGCCCGTCACGGGCCGCCCGCCCCGGCCGGCCCCCGGCCTGCCTGGCGTTCTTTTGACCCAGCACGGGACGTCAGTCCCCCGCCGGGCCCACGGCGCGCGGCCGCGGGCGACCGGCGGCGTCACGACGCGCCGCCGGGCGTGCCCGCCACCCACGCCGCCGGCTGCCCGGGGGCCTTCACGTCGTGGACCTGCCCGCTGCGCAGGTCGATGATCGTCCAGCCGTGCTGCTTGTCGTCGGCCTGGGTGAGGCCGCCGAAGGTCGCGTCGGCCGAGTAGGCGAGCTGCGTCCCGTCGGGCGACCACAGCAGCTGGTCGCAGAACACGTCCGCGTGCCCCGGCAGCGTGATCGTGGTGCCGGCCGGCGATGTCGCCCCCGAGGCCGGGACCGGCAGCACCGAGACGGTGGACGCGGCGTCCTTGGCCGCGGAGCAGCTCGCGATCTTGGTGCTGTCGGGCGACCAGGCGATCACCTGCGACAGCTCGGGGATGTCGAGCGCCGTGATGTCCTTGCCGCTCGCGCTGACCAGCAGGGTCGCTGACTCGTGCGGGCTCGGGCCGCCGGGCGTGCTGGGCCGGGCGGAGAGCCCGACCAGGATCCGGCGGCCGTCCGGGCTCGGCTGCGGGTACACGTCAACCGGGGTGCCCGCCTTCCAGCCGGCCGCGCGGACCAGCGCCGCCGCCGTGACCACGGTCTTGGCCCGCTGGCCGGGGGCGGCGAGGACGATCGCGCCGGACGGCACTCCCGCCCCGTCGCACGTGACCTGGCCGCGGGCGGCGGCGACGCTGGCCGGCGCCACGTCCACCATCGCCTCGGCGGCCGGATCGCCTGTCCCGATGGTGACGATGCCCAGGGAGCTGGGCTTGCCGCCCGCGAGCGGGATCAGCCAGGAAGCCCAGGACTCGTAGGGGTTGGTTCCCGCCACCAGCGGGACGGGGTCGCACTCGCTGACCGCGAGGTACCGGCCCCCGTCGGCGAAGCTGGGCGGCAGCCAGACGTCGGAGCCCGCGATCCCCTGGGCGCCCGAGGTCCCCATCGCGGCCGCCTCGATCGGCAGCTCGACCTGGGTCACCTTGGCCGGGCCGTGGGCGCCCATCGTGACCAGCTGGGCCTCCTCGTTGATGAGGTAGCGCCCGTCGGGGGAGGCGACCGGGAGGTCATTGCCGATCATCCCGGCCAGCCCGGGGGCGGCGGCCGCGTGGCTGCCGTCGGGGCCGGCGGTGCCGAGCGACCCGCTCGGCTCCTCCATGAAGACGATCTGCCCGTTGCCGTCGCTGAAGCGGGCCGCCGCCGGCGCCGCCGGGTGCTTGGCCTTCCCGCTGCCGCCGCTGGCGAGCCGGATGCCGACGACCACGGCCGCCACGACCACGCAGGCGACCCCGAGCGCGATCGCGGCCTTGGCGGCGCCCCGCCACGACAGCCGCCGGTCCGGCTCGGGATCGATGGCCGGGAAGGGCCGCAGCTCGCGCTTGCGCGGTTCCTCCGAAGTCCCTGGTCCCGGTGGTGCCGTCACGCTGCCCGCTTCCTGTCCATTCGATCATGATGCGGGCAACACGACACCATTACGGTAAAGACAGTGCCACGGTCTAATCACCGGGCAACGTGCGTGGTTGCGCTCCGCCGGCTTTCCTGCGCAATCGGTCCTTCGGCGCGTACTATCAGTGACCATGGCCGTAAACGGGGCTGAGAACCAAGCGGGGACCGGGTTCCTCCAGGTGCAGACGACGACCGACTCGCGGGCCGAGGCGATGGACATCGCCCGGGCCGCGGTCGAGGCGCGGCTGGCGGCTGGCGGTCAGGTCGCCGGGCCGGTGGCGTCCACGTTCTGGTGGGACGAGGAGGTCGAGCGGGCCGAGGAGTGGGTCGTCTACCTCAAGACGACCGCCGACCGCTGCGCTCCGCTGATCGCGTTCATCGCCGAGCGCCATTCCTACGACGAGCCGGAAGTCATCGCCCTCCCGGTCGCGGCGGGCGCCGCCGCCTACCTGGCCTGGGTGCGCGAGGAGACCCACGCCGATGCGAGCACCAGCCCGGCCTGACGCGGCTAGTGCTGTGCCTCCGGCTAGCGCTGTGCCTCCAGTTGGCGCCGCGTCCCCGGTTAGCGGGGCGGGACGTTCCAGGTCAAGACGACGGGCTCGCCGTGCTCGGCCCCGAGGGTGGAGATCGTGCCGGTGTCCAGGCGGAACAGCCTGCCCTCCTGCGGGGGCAGGCCCAGGTAGCGGGCCGTCAGGACCCGCAGCACGTGGCCGTGGGCGACGAGGGCGACGTCGCCGTCGCCCAGCCGCAGGCGGGCGCGGGCCAGCACCCGGTCAGCCCGCGCGCCGACCTCGTCCAGGGTCTCGCCCGGGGAGTCGCCCTCGCCCGGGATCACGCCGTGGTTCCACAGGTACCAGCCGGGCCGGTCCTGCTGGATCTGCGGGGTCGTCAGCCCCTCGTAGCCGCCGTAGTCCCACTCCCACAGGTCGGGGTCGGCCTCGGGGGACGAGCCGGTGACCGGGCTGGGGCCGTCCGGGCCGCCCAGCCCGGCCAGCTGCGCCGTGCGGACCGCCCGGGCGGCGGGCGAGGTGAGCACCGCGACGAGCTTGTGCCCGGCGGCCGCCCGGCGGGCGAACAGCGGCGCCAGGGCCGTCGCGCCGGCCTCCCCGTCGGCCGTGAGCGGGATGTCGGTCCGCCCGGTGTGCTTGCCCGCCACGCTCCACGTGGTCTGGCCGTGCCGGAGCAAGATCAGTTCACCCATGCGCCCCATGATGGCCTACCGGCGCCCGCGCCGGTCAGCTACCCTCGCACTGTGACCCGCAGGCGCGCAGCACTGACGGCCGCGTGCGCGGTCATCGCCGCCGCCAGCCTCGGGCTCGCCGTCCAGGCCGCCCGCAGCGCCCACGTGCAGGCGGCCCGCGGCCCGTCGGCGGCTGAGCTCGACCAGGCCGAGCGGACCGCGGTCGCCCAGCGCTGGGAGCGGCTGCCTCTCGGCCAGGTGTTCCCGGCCGCTGTTGGCTACGCCACCGCCGCGGGCGCCCCCGGGACCGCGACCCGGCTCGGCATCGGCGCGGGCGACGACTGCATGGGCGCGCTCGACGGCCCGTTGCAGGCGACGGCGGCCAGCCTCGGCTGCCAGGGAGGGCTGCGCGCGACCTATGCCGACGAGCCCGGCGGCACCGTCTACACCGTCGGGGTCCTCGCGTTCCCCGATGACACCGCCGCCGGCCAGTTCGCCGCCGTCCTGCCGCCGCCCTCGTACCCCGCGACCGTGCTGAACGCGCTCCCGCTGCCCGGCACCGCCGCCGCGCGGTTCGGCGACCCGGGCCGCCAGTTCCTGGTGCGGCGGGTGGCCGGCCCCTACGTCATCCTCGCGGTCTCCGGCTACGCCGACGGCCGCCCCGCCCGCCCCGAGGCCCAGCCCGGGCCGGGGGCGTTCGCGGCCGCCGCCCCGATCGCCGCCGCCGTCGCCGCCCCGCTGTCGCGGCCCGGCGCGGTGGACTGCGCCGACCCGGAGTTCCAGTGCTGACCGCCGTCGTCCTGGCGGCCGCGCTGGCCGGGACGGCTCCGCGCGCGGCCGCGGGCGCGCCCGTGCCCGCGGCCAGCGTCGCCCCGGTCGTCCGGGTGCTGGCGGTCCGGGGCTTCCCCGCCGACGGCGGACTGGGCAGGCTCGCCGTCGGCATCCGGCTCCGCTACGGTGGCGCCGTCTCCGGCGACGGCGGCGACTTCGGCGGCCCGCCGCTGCCGGGCACGGCGCAGATCCCGGGCCTGTCGCCGACGGCCGGCCCCGGCACCCGGCTGGCGCGCTCCCCGGCCCCGATCGTCGTCACCCACCGGGACGGCGCCCGCGTCCTGGCCTGGGCGCTGGCCTCCACCGCGGCCGCGGCCGTCGCCGCGCTCGCCCTCGCGGCCCTGGTCGTGTTCTCCCCCCGCCCTCGCCGCCACGCGGCCGCCCGGGAGCTGGCGGCCATGCCCCCGGGCGATGACCTGATCGGCTGACCGGGCCTCCTGCCGCCGGGCGGTGCTCACAGCAGGCGGCGCAGCCGGAACAGGTCCTTCATGCTCGCCTCGATCTTGATCTTGCCGGTCATCCAGGCCCGGGCGACATTCATCGGCTGCTCGGTCAGCGAGATGACGTCGTCGCTGCTGGCGGTCAGCCGCATGTCGGCCGGCGGGTCGCCCGGGCCGGCGAGGCGGACCGGGTCGGCGCCCGAGCCGAGCAGGGTGACGAAGGTGAGGCCGAGGTCGGGGACGGTCACGCTCATCGACCGGTTGCCGAAGTACTCCTGGCGCTCCTGGGGAGTCAGCTCGGAAAGCCGCCCGGCTAGCTTCCGCAGCGCCTCCTGGCACTCCTGGGCCGTGTGCATGGCTGGCTCCCTCCTGGCGAAGTCCCCCGTGAACGGTGACGCTCACGCGGAGGCTAGCAGACGTAAGGCACAATCAACTTCATGGATACCGAACGCGCCGTTCCCGGGGCCGATAGCACCGGCGACCCCCGGGTCGACGACGCCGTCGCCGGGCTGGCGGCGCTGCGGGACCGGCCCCTGGACGAGCACCCGCCCGTCCTGGAGGCCGTCCACGACCGGCTGCGGGAGATCCTCG
>DATBEM010000258.1:0-3624 GCA_036276115.1 Trebonia sp.
AGTCCCGTCGCCGGTTCCGGCGGCGACGCGGCGGCGGGCGCGAGCGAAGACCTGGCGGCAGTTCGCCTCGGCCTTGCCGGTGATCCGGGCGATGTCGGGGTAGCCGTAGCCGAACGCCTCGCGCAAGATGAACACCGCCCGGCGTGTGCCTGCCGCTGTACGGCTTCTGGGCGCTGCACCGGGGCAGGCCGGGGAGCCAGCCCCGGCACGGGACCGAGGGATGGCTCGCGCGGGAGTACGGGCTCGGCTGGAATGACCGGATGCTGGTCAGGCAGGCGGTGATGCAAGGCCGGAAGGCGCGCAGCCCGGCCCTCGACCCGGCCGTGCCGGGGGCTCGCCCGCCGGATGCTGAACCCCGAGGTCCTGTCCCCGCGTTCGCTGCGGTGGCTGACCTGGAGCCTGCGCATCGCCGGCCCGGCCTATGCCGCCGCCGGCCTCGTGGCGATCATCGCGGGCACCTCGAACGGCGAGCGGGCAGAGGGGATCGCCGGCATCCTGGATGGCCTGTTCATGAGCCTGAACGGCTGGGTCATCGTTCCCCGTTCCCAGCAGCGAGCCCAGCGCAACGCGGCCGAGGCGCTGCGGCTCACCGAGGCCCGGTCAGCCCCGGAATCCGCGCCCGGAGGTAGGCCCGGGCCAGTTCCCCCCGGCTCTCCCGCCACTGCGGCGTGATCGGGGCCGGGTCCGCGTACCGGCGCTGGTAGATATCGCGGACCACGCCGGGCGGGGCCTGCATGTCCGCCAGCACGTCGAGGGCCGCCCGCTTGGTGATGAGCCGCCCGTCGCGCAGGGTGACCGCCGCCCGGGCGAAGGTCAGCAGGCCCAGGTCGACCCAGATGTCTTCCCGCCAGATGTCGTCCATGGCGGTATGGGGGTACCAGAAGTCCCGCAGGTCGGCCCGCACGAAGTCCGCCAGCTCGGCGTCGCTGACAGCCGGGATCACGGTGGCGGGCGCGGGCCCGAGCAGGGCCACGCCGCCCTGGTGCAGCTCCCGGCGGGTGACGGGCGACACCGGCCGCTCGAACAGCTGCCGGTGCGCCCAGGTGAGGTGATCGCGCCCCGGGTCGCCGGCCTGCGCCCGGACGACGTAGGAGCAGTGCAGCTTGTCCGCCAGCGGCTGCCGGGCCTGGAGCGCCTCGTGCATCCGGGCCAGGTCGTGCTCCTGCCCGGGGGCCGGGGCCGCCTCGATGAGCGCGACCAGGTCCAGGTCGCTGCGCCCGGGCTGGTAATCCCCTAGGGCCAGCGACCCGTGGGCCCACAGGGCCGCCAGCGGCAGCACCGCGCCAACGGCGGCCATGAAATCCGCCAGCACCGGCCCGGCCTCGCCCGCGCTTCCCATGAGGCCGACGATAACGGGCCCCGGCTCAGCCTGCGGGGTCGTGGTAGCCGGCGGGCGGGCCGTCCTGGTGGCCGAGGACGGGCCGCAGCTCGGCGGCGTAGCGGTCGAAGCGGGCCGTCCACTCCTCACGGGCGCTCCCGTGCTGGAGGGCGTCGAGGCAGGCCTCCCAGCCGGCCGCGTTGCGGGCGGCGGCGCTGGCGCTCAGTTCCTCGGTGAGGACGAAGACGGTGCCGCCATCGGGGGCCGGGGAGAGCTCGAACCCGATCGTGTCCTCGCCCCAGGTGAAGCGGGCCCGGCGCGGCGGCTCCCACGCCAGGACGGTGCCGGGCAGCGGGTCGATGTCGTGCCCGTCGAAGTGGTGGGTCAGCCGGGCGCCGGGCGCCCACTGGCCGCCCTCGATCTCGATCCGGGTGGGGAACCAGGCGCGCATCTCGGCCGGGTCGGTGACGGCCCGCCAGGTCGCGTCGATGTCGCTGGCCAGGTGGCGCTCGAACTTCAGCACGGGCCGCATCCCGGCCCGCAGCAAGGTGACCTCGGTCATGGATCCGTCCTCTCGCCGCCGGCTGGCGGCCTGTCGTCGGTGGGCTGCTCCAGGTGGGCCGCGAGCTTGTCGAGGCTGGCCCGCCACAGCTGCCGGTAGGGCTCCAGCCACTGGTCGAGCTCGATCAGCGGCTCCGGGCGCAGCCGGTACAGCCGCCGCTGCGCGTCCGGCCGCACCGTGACCAGCCCGGCGTCGCGCAGCACGCGCAGGTGCTTGGACACCGCCGGCTGGCTGAGCCCGAGCTGCCGGGCCAGCTCCTGCACCGGCCGCTCCCCCGCGCGCAGCGCGTCGAGGATCTGTCGCCGCCTCGGCTCGCCCAGCACCTCGATCGTCGCGCTCGTCGCCATGCCTCAAGCATGCCCCGTCAGTTATATGCCTGTCAAGGCATATAACGAGACCGGGTTGCCCCGGCCCGGCCCCGGCGGCTACGCGCAACCGGGCGGCACGCCATATGCGACGATTGCGGGGGCGGGGGGCGAGCTGCGGGAGAGGACGGGCGCACCAGTGAGTGAGCTTGCGAGCGAACCAGTAAGCACTGCGCGTCCGCGAATGCGGCCGACGAGCGCTAGCGAGGAGGTCTCATGAGCCGCGTGGTGGTGATCGGGGCGACCGGGCACATCGGGACCTACCTGGTGCCCCGGCTGGTGGATGGCGGGCATGAGGTGATCGCGGTCAGCCGCGGGGCCCGGGGACCGTATCACGGCGGGGCGCAGTGGGACGCGGTGACCCGGGTGACGGCGGACCGGGCGGCGCAGGACGCGGCGGGCGGGTTCGGCGCGCGGATCGCGGCGCTGGGGGCGGACGTGGTCATCGACCTCATCTGCTTCACCGCCGCGTCCGCCCGGCAGCTGGTCGCGGCGCTGCGCCCGGCCCGGCCGCTGCTGGTGCACTGCGGGACGATCTGGGTGCACGGCCGCGCGCTGCGGGTGCCGGTGACCGAGGACGAGCCGCGCACCGCCTACGGCGAGTACGGGACCGGCAAGGCCGAGATCGAGGCGCTGCTGCAGGCCGAGACGGCGGCGGGCGGGGTGCCGTCCGTGATCTTGCACCCGGGTCACATCAGCGGGCCGGGCTGGCAGGTCATCACCCCGGCCGGCAACCTCGACCCGGCCACGTGGAAGCTCCTGGCCGCGGGCCAGCCGCTGGCGCTGCCCGATAACGGGCTCGGCGTCCTGCACCACGTGCATGCCGACGACGTGGCCCAGGCGTTCGAGCGGGCCCTGTCGGCCCCGGCCGCGGTCGGCCGCAGCTTCCACGTGGTGGCCGAGCAGGCGATGACGCAGCGGGGACTGGCGGCCGGGGTCGCGCAGTGGTTCGGCCGCGAGGCGAACCTGGACTTCGTCGGCTGGGACGAGTTCGCGCGGCGGGCCGGGGCTGGGGCAGCCGAGGTGACCCGCGAGCACACCGCCCGCAGCATCACCGCCAGCATCGCCCGCGCCCGCGAGATGCTGGGGTACGCGCCCCGCTACACCGCCCTCGGCGCGCTGCGCGAGGCCGTGGCCTGGCTGGCCGCCAGCGGGCAGGCCGACCTCGGCGGGCAGTCGCTGCCCGCGCTCTAGCATCGGGCCGGACCGCTAGTCCCGGACAGGCCGCTAGCCCCGGACGGGCCGCTAGTCCCGGGCGGGCCGCTAGTCCCGGGCGGGCAGTGGCTCGGGCCGCCGCGGCGCATCTTGCTGTTATCGTGCCGGGCTGGCCCGGGAGCTGTTCAGGGGGCCAGGGCCTCGCGGAGCCAGTCCTCGATCCC
>DATBEM010000259.1:0-42995 GCA_036276115.1 Trebonia sp.
CCGGTGACGGCAGCACCCGTAACGGCACTGCTCGTAACGGCACTGCTCGTGATGACAGTGCTCGTAACGGCACTGCTCGCGGCGACATGACCGGTGACGGCAGCACCCGTAACGGCACTGCTCGTAACGGCACTGCTCGCGAGGACACTGCTGGTGATGACAGCACTCGTGACGACGCTCCCGACGGCCGTGCCGATCGCGGCGGCCGCGGTAATGCCGATCGCGGTAGCGCCGATCGCAGCCGGACCGCCCGTGGCGGCACCAGCCGCGACGGGGCCGGGCGCGATAGCGCGGGCCGCAGCCGGAACGCGCGCGGCAACCCGGCCCGGGACTACCCGGACTTCGACGACGACGAGGACGACGACCTCCCGCCGGCGAGGCCGCTGACCGCGTCGGCGCCGGTCGCCATGCACGCCGCGCCGGGGGTCCCGGCCGCGATATTCCAGGCGCCCGTCTAGCCGTGTCGACGCCGACCTCCCTGGACCTGCCCGCCGAGGTCCGGCGGGTGACCGTGGACTGCGAGCGCGGCTCGTTCGCAGTCCTGGAGGGGATACCCGCGACCGGCGCCTGCGAGCGGGGCACCGCCCTGCTCGTTCCCGGCTACACCGGCAGCAAGGAAGACTTCCTGTCGATCCTGGGCGAACTGGCGGCCGGCGGCCGCCGGGTGATCGCCATCGACCAGCGGGGCCAGTACCAGACGGCCGGCCCCGACGACCCGGCCGCCTACGACCTGGCCGAGCTCGGCCGGGACGTGGCGGCCCTGCTAGACCAGACCGGGGCGACCCACCTGCTCGGCCACTCGTTCGGCGGCCTGGTCGTGCGCGAGGCGATCCTCAGCGGCGACGCCCTGCCCGATTCCCTCACCCTGATGAGCTCGGGGCCAGCGGCCCTGCCGGGCGACCGCGCCGCTCAGGTCCGCTACTTCCTGAAGGCCGTCGATGACGTCCGCGACGACCCGGCCGCCCTGCGCGACAAGGTCGAGGCTATCTGGCGCGCGTCGATGCGGCCGCAGTTCAAGGCCGCGGGCGTCCCCGCCCGCATCGTGGAGTTCCTCCAGGACCGGATGCTCAGCAACAGCCCGGCTGGCCTGGTCGCGATGGCGGAGCAGATGCTGGCCGCGCCGGACCGGACGGCCGAGCTGGCGAAGCTGGAGCTGCCCGTCTTCGTCCAGTACGGCGAGGACGACAACGCCTGGCCGACCGGCGCCCAGGAGGACATGGCGAGCCGGCTCAGCGCGCGCCGCGAGTGCATCCCCGGCGCGGCCCACTCCCCCGCCGTCGAAGCGCCAGCGACCACCGCCCACGCCCTGACCGACTTCTGGAACTGCCAGGAGGTCTAGGGCCTGTCCTGGCGATCATGGGGCGGCCAGCGTCCCGGGTTATCGTGAAGGATTTCCCACGCCCTGGCGTGGGAAATCCTTCCCAACCGTAATTTCTTACCGGAAAAAGGGCGAATGCCGCGGCGCGAGGGACGCGTGCGCCGGGATGGCCGACGCTGGGGGCCGCGGCCTTGCCAGGGCCCGGCCGGGGCAACGGGCCAAGGCGGGGCAACGCGCCCGGCCGGGGCAACGCGCCAAGGCGGGGCAACGGGCCAGGGCGAAGAGCGACAGCATACGCTCTAGCCCGGTCCCGGCCGACGGCCGCTAGGCCCTGCCCGGTCGATCATGCGGGCCGGCGGTGACCTGGTCCTTCTGTGGCTTTCGGGTTGCGTGCTGCGGGCGGGACTGGCGGTGACGGCCGGGGTAAGGCCGACCGGGGCGCGGGCCGTCCCCCGGCACGGAGCCGCGCGGCACGCCTAAAGACCGACAGGACGCTCCTCAGGCCGCCGCCGAGCTCACAGCTGGGCCAGGCCGTCCCAGGGCTGGCGAGGGATCGCGGCGGCGCGGCCCTGGTCGCAGTGGCGGAGGAAGTCGCACCAGCCGCATGAGGGCCCGGGCCGGGGCGGGAACACCTCGTCCCAGCCGCCGGGCGCGAGGCCTGCCCGCATCTGGTCATCGGCGTCGGAGCACTCAGCCGCGATGCCCTCGGCCCGCCCGAGGTGGCGGGCCAGCGACTGCGGGGTGTGCTCCCAGGCCAGCACCTGCCCGGTCGGCAGGTGGTGCAGCTCGACCCGCTGGCAGTCGCGGCGCAGCGACCGGGCCGCGGCCAGCGCGTACAGCGCCAGCGCGAGCGAGCTGCGGGCGTCGTCCACCGACAGCACATGGCGCCCGGTCTTGTAGTCCACGACGACCAGCTCGGTTCCGCCTGCCCCGTCACCCTCGGCGACGGGGCGCGCGTCCAGCCGGTCGATGCGCCCGGAGAAGGCGATCAGCTCGGTCCGGGTGGCGACCGTCCGCTCCACCCCGACCGGCTCGTCGGCCGGGTCGAGGCCGCTGACGTAGGATTCCACCAGCCGCCGGGCCCACTCGCGGTACTTGTCTGACTGCTCCGCGCTGGCGAAGCCCTCGCCGATCCAGCCGCGGGCCAGCAGCGCCCCGGCCGCCTCGGGCGACCGCTGGGGCAGCGGGAGCCGCCACCACCCGGCGAGCGCGTTGTGGACGCTAGCGCCGACGCTGTTATGCGCCCACGGCGGCCCCTTCGGGGGGATGGGCCGGTCCAGGTAGTTCATCCGGTACCGGCGCGGGCAGTCCAGCCAGGTCGTCAGCCGCGTGGGCGTGCACGAGTACAGCCGCCGTGGCATCCCGTCGAAAGCGAGCTGCTCCATGTCCCCCCATCTTTCGTTTCCCGCCCTTCCCGGCTCCCGCCGGGCGCCTTACTCCGGCTCGCCGGGCCCGCCCGTCACCCAGTCATCGAACCGCTTGCTGGCCAGCGCGATCGTGATCTCCGGGCCGTGCCCGGGCAGCACCCGGGTCCCGGCTGGCAGGTCAAGCAGGTGCTCGCCGATCGAGGTGAGCTGGCGCGGATAGTCGGGGAAGTCATCGTCGTGGCCGGCCGGGCCGGTGGCCAGCAGCGCGTCGCCGGTGAACACGGCCGCCAGTTCCGGGCAGTACAGGCTCACCGAGCCGTTGGAGTGCCCCGGCGTGTGGATGACCTCAAGGGTCACGTCGGCCACCTCGAACTTGCCGGCGTGCGCCATCTCGATCTCGGGCTCCTGGTCGTCGTGCGCCATCCGCCACTGCAGCCGGTCGGCCCGGTGCAGCGCCACCGGCGCCTCGTCCCGCTCGGCGACCGTGAACGCGGCCGTGACGTGCGCGGGGTGCCCGTGCGTGCAGATCACCGCGATGACCTCGCGCTCGCCGACGACGCTCATGACCGCGTCGGCGTCCTCGCCCGGGTCGATCACGATGACTTCCTCATCGTCGCCGATCACCCACGCGTTGACCTCCTCGGCCGCCGTGATGTCCGCATTGCCCTCGGCGTCCGCGGTGTTGTCAGTGCCCGCAGCGTCCTTGACGTCCTTGACGTCCTCCGCGCCCTCGGCGTCGCCAGCAGCGTCAGCCGCCGAAACCAGTTCAATCCGAGCATCCATGGCGCAAACAATAGCGGCCTGGCCGCCCAGTACTCAGCCTATGTCCCCAACCCGCTCACGGCCGTGCCCCCAACCCGCTCACGGCTGTGCCCCTGACCCGCTCACGGCTGCTGCGGAACCGCGTCCGGGGGGAGGTCCTCGGGCGGGGCTACCTGGGGCGGGACCGCCTCCGGGGGGACCGCCGGGACGGGCGTGTCGCCGGTGGCGAGGGCGAGGATGCGCTCGTAGGACTCCGGGGGCGTGGTCTCGCGGCCAAGCCCCGCGTCGTTGAACGACCCGTGATCGTCGCTGCCCCCGGTGGGCACCAGCGAGAGGCTCATCGCCAGGGCGAGCAGCCGGTCCCTTTCTGAATCGGAATGGTCGGGGTGGTAGACCTCCAGGCCGGCCAGCCCGGCGGCCGCCAGGGCGGCGATGACCTCGTCGGGCACCTCGTACCCGGGCGAGCGGGGGTGGGCGAGGACGGCCACCCCGCCCGCGGCCCGGACCAGGGCGACAGCCCGGTCCACCGCGATGGCGTAGCGGTCCACGAACGCGCGGCCCCCGTCGTCGATCCACTCGGCCGTGAACGCGTCCCGGGGCGTTTCCACCACCCCGGCCTCGGCCATGGCCCGGGCGATGTGCGGGCGGCCGACGACCGCGTCGCCCGCGATCCGGGTGACCTGCTCCCAGGTAACGTCCGCGCCCAGCTCCCGCAGGCGGGCGACCATGCCCTGAGCCCGGTAAACGCGGTCGTCGCGGATGCGGGCGGTCTCGGCCGCGAGCGCGGAATCAGCGGGGTCGAAGAGGAAGGCAAGCAGGTGCACGCTGCGCTGGCCCGGGTAGCGGCCCGTGCTGGCCTGATCCTCGACCGTGCACGACAGCTCCATGCCGGGCACGAGGGTCAGCCCGGACGGCAGGGCGGCCCGCGCCTGTGCCATCCCCGCCTGGGTGTCGTGGTCGGTGAGGGCGACGATGTCCAGGGCCGCCCCGGCCGCGCGCCGCACCACCTCGGCCGGGCGGTCGGTGCCGTCGGAGGCGTTGCTGTGGACGTGCAGGTCGATGCGCACGGCGGCCATGGTACTAGCGCCGGGCCAGCCCTACGCTGTGGCGGTGGAGATCAAGGTCATCGCGTGCGTGGGCGCCGTCATCAAGGACGACGCCGGGCGGCTGCTGCTCATCCAGCGCGGGCACGAGCCGGGCAAGGGCCTGTGGTCGATCCCCGGCGGCCGGATCGAGGCGGGCGAGAGCGACGCCCGCGCGCTGGTGCGCGAGGTCCGGGAGGAGACCGGCCTGGTCGTGACCCCGGGGCCGCTCATCGGGTCGGTGCGCCGGCCCGCTGGCTGGCCCGGCGCCGAACTGGACATCCGCGACTACGCGGCCACCATCGCCGGCGGGCGGCTGGCGGCCGGAGACGACGCCGACGACGCGATGTGGGCCGACCCGGCCGCGCTGGACGCGCTCCCGCTGTCCGACGGCCTGCTGGACGCGCTGCGCGGCTGGGGCGCGGTCTAGCCTTCGCCCGCGCCCTCGCCGCGGGCGTCCTCCGGCTTCAGCCCGGCGGCGGCGCCGAGGGCGGCCATCCGCTGGGCCATCTTGCGGGACGCCTCGTCGATCATCTCCTCGCCGAGCATGACCGCGCCCCGGCCCTCGCCCGTGGTCGCCGCCGCGTAGGCGTCCAGGATCGCCACCGCCCGCCGGTATTCCGCCGGCGACGGCGTGAAGGCCGCGTTGACCACGTCGACCTGGCCCGGGTGGAGCACCCACTTGCCGTCGAAGCCGAGGGCGGCCACCGACCCGGCGGCGGCGCGCAGCCCGTCGAGATCATGGATCCGGCCGTAGGGGCCGTCGATCGCCTGCAGCCCGGCCGCCCGCGCCGCGACCAGCAGCCGCATCAGCGTGTAGTGATGGGCGTCGTAGGCGTACCCGGCGGGCTGGCCGCCGATGTCCAGCGAGCGCATCCCGAGGCTGGCCATGAAGTCGCCCGGCCCGAACACCAGGGCCACCAGGCGGGGCGACGCGGCGGCGATCGCCTCCACCCGCGCCAGGCCCGCCGCGTCCTCGACCTGGACCTCGATCCCGGTCCGGCCGACGGGCACCCCGGCCGCCTGCTCGACCTGGCCGAGCAGCAGGTCCAGCCACGCGACCTGGTCCGGCCCGGACACCTTGGGCAAGACGAGCGTGTCGACGACGCCGGGCGCGCCCCCGACGGCGGCGATCACGTCCTGGTACGCCCACGGGGTGGTCGCGCCGTTGACGCGGACGGCGATGAGCTTGCCTTCCCAGCCGCCGGCGGCGAGGGCCGCCACGGCCAGGCCGCGCGCGTCGGCCTTGGCGCCCGGCGCCACCGAGTCCTCCAGGTCGAGCATGACCTCGTCGGCCGCCAGGTCGCGGGCCTTGGCCAGGAACCGCCCGCTGCTGGCCGGGACCGACATGATGCTCCGCCGCGGCCGGTAGGCGGCCGCCAGGTGTTCAGTCTCCATCAGTGCACCGTAGCGGGCGGTGCGACAATGGGCCTGGACGGCCCGGTTATCGCACGTCAATAGGCGTATGCCAGGTTATCCGCAGGTGAACATTAGGCGGAGAAAGCGGCCAGGCCTGGTCATTAAGTAAGGCTTGCCTATGCTTACTTATGCCTCATGCCCGTGACCTAGCCCCTGGATGACCATGCGACCCACTCGCCTGCTCGCGACGATCGCGACGACGGCAGCGCTCGCCGTGGCGCTGGGCACCGGGCTGACTGCCTGCAGCAGCGGCCCGGCCGAGCCCGCCAACCTCATCACGATGACGAGCGACACGTGCGGCGGCCCCTGGCACGCCGGCCCGGGCTGGACCACGTTCCAGCTCCGGAACGGCAACGACGTCGGCGGCGAGATCGACCTCACCGACCCGAAGACCGGCGGCATCTACGCCGAGGTCGCGGACTTCGGCCCGCAGACCACCACCCCGATGCGGATCGACCTCGGCTCCGGCCAGTACCGGTTCCGGTGCCTGTTCCAGGACACCGACCCGATGCTGGGCACGGTCGTGACCGTGGCCGGGAACGCGGCCGGGACCCCGGCCCAGCTCGGGACGCCGTTCAACGACCTGGTCCAGCCGGCCAAGACGTACCAGAGCTATATCGAGGCGAGCCTGAAGACCCTCCTGACCCTGGTCACGCCGCTGTCCAATGACCTCCAGGCCGGCCATCTGGCCGCCGCCAAGCGCGACTGGCTGCCCGCCCACCTGCAGTACCAGCGGCTGGGGGCGGCCTATGACGCCTTCGGCGACGCCGACGACGCCATCGACGGCCGCGCGGACGCCATCGGGACTGACAGCCCCGACTGGACCGGGTTCTACCGGATCGAGTACGGGCTGTGGCACGGGCAGCCCGCGAGCGAGCTGAAGCCCTTCGGGCCCAAGCTCAAGAGCGACGTCGCGGCGCTGCTCGCCGGCTGGCCGCAGCAGGAGATCGAGCTGATCGACCTGGGCCTGCGGACCCACGAGATCATCGAGAACGCACTGCAGTTCCAGCTCAGCGGGCACGACGACTACGGCAGCGGCACCACCCTGGCGACCACGCTGGCCAACATCGACGGCGACCGGGAGCTGCTGAAGGTCCTCCAGCCGGTCATCGCGCCGCGCTACCAGGGGCTGCCCGCCGTCTATGAATGGGAGAGCCGCCTGCAGGCGGACCTGCTCAAGGAGCGCGGCCCGAGCGGGCAGTGGACCCCGGTCGCCAAGCTGACCACCGCCGAGCGGCAGCAGCTCGACGCCGACTGCGGCGAGCTGCTGCAGGCCCTCGACCCCATCCCCACCATCACCGAGCCGAGGAACTGATGACCGACGTGCACCCGTCCGGGGGGGCGACCCCCGGCACTTCCCAAGGCGCTCCCGACGACGAGGCGAGCGCGGTCGCCGGGATGGCCCCGGCCACTCCCGCGACTGACGCGACTGACGCCCCCCCGGCCCCGCAGGCGCCGCGCGAGCCGGGCGCGGGCCGCCGGTCGTTCCTGCGCGGCCTGGTCGGCGGCATAGCGGGCGGCGTCGTCGCCGGCGGCGCGGCCGGCGTGGCTGGCGGCTACGCCGGGCGGGCGGGCCAGCCCGCCGACCCGAGCGTCGCCGCCAGCGCGGCGGCAGCCAACGGCACCCTGCCCGCCGTGCCCTTCCACGGCCAGTACCAGGCCGGCATCCTGCCCGTGCCGCAACGGCACTCGATCGTCGCGTCGTTCGACGTGACGGCGGCCAGCAAGGCGGAGCTGACCGAGCTCTTCCAGACGATCACCGACCGGGCGCGCTTCCTCACCGCCGGCGGGACGCCGGGGCTGGCCGGCGTCAGCGGGCCGCCGTCCGACTCGGGCATCCTCGGCCCGGTGGTCCCCCCGGACGGGCTGACGATGACCCTCGGGGTCGGCTCGCCCCTGTTCGACGACCGGTTCGGGCTGGCCGCCCTCAAGCCGGCCCATCTCGGCCCGATGGCGCCGTTCCCGAACGATGATCTCGACCCGGCGCAGACCGGCGGTGACCTGGTGCTGCAGTTCAGCGCGGGCAGCCCCGACACGGTGGCGCACGCGCTGCGCGACGTCGCCCGCTACACCCGTGGCGGGATGCAGGTGAACTGGCGGATGAACGGGTTCAACTCCCCGCCGCGCCCGGCCGGGACGGTGTCGCGCAACTTCCTCGGCTTCATGGACGGCGTCGCCAACCCCGACGTCACCTCGGCGACGGAGATGAACAAGCTCGTGTGGGTGCAGCCCGGGGCGAAGGGCGAGCCCGCCTGGACGGCGGGCGGCAGCTACTTCGTGGTGCGGCTGATCCGGATGCTGGTGGAGTTCTGGGACCGGGTCGACCTCCTGGAGCAGGAGAACATGTTCGGCCGCCGCCGCGACAGCGGCTACCTCCTGGACGAGATGGGCATCAGCACCCCGCCCGACTACTCGAAGGACCCGACCGGCGAGGTCATCCCCCTGACGGCCCACATACGGGTGGCCAACCCGCGCACGGCCGCCACCGCCAGCAGCCAGATCCTGCGCCGCTCCTACAGCTACGACCGCGGCATCGACGACGTGGGCAACCTCGACGTCGGCCTGCTGTTCACCTGCTTCCAGCAGGACGTGACGCGGCAGTTCGCGGCCGTGCAGACCCGGCTGATCGACGAGCCGCTGGTGGACTACATCAGCCCGTTCGGCGGAGGGTACTTCCTGGCGCTGCCCGGCGTCACCGGATCCAGCGATTACTTCGGACGATCGCTGCTAACGTAAAGCGCCGCATGACCTACTTGTGATCTGGCGTTCGCTTTTTGGCCAGATGACTCCTGTTACGGCGTAATTCGCCCGTGAAAGCTTGTCGGCTGGGATCGCGCTAGCGTGCCCCCATTCAGATGACCCGCAGAATCTCAGGAGGGTACATGGGCGACAGCCCAGCAGCCCGGAGCCGGCTCAAGCGGCTTCGGCCCTACCTCGCCGTCGCGGCGGTAGTCGCCCTGGGCGCCGGCGCTTTCGCCGGCGCCGAGGCGGCCAGCGCCAGCACCGGCAAGGCCGGCTTCGTCGCGTACCACGCGCCGGCGAAGGTCAACCCCAGCGCCTACAAGACGCCGAAGACCGCCACGCCGATCCAGCACGTCGTGACGATCTTCGACGAGAACGAGTCGTTCGACCACTACTTCGGCACCTATCCGTACGCGGCCAACACCGACGGCACCACGTTCAAGGCCAAGCCGGGCACGCCGGACGTCAACGGCCTCTACAGCACCATCACCAGCCAGGGCCCGATCGGCCCGCTGCTGACCTCCAACCCGAACGAGTACAACCCGTCGCGGCTGTCGCACTCCGAGCCGCTGACCTCGGACCAGAACCACGGGTACGCCGCCGAGGAGGCGGCGGTGGACAGCGGCCGGATGGACATGTTCGTCCAGAAGACCGAGTCCGACGCCTGCTCCGCGCCCGAGGTCTGCCAGCCCGGCATCGTCATGGACTACTACGACGGCAACACCGTCACCGCGCTCTGGAACTACGCGCAGAACTACTCCATGAGCGACAACAACTGGGACACCACGTTCGGCCCGTCCACCCCGGGCGCGCTCAACGTGATCTCCGGTAGCACCCAGGGCGCCTCGGCGCTGACCCCGTCGTGGAGCTCGACCCCGAACCAGCCGGGCACCTCCAGCGCCATCGCCGACAGCTCGATGTTCGGCGACGTCGACCCGTACTACGACGAGTGCTCCGACAGCAACCGCACCAGCACCGGCTCCCTCGGCGTGATGAGCGGCCAGAACATCGGCGACCTGCTCAACGCCAAGAACATCACCTGGGGCTGGTTCCAGGGCGGCTTCGGGCCGTCGGCCACCACCAGCGCCGGCCCGACCTGCGGGGCCAGCCACGCCAACGTCGGCGGCAGCGCCTCGGCCGACTACTCGGCGCACCACAACCCGTTCGAGTACTACGCCTCCACCGCGAACCCGAGCCACACGGCCCCGAGTGCGCTGTCGGAGATCGGCAAGACCGACCAGGCGAACCACCAGTACGACCTGTCGTACTTCACCGACGCCCTGGACGGCAAGGGCGGCGCCTCGCTGCCGGCCGTCAGCTACCTGAAGGCCCCCGAGTACCAGGACGCGCACCCCGGTTACTCCGACCCGCTGGACGAGCAGGCCTTCCTGGTCAACACGATCAACTCGATCGAGAAGTCCAAGTACTGGAGCTCCACCGCGATCGTGATCACCTACGACGACTCCGACGGCTGGTACGACCACCAGGCGCCGGTCGTCATCAGCGGCTCCACCGATGCCACCACCGACTCGGCCATCTGCAACACCGTGCCGAAGACCGTGGGCACCACCAATGACCGCTGCGGTTACAGCCAGCGCCTGCCGCTCGTCGTGATCTCGCCGTACGCCACGGCGAACCACGTCAGCAGCAACCTGACCGACACCGCCTCGGTTGTCCGCTTCATTGAGGACAACTGGCTGAAGGGCACCCGCATCGCGAACTCCTTCGACGCGGTCTCCGGCAGCCTGGACGCCCCTGGCGGCGTGCTGAACTTCAAGAAGTCCCCGCACGACCAGCCGGTCATCCTGAACCCGACCTCGGGTGCCGTGGTGACCAGCCACCACTGACCTAGCCCGCGCTAGGCCATCTCCCGGGCCCCTGGCGGGCCGGGCGTCGCGACGACGGCCCGGCCCGGCAGGGGCTTCCTGGTTCCCCGGGCAAGACGGGTCCCCCCGCGGCCGCATAGCATTAAGGCATGAACGCCCCGCTCCCCACGACCGAGCAGGTCACCGCCGCTCTCGGCGGCGTCCAGGACCCCGAGATCCACAAGCCCATCACCGAGCTCGGGATGGTGAAGTCCGTCTCGGTCCGGCCCGACGGCGTTGTCGAGGTAGGTGTCTACCTGACGGTCTCCGGCTGCCCGATGCGCGACACGATCACCGCCCGGGTCACCGATGCCGTCTCCGCCCTGCCCGGCGTCACCGCCGTCCGGGTCGAGCTCGACGTGATGAGCGAGCAGCAGCGGGCCGACCTGCAGACCTCGCTGCGCGGCGGCAAGGCGGAGCCGGTCATCCCGTTCGCCCAGCCATCGTCGCTCACGACCGTCTACGCGGTCGCCAGCGGCAAGGGCGGCGTCGGCAAGTCCTCGGTCACCGTGAACCTGGCCGCCGCGCTGGCGGCGGCGGGCCACAAGGTCGGCGTGGTCGACGCCGACATCTACGGTCACTCGGTCCCGCGCATGCTCGGAGTGACCGGCCGTCACCAGAAGGTAGCGGACATGATCATGCCGCTGTCCGGGCACGAGGTGAAGGTCGCCTCGATCGGCAGCATCAAGCCCGACGGCAACCCGCCGGTCGTGTGGCGCGGCCCGATGCTGCACCGGGCGCTGCAGCAGTTCCTGGCCGACTTCTACTGGGGCGACCTGGACTTCCTGCTGCTCGACCTGCCCCCCGGCACCGGGGACGTGGCCATCTCGGTCGCCCAGCTGCTGCCCAACGCCGAGATCCTCGTGGTGACCACCCCGCAGCTGGCGGCGGCCGAGGTCGCCGAGCGGGCCGGGTCCATCGCCCAGCAGACCCGGCAGCGGATCGCGGGCGTTATCGAGAACATGTCCTACCTTGCCTGCCCGCACTGCGGGGAGCGGATGGACGTCTTCGGGTCCGGCGGCGGCGAGGAGGTCGCCGCCCGGCTCTCCGCGCTGACCGGCGCCCCGGTCCCGCTGCTGGGCCAGGTGCCGCTGGACACCCGGCTGCGGGAGGGCGGCGACAACGGGACCCCGCTGGTCCTGTCCGACCCGGCCTCGCCGTCCGCGCAGGAGCTGGCGAAGATCGCCAGCGGCCTGGCCGCCAAGGGCCGCGGCCTGGCCGGCCGGATGCTCACGCTGACGCCGCGGTTATCTCCCGGGGGGCGACCCCGGTTCGCAGGGCGGGCGAGGCCGCCCGGTCAGGTGGCCTCAAGGTCGAAGGGCGGCCGGTCGTCCGCTACCGCGGTCGCGGTCGCCGTCTCGGCGACCGCCGTGGCGGTGCCGCCCTCGGCGGCGGCGCTGACGGCGGCGGCTCCGGCTCCGGCGGTCCCGTCGGCTAGGGCGGCGTCCTGGGCCGCGACCATCGCGCCGGCCGTGTCCTGCTCCGCCGGCTCCGGGGCCGGCTCCTCGAAGAGGTGCTTCTGCACGAAGCGCTTGGGGTTCAGGTCCTCGAACTCGAAGTCCTGGAACTCCGGGCCCAGGCCCTCGCGCAGGTCCGCCTTGGCCCCCTCGGCGATCTGCCGCAGGTCGCGCAGCGCCCGCCCGGCCTGCCGGGCCAGGCGGGGGAGCTCGTTTGGCCCGAAGATCACGAGCGCGATCACGGCGAGGAACAGCAGCTTGGTGATAGACAGGTCAAACACGCTTAGCTCTCCGTCAGCAGATGATCACGCCAGGGTAACGCCAAGTTATCCCTCACCACTTTAATCGGTCCATCCGGGTCCGGCGAGAGCCGATGCCCCGCAGAGCCGTCCGACCAGCCGAAATTTCCGATCCGGCCCCCGTTCGTTCACCCTAGCCAGGTGCGGCGGGGTGACCCACTACCATTCGGGGGATCACGATGACAGCGGAGGTGGGTACGTGAGCGAGCGGAAGACCAGGGTGGCGGTCGTGTTCGGCGGGCGCAGCGCGGAGCACGCGGTCTCCTGCGCCAGCGCCGGGCTGGTGCTGAGCGCCATCGACCGGGACCGCTACGACGTCGTGCCGGTCGGCATCGCCCGCGATGGCCGCTGGGTACTGGCGGCCGACGACCCGGCCCGGCTCGCCATGGCCGGCGGGGAGCTGCCCTCGGTCGAGGCGGTCGCCCAGCCGGGCGTGTCGGTCATGCCCCGGACCAGCGGGGCCGGGGAAAGCGCCCTCATCGTCACCGGGCCGGCCACGCTGCCGCCCGGCCTCGGCGATGTCGACGTCGTCCTGCCGCTGCTGCACGGCACCTACGGCGAGGACGGGACCATCCAGGGGCTGCTGGAGATGGCGGGCATCCGCTACGCCGGGGCGGGAGTGCTCGCCAGCGCCGTCGGCATGGACAAGGAGTACATGAAGCTCCTGTTCACCGCGCGCGGCATCCCGATCGGCCCCTACGTGGTCGTGCGGGACCGCGACTGGACCTCCGTGGCCCGCAAGCGGCTGCTGGACGAGATCGCCGAGCTCGGCTACCCGGTCTTCGTCAAGCCGGCCCGCGGCGGGTCGTCCATCGGCACGTCCCGGGTGGAGAGCCCGGAGGACCTGGAGGAAGCCGTCGAGGCGGCCCGCCAGCACGACACGAAGGTGCTGGTGGAGGCGGCCATCGACGGGGCCGAGGTGGAGTGCGCGGTCCTGGAGGGCATCGACGGCGGCCCGGCCGAGGCCAGCCTGCCTGGCCAGGTCACGGTAGACCCGCACTCGGCCTGGTACGACTTCGAGGCCAAGTACCTCGGCGAGGCCACCGGGATGCAGATCCCGGCCCCGATCCCGCCCGACGCCACCGAGCGCGTCCGCCAGCTCGCCTGCCAGGCGTTCGACGCCATCGACGGGGCGGGGCTGGCCCGGGTGGACTGCTTCTACACCACCGCCGGCGAGGTCCTCGTCAACGAGATCAACACGATGCCCGGCATGACCCCCGCCTCCGGCTTCCCGAAGATGTGGGCCGCCACCGGGCTGCCGCTCCCCCAGCTCATCGACCGGATCATTGCTACCGCGCTGGCGAAGCCAGGCGCGCCGGCCTAGCAGAACCAATTCATGATCGCTTCGCCAATCGTCTCGGCGGGCGGCTCCCGCCATTGCGGCGACAATCGGGCGCCGCTGGCTGAGGGCAGTTGCGGGAACCCGGCCGGGCAAGACGACGGGCGGCGGCACAGGGACCAAATTCCCCGTGCCGCCGCCCGTCGAATAGGAGCTACTTCTTCTTGGCCGTCCTCGCCGGGGCCTTCTTGCCGGCCTCGTTGACGAGTGCCTTGAAGTCCGCTCCGGGACGGAACTTCGGGACGGAAGACGCGGCCACCTCGATCGGGTCGCCGGTCGCGGGATTGCGGGCCGTACGGGCCGGTCGCTCGCTCTTCTCGAAGACGCCGAAGCCAGTGATGGCGACCTTGTCACCCTCTGCTACGGCCTGCTGAATAGTCTCGAGGACAGCGTTGAGCGCCTCGGTCGCTGACTTCTTGTCACCAAGCCGGCCCGAGATCGCGTCGATCAGATCACGCTTGTTCATAACTCTTCTCCTGCGTTTTCCCCCAGGGAGGCCGACTAGGGCACGCCTAGGTCTCGACCCCTTACCTGCCCGAAATTAGGCGATCGGGCTCCGCCACACAATAACCCTGGCACAGATTACCGGCCGTGTCGGCCCAGTTCAGAGCGCTTGTGGTGCGAAAAATCGAACAAAAAAGGGCAAACCACCCAGCGAGCCACGTCCGCTGGGTGGTTCGGGAGCCCGGTTGACCTCAGGCAGTGACCGGAAGCCAACCCGGACGGCCGGCCTCGAAGGCTGAGATCGCGTCTTCGTGCCGCAACGTCAGGCCGATGTCGTCCAGGCCCTCTATCAGTCGCCACCGTGTGTAATCATCGATATCGAACGGAGCAACGATTCCGTTGTGCACGCCGCCGGTGACGCGCACTTCGCGGGCGGTCAGGTCGACGGTGATCTCCGGGGCCGGCTCCTCCTCGGCCGCCTCCTGCAAGACGAGGACCGTCTTCTCGTGCAGGACCACGGGCAGCAGCCCTGCCTTGGTGGCGTTGTTACGGAAGATGTCACCGAAGCGAGGCGCGATCACCGCCCGGAAGCCGTAGTCCATGAGCGCCCAGACGGCGTGCTCGCGCGACGATCCGGTGGCGAAGTCCAGCCCGGCCACCAGGATCGTCGCCCCGTCGTAGCGGGACTGGTTGAGCACGAACGACGAGTCCTCGCGCCAGGCGGCGAAAAGCCCGTCGCCGAAGCCGTCACGGCTGACCCGCTTGAGGTACTCGGCCGGGATGATCTGGTCGGTGTCGACGTTGGTCCGCCGCAGCGGCACCGCGCGCCCCGTGTGGGTGGTGAATGGTTCCATGATGTCTCCTAGAGGTCAGCGGGGGCGGTCAGGCGGCCGGTGACGGCGGTGGCGGCGGCCACGGCCGGGGACACCAGGTGGGTGCGGCCGCCCTTGCCCTGACGGCCCTCGAAGTTCCGGTTGGAGGTAGACGCGCTCCGCTCGCCCGGCTTGAGCGTGTCCGGGTTCATCCCCAGGCACATCGAGCAGCCGGCCGACCGCCACTCGGCGCCGGCGGCGGTGAATACCGCGTCCAGGCCCTCCGCCATGGCCTGCTGGCGGACCTCCATCGAGCCGGGCACGACCAGCATCCGCACCCCGTCGGCGACCTTGCGCCCGCGCAGCACCTCGGCGGCGGTGCGCAGGTCCGACAGGCGGCCGTTGGTGCACGAGCCGACGAAGACCGTGTCGACCCGCACGTCGCGCAGCGGCTGGCCCGCGGTCAGCCCCATGTAGGCGATGGCGCGCTCGGCGGTCGAGGCATCGTCGGCGTCGGCCATGGCGGCCGGGTCGGGCACCGCCGACGACAGCGGCAGCGCCTGCCCGGGGTTCGTGCCCCAGGTCACGTAGGGGGTCAGGGCGGTGGCGTCGATCGTGATCTCGTGGTCGAACGTCGCCCCCTCGTCGGTCGCCAGCGCCTGCCAGGAGGCGAGGGCGGCGTCCCAGCCGGCCCCGGCGGGGGCATGCGGCTTGCCCGCGAGGTAGGCGAAGGTGACCTCGTCGGGGGCGATCAGCCCGGCCCGGGCGCCGAACTCGATCGACATGTTGCAGACGGTGAGCCGCCCCTCCATGGACAGCGCCCGGATCGCCGCGCCGCGGTACTCCACGATGTGCCCCTGGCCGCCGCCGGTGCCGACCTGCCCGATGATCGCGAGGATCAGGTCCTTGGCGGTCACGCCGTCGGGCAGGGCGCCCTCGACGTTGATGGCCATCGCCTTGGGCTTGATCTGCGGCAGCGTCTGGGTCGCGAGCACGTGCTCGACCTCGGAGGTGCCGATGCCGAAGGCCAGCGCGCCCAGTGCGCCGTGGGTCGAGGTGTGCGAGTCGCCGCAGACGATCGTCAGGCCCGGCTGGGTCAGCCCCGTCTCCGGCCCGATCACGTGGACGATGCCCTGCCCGGCGTCACCCATCGGGTGCAGCCGGACGCCGAAGTCGGCCGCGTTCTTGCGCAGGGTCGCGACCTGGATGCTGGAGACCGGGTCGGTGATGGGCGAGCCGGGGCCGGAGATCGGCACCCCCGGGCCGGTGACGCCGGTCGTCGGGACGTTATGGTCCTCGGTGGCGATCGTAAGGTCCGGGCGCCGGACCTTCCGCCCGGCGGCGCGGAGCCCGTCGAACGCCTGCGGGCTGGTGACCTCGTGGACGAGGTGCAGGTCGATGTAGAGCAGGTCGGGCTCGCCAGCGGCGCTGCGCACCACGTGGGCGTCCCAGATCTTCTCCGCGAGCGTGCGAGGCGCGCTGCTCATCGGGGTCATCTCCTTTGATTTGCCGGACTGCCGCCCGCACTGTGCAGGAATCACCTGAGATTGGCTCGCAGCCTGCACATCGGGGGTACGGGGGGCGCCCCCCGGGGAGCAGAGCTGACTTGCATCTCAAATGCTGAGACGGCAGTATCAGAACATGAACAACTCTAGCGGAGTCGGCGTCCTGGACAAAGCCGTGAGCGTGCTCGCCGCCGCCGAGAGCGGCCCCGCCACGCTGGCACAGCTCGTCCAGGCCACGGGCCTGGCCCGGCCCACCACTCACCGTATTGCCGTCGCGCTAGAGCGCCACCGCCTCCTGGCCCGGGACGTGCAGGGCCGGTTCATCCTCGGCCCCCGGATCACCGAGCTCGCCGCCGCCGCGGGCGAGGACCGGCTGCTGGCCGTCGCCCAGCCCGTCCTGCTCCAGCTGCGGGACGTCACCGGGGAGTCGGCCCAGCTGTACCGGCGGCAGTCCGACGTGCGGGTCTGCGTGGCCGCAGCCGAGCGCGCCAGCGGCCTGCGCGACACGGTGCCAGTCGGGACGGCGCTGCCGATGACGGCCGGGTCGGCCGCGCAGGTGCTGCTGGCCTGGGAGGAGGCCGAGCGGATGCACCGGGGGCTGCGGGGGGCGAAGTTCACCGCCGCGACCCTGGCCACCGTACGCCGGCGCGGCTGGGCCGCCAGCGCGGCCGAGCGCGAGATCGGCGTCGCCTCGGTCTCGGCCCCGGTCCGCGGCCCGGGCGGCCGGGTGCTGGCCGTGGTCTCGGTGTCGGGGCCGATCGAGCGCCTCGGCCGGTCGCCCGGCCGCCTGCACGCCCCGGCCGTCGTCGCCGCCGGGGACAAGATCGGCGAGCTGCTGCGGGCCGACAACCGCTCATGAAGCCCTCGTGCGCCGCTCCGGAGTCGCCGCATCAGCCCCTATAGCCACAGCCGGGTGCCGTTTCCGTCCGGGAGCCCTACCGCTTGACAGCTTGCCCGCCTACTGTCGAAATAACGACAGAACCGTGCAAAGCGACCGAGAAGGGGCGCCCGCGATGAGGAAGTCGCGCCAATGAAGGTAGCCGTCGTCAAGGAGAGCGCGCCCGGGGAACGGCGCGTGGCCCTCGTTCCCGAGGCCGTCGGGCGCCTGCGCCAGGCCGGGATCGAGGTGCTCGTGGAGGCCGGGGCGGGCGATGGCGCCTGGTTTCCCGACAGCGCGTACGAGGACGCCGGGGCACGGGTCGTCAGCCCTGACGACCTCTACGCCACCGCCGACGTGGTCCTGACCGTCACCCGGCCGGACCCGGACCGGCTCCGCCGCGGGCAGGCGGTCATCGGCCTGCTGTCGCCCCTCATCAACCCGGGCGAGGCGGCCGCGCTGGCCGAGCGCGGCGTCACCGCGGTCAGCCTCGACGGCCTGCCCCGCACCCTGTCGCGCGCCCAGGGAATGGACGCGCTCACCTCCCAGGCCAACGTGGCCGGCTACAAGGCGGCCCTGGTGGCGGCGGAGGCCTACGGCCGGTTCTTCCCGATGCTGATCACCGCGGCGGGCACCGCCCGGCCCGCCCGGCTGCTGGTGCTCGGGGCGGGGGTGGCCGGCCTGCAGGCGATCGGCACCGCCCGCAGGCTCGGCGCCCAGGTCAGCGGGTACGACGTGCGCCCGGCGAGCAAGGGCGAGGTCGAGTCCCTGGGCGCGACGTTCCTCCAGCTCACGTCGGTCACCAATGCGGCCGGCGAGGGCGGCTACGCCCGCGAGCTCAATGAGCAGGAGCGCGCCGCCCAGCAGGCCGAGCTCGAGGGCCACATCAGCCGCCACGACATCATCATCACGACCGCCCAGGTGCCCGGGCGCAAGCCGCCGCTGCTGGTCACCGACGACGCGGTCAAGGCGATGGCGCCGGGCAGCGTCATCGTCGACATGGGCGCCAGCCCGCTCGGCGGCAACGTCGCCGGCTCCCGGCCCGGGGAGAGCATCGTCACCGGCAACGGGGTGACGATCATCGGCGCCCAGAACCTGGCTAGCACCGTCCCGACCGCCGCCTCCAACGCCTACTCGCGCAACATCTCGGCGCTGCTGCTGGCCATGACGAGCGGCGCGGGCGAGGGCGGCCCGGCCCTCGCGATCGACACCGCCGACGAGATCCAGGCCGGCGTCGTCGTCGCCCACGGCGGCCAGGTCGTCCACCCGGCCGTGGCGCGACTGCTCGGCGGTGCCCGGCCCGCCGGAGCCCAGGCCGCCGCCAGCCAGCCCGCCCCGCCAGTCCCGCCAGCCCCGTCCGCCGAGCCCGTCGGCGCCGAGTGAGAACCGAAGGAGACGAGGATGTCCACCGCCCTGGTCACTGACCTGACCATCTTCGTGCTGGCGCTGCTCGTCGGCATCGAGGTCATCGGCAAGGTGCCCGCCACCTTGCACACCCCGCTCATGTCCGCCGCCAACTCGATCCACGGGATCGTGCTGGCCGGCGCGCTGCTCATCGGCGTCACCGCGCACAGCGTGGTGGGCTACATCCTCGCGTTCATCGCCGCCTTCTTCGCCGCCGCCAACGTGGCCGGCGGGTACGCGGTGACCGGCCGGATGCTGAAGATGTTCCGCCGCCGGGCCGAGACCGGGCCCGTGAAGGGTGCGGAAAGCGAAGGCGCGCGCCCGTGAACAGCTTCACGACGAACATCCAGCTGGTCTACATCGTCGCGGCGGCGTGCTTCGTCGTCGGGCTGCACCTGATGAACTCGCCCGCGACCGCGCGCCGCGGTAACCAGGTGTCGACGGCCGGCATGGCGATCGCCGTCGTCGCCACGCTGATCCTGCTCATCCACGCCGGCAGCGTCACCGCGACCGGCTGGACCGTCATCATCGTCGGGGCGCTGCTCGGCTCGGTGGCCGGCCTCTACTCCGCCCGCCGGGTCCAGATGACGGCCATGCCGCAGCTGGTGTCGATGTTCAACGCGGTCGGCGGCGGCGCGGCGGCGCTCGTCGCGGTCTACGGCTACATGCACGACGAGTCGTCGGGGGCGGGCGTCCTCGGCACCACGACCGTCACCACCGTGCTCGACGTGATCATCGGCTCGGTGACGTTCACCGGGTCGCTGGTCGCGGCGGGCAAGCTCCAGGGCACCATCACCGGCCAGCCCGTCATCTTCCGGGGCGGCCGGGTGCTCAACGCCGCCCTCGCCGTCATCGCGGTCGGCACCGCGATCTTCATGTTCACCACCGCCAGCCAGCCCGCCCTGCTGATCGTGATCCTCGCCTCGCTCGCGTTCGGGGTGATGATGGTGCTGCCGATCGGCGGGGCCGACATGCCGGTCGTGATCTCGCTGCTGAACGCGTTCACCGGGACGGCGGTGGCGATGGCCGGCTTCGTGATCACGAACTGGGCGCTGATCGTCGCCGGGGCGCTGGTGGGCGCGTCCGGCGGCATCTTGACCAAGCTGATGGCCGACGCGATGAACCGGTCGCTGGCCAACATCATCATCGGCGGCTTCGGCACCGGGGACAGCGCCCTCCCGGTCGCCGCCGCGGCCGACGCCCAGATCCGCTCCATCGCCGCCGACGACGTCGCGATCCAGCTCGCCTACGCCAGCAAGGTGATCATCGTGCCCGGCTACGGCCTGGCCGCCGCCCAGGCCCAGCACGGCGTGGCCGAGCTCGCGCAGGTCCTGGAGTCGCGCGGCATCGAGGTCAGCTACGCGATCCACCCGGTCGCCGGGCGCATGCCGGGCCACATGAACGTGCTGCTGGCCGAGGCGAACGTCCCCTATCCCCTGCTGCGGGAGATGGAGGAGGTCAACCCGGAGTTCCCCCGGGCCGACGTCGCCCTCGTGATCGGCGCGAACGACGTCACCAACCCGGCCGCCCGCCGGCCCGGGACGGCGATCTCGGGCATGCCGATCCTCGACGTCGACCAGGCCAAGTCCATCATCGTCATCAAGCGCTCGATGGCCTCGGGCTACGCCGGCATCGACAACGAGCTGTACGTCAACGCCAAGACCAGCATGTACTTCGCGGACGCGAAGAAGGCCCTGGCCGAGATGACCGCCGCCGTGAAGACCCTCGTGGCGTAGCGCGGCCGGGTGGCTAACGCCGGGGTGACCGCGGCGGCGATCAGGCTCGCCGCGGTCGCCGGGTCCAGCCCGAGCGCGGCCTGGGTGATGACGATCTCGGCCGTGACCCGCCCCGGCTCCGGTGACGGGCGCCAGCCGGGCAGGCCGACCCGGTGCTCGCCGATGAGGGCCAGCACGCGCCGGTTGACCGCGTCCGCGTCGCCCGCCGCGTGCACCTGGAAGTGGTTGATGTGGGGCACGCCCGGCGCGGGGGTGACCGCGGGCGGCAGCGCGGCCGCCAGGTCGCGGGCGAACTGCACCGTGGCGCCGAGCGCCGGCAGCTGGTCGCGCAGGCCGACCAGGGCCGAGACCGCCTCAGCGGTGGTCCGGTAGATGGTGCCGCCCAGGCGGCGGCGCCAGAGCCGGGCCTCGGCGATGAAGTCCGCCGGGCCGAGCAGGGCCGCGCCCGCCAGGCCGCCCAGGCCCTTGTAGAACGACACGTACAGCGAGTCGGCCACCGCCGCGATCTCGGGCAGGCCCCGGCCGAACCACGCCTGGGACTCCCAGATCCGGGCGCCGTCAACGTGCAGCGCGATCCCCCGGTCCGAGCACGCCTGCGCCAGCGCCGTCAGGTCGTCCCAGGTGGGCAGCAGGCACCCGGCCTCCCGCAGCGGCAGCTCGACGAGGACCGCCGCGACCCGCCCGGGCAGCGCGTCCACGTGCCGCGCGGCCGGCGCCTCGGGGCCGCGCGTCAGCAGCAGGACCTCCAGGTCGTGCAGGACGCGCGGGCCATCCTCCTCGTGGACCAGCAGGTGGCTGAGGTCCGGCAGCGCCACCCGGCGGGTGCCGGCCCGGTCCGCGTGCACCCGCAGGGCCGCCTGCTGGGCCATCACCCCGCTGGGGAAGAACGCGGCCGCCGCCACCCCGAACAGCCCGGTCAGCTCGGCTTCCAGCCGCCCGACGGCGCCGCGCTCCCCGTAGCTGTCCCACTCCTCGATGCCAAGCTCGCGGCAGGCCTCGGCGAGGTCGGCGAACGCCTGGGCGGGCGACCGGAACACGGGCCCGCGCAGCGACGCGGCGCACGACTGCGCCGCGTCCCGCACCTGCAAGGCGAGATCGTCGATGAGCATGCTCGCCATCGTAGGCGCCCCGCCGCGGGGGGCGATAGCGCATTTAAAGGCCGGACACCGTCACGCTGGCGGGATGCTCGACCGTGAACCGGTGCCGGATGGTGGCGGACTTGCCGCCGCCCAGGATCAGCTCCCAGGTGACCTCGCCGAGGTCGTCGGTCCCGGCCGGCGCCGGGCTCTGCTCGCGCGCCCGGACCCGGATGTCGCCGTCGTTCGACACCGGGACGTGATCGTGGACGCTGATCCTGGCCTTGCCGCCGCGGTGGTTCTCCACCGTGATCTCGTAGCCGATGTCGACGGTCCGGGTCGCCCCGAGGACCGCCTTGCTGGTGGCGCGGCGGGTCAGCTTGCGCTCCACCCGGATCTGGTCGTCCACGCCCAGCTGGACCTCGAATTCCTCGCCCGCCGCGACGGTCTCCAGGGCGGTCTCGCCAACGAACGCGGCGCCGTGGAAGACCCGGGCGGTGCCCGGCAGGAGCAGCAGCGAGCCGTTGGTGACGGTGGCCCGCAGGTACGCCTCGGCCGCCAGCACCGGCACCGTGAGGTAGTCGAGCACGGCGTCGGCCTCGAACCGGGCGACCAGGGTCTTGTGCGGCGCGCCGTCCGAGGGCACCCCGACCGGCCGGGCAACCGTGTAGCTGATCCCGGCCCCCGCCTCGCCGCCCTCGCTGACCTCGGCGGTGAACTCCCGCTTGGGCGCCGCCGCCCCGTAGGCCGCCCCGGCCGGGGCGGCCATCGGCTGGCTCGGCGGCGGCATCGCGGCGCCCGCCACCATCGACGGCATCGCGGCCCGGGCACGTTGCCGCGACGGCGGGTAGGCCGGCTGCGCCCGGCCGATGTACCACGGGCTCAGCTCCGGCAGGCCCCGGTGCTGGCCCGGCCGGGCGGTGGACAGCACCAGCCGGGTCTCGGGCCAGTCCTCGTCCGTCCGCTGGGTGACCTCGGCCAGGTAGGAGACGGTGAGCTGCTCGCCCTCCAGCGCCAGGTCATACAGCGGCCGCCAGGACGCCCCCGAGACGTGGTACTCCAGCTCCATCGTCGCCGGGCCGGCGGCCTCCGCTTCCACCGCCACCATGACCACGTTGTACTCCTGCACGTCGCCCCGGCGGCGCTCGGCCGCGGCGAGCCGCTGCTCGGCCGCCTCCAGCTCGCGGCGGGCGGCGCGCAGCCGGGCGGCGATGTCCCGGCGGCGGCCGAGGGACTGGCCCGTCCCGTCCGCCAGGTGGGTCGCCATGCGGGTCAGCTCCGCGTAGTCGGCCCGGCCGCCGCTGACCGCGCGGGCCAGGGACGTGGCCGCCGCCTGCGAGAGGTGGCCGAGGAAGCCCAGCCCGGCCGACTCGGCCGCGTCCTCGTCCTCCAGCTCCTTGACCCCGTCGCGCAGCCGTTCGGCCTGCTCCTTGAGCGCGCGGACGTCCTCCCGCAGCGGGGCGGTGCGGTACTGGCGGGTGACCTCGACCTCAAGCAGGGTCACGCCCGCTCCCCGGACGGCGACGCGGACCGACGAGGAATCAGCCGTCGCCGGCAGCCGCCCGGCCGCCAGCCGGTGCAGCCCGGCCGCCACGTCGAGCGTCCCGGTCCGCACGATCCGCGCCCCGTCGCGGAAGACCGTCACCCCAGTGATCGGGGCCGCCACGCCCTGCTCGCCCGGCCCGGTGCCCGCCTGCCCGGTAGTAGCCACCTCGGTGCCCGGCTGCTCTGCCGTCATCGTCATGCCCGTCCCCTCATGCCCGTAAGTCCCGTGATCGCGCCTCACCTGACCCTAACGAGTCCGCCCACCCGGAAGTTCACGAAATACCCGCTATCTCAGGGCCGCCCCGCTGCCTCAACCGTCGTCATCGCCCCTGGTTACACGCCCCTCGGCTCTCGCCACAGGCCGCCCCGCCTCGCCCCACCCCCTCGCGCGACGGCACTTCCGGGGACGGGCCGGCCCCGGCCGGTAACGACGACGGCTGCGGCCGGCCGCCGAGGGCAGCCACCGCCTCGGCGGCGACCCGGGCGCCGGCCTCCATCGCGCTGGCCGGGGAGCGGCCGCCCAGCCAGGCGGCGAGGAACCCGGCGCAGAACGCGTCCCCGGCGCCGGTGGTGTCCCGAACGGCGGCCGGGCGGGCGGGGAAGCGCTGCGAGGCCCCTCCGGCGGTCGCGAGCAGTGCCCCCTCGGCCCCGAGCTTCAGCGCGACGATCCCATAGTGCCCGGCCAGCCAGGCGGCCGCATCCTCCGGCCCGATCGCAGCCGGCCCGATCACGTCCGGCCTGACCACGCTGGACCCGGGCGGCTCGGCTGCCACTCCGGGGCCGGCCGCCCCGGTTGGCCCGGCCGCCTCGCCTGGCCTGGCCAGGACGCGGGCCTCGTCCCAGTTCGGGAAGCAGACAGCCGCGCCGCGCGTCCAGGCCAGGAACTCCCCTGGCCCCAGGGCGGCGAGGAATGCCGCCGATCCTGGGTCGATGCTGACCGGCAGGCCGCGCGCCCGGGCGGCCGCCAGCAGCCCGAGCGCGACGGCGCGCGGCCCCGGCTCGAACAGCGAGTAGCCGGTCAGGTGGAGCAGCCGGACCCCGTCCAGCAGCCGGGCCGGAACATCCGCGGCGCGCAGCCGCAGGTTGGCGCCCCGGTCGGTGATCATGGTGCGCTCGCCGTCGGGCCCGACGAGCACGACGATCGACCCGGTGCCAGCGCTGTCATCGGCGGCCAGCTCGGGCGTCACCCCGAAGCGGGCCAGCTCCGCCCGGTGCGCCTGCGCGTCGGCGGCGCCTGCCCGGCCCGCGAACACCACGTCGAGGCCAAGGTGGCCGAGCCACGCGGCCTGGTTGGCGGCCGACCCGCCCGGCCGCACCTGGATCGAGGCCGGGTTGTCCTGCCCGGGCGCGAGCGGCCCGGCCGTCTCCACCAGGATGTCGTTGATCACGTCCCCGACTACGAGGACCCGGGACCCGCGCACGCTCGCCCGCGCCTAGAGAAGGGTGCTCGATCAGGCCGTGCGGGACGCCCAGGCGGTCGCGATCTGCCCCGCCAGGGTGATGTTGCCCCGGGCCACGTCCAGGTTCACCGCCAGGCTCGCGCCGCTGGTGGCCCGCTGCATGAAGTCGAGCAGGAACGGGGTCACGGCCTTCCCGCGCACCCCGGCCGACGCGGCCGCCGCCAGCGCCTGCGCCAGCGCCCGGTCATGGAGGGCGGGGTCGAGCTGCTGCTCCGGTGGCAGCGGGTTGCCGACCAGCAGCGCGGCCGGGTCACCGACGGAATCGCGGGCCGCCATGATCGCCGCGATCTCGTCGGCCGAATCGGCCTGCCAGTCCAGTTCCTGGCCGGAGGAGCTCAGGTAGAAGGCCGGGAAGTAGCGCGTGCGGTAGCCGAGGACGCCGACGCCCAGCGTTTCCAGCCGCTCCAGGGTGGCCGGGATGTCCAGGATCGACTTCACCCCGGCGCAGACGACGGTGATGGCCGTCCGCGACAGCACGGTGAGGTCAGCCGACTCGTCGAGTGACTCCGCGTAGCCCCGGTGCACCCCGCCCAGGCCGCCCGTCGCGAACACCCGCAGGCCCGCCCGCGCGGCGAGCACCGACGTGGCCGCCACGGTGGTGCCGCCGGTCCGCTTGCCCGCCATCGCCAGCCCCAGGTCCCGGCTGGAGACCTTGACGGCCGACTCATCCAGCGCGATCCGCTCCAGGTCACTGGCGGACAGCCCGACCTTCGGCGCGCCGTCGATCAGGGCGATCGTCGCCGGGGTGACGCCCGCTGACAGCAGCAGTTCCTCAAACGAGACGGCCGCCGCGAGGTTGGCCGGGCGCGGCAGCCCGTGGGAGATGATCGTGGACTCCAGCGCGACGACCGGACGGCCGGCTTCGATGGCGGCGCGCACGGCCGGGGAAAGCTCAGGTACTGCGGGCATGAGGCAACGGTACCCGCGGGCGCCAGGGCGCCCGGTGGCGGCGGGCACGCTCGCCGCCGTAAGCGGGCCGCGGATGCCAGTGGCCGCGGCCCGCTCAGTGGGGGCGGTTAACGGGACCGGCGGCGGGCGACGGACGCGGCCAGGACATCGAGGCTGGCGGCGGTCATGGGCAGGTCCATGCAGGCGTCGGTGACCGACTGCCCGTAAGTGAGGTTCTCAGGGTTTCCCGGCTCCTGCCGCCCGGCCACGAGGAAGCTTTCCAGCATGACCCCGGCGATGCCGTGCTCGCCCTCGCCGACCTGCCCCGCCAGGGAGTCACAGACCGCGGACTGGCGGCTGTAGTCCTTGCCGCTGTTGCCGTGGCTGGCGTCCACCATCACCCGGCGCGGCAGCCCGACCGCGGTCACGAGGTCGAGCGCCTTGGCCACGTGCTCGGAGGAGTAGTTCGGCCCGCTGCGGCCGCCACGCAAGATCACGTGCGTGTCGGTGTTGCCGGCCGTGGTCACGACGGCTGCCGCCCCGGCCGGGGTGACGCCGAAGAACGTGTGCGAGGTCGCGGACGCACGGCAGGCGTCGACGGCGACCTGGACATCGCCATCGGTGCCGTTCTTGAAGCCGACCGGCATCGACAGGCCGGACGCAAGCTGGCGGTGCACCTGGCTCTCAGTGGTCCGCGCGCCGATCGCGCCCCAGGTAACGGTGTCGGCGATGTACTGCGGGGTTATCGGGTCAAGCCACTCGCAGCCGACCGGGAGGCCGAGCTCAAGGATGTCGGTCAGCAGGCGGCGAGCGGTCCGCAGGCCCCGGTGAACATCGAAGCTGCCGTCCATGCCGGGGTCGTTGATTAGCCCCTTCCAGCCGGTCACCGTGCGCGGCTTCTCGAAGTAGACGCGCATCACGATCAGCAGGTCCTCGCCAAGCCGGTCGCGGATCTCCACGAGCTGGCGGGCGTAGTCAATCGCGGCCTTGGGATCGTGCACCGAGCACGGCCCGGTGATGACGAGCAGCCGGTCATCGGTGCCGTTCAAGACGGCGCGGACTTCCCCGCGCGTTCGCTCGACGGTTTTCGACGCTTCCTCGCTGAGCGGCATCTCATCCAGCAGCCCGGCGGGCGACAACAGCGGCTCGTAGCCGGTGATGCGGGTATCTCTGACGCGTGACATCGGGATTTCTCCTCCCGGGCGTGCCGCGCGCCCGTGCAGTCACAGGAGCCAGCGACGCCCTAGTTCTCGACGAGGGGTGATCCCCGTCTTCGGCTGGCTCCAGGCGGTAGGTAAGCGCACGCGAGTACGCGCGGCCCCACCCGGAGCCCGCGTAAAGCGCCAATACCGCCGTGACATACAAGGGATCTTACACGCGTTCACGCAGGCTTGACAGCCACGTTCATCATAACACTGGGTGTCCGATTGATGACAGATGCGTACCACAAGCAATACGGCCGGCCACGGAGGCCACGCCCGTCCCCACCACGCCGCCCCCGCGCGAGCGTGGCCCGATCGCCTTCAGGTGAGAGGATCGGCCCGTGGATCGCCTGAACCTCGCCGATACCTTCGTCACGCTCTTCGCCCTGCTCGGGCCGCACAAGGTGCTGCTGCCAGTCACCCGGATGGCCCGGGACCGGCCGCTGCCGGCCGTCCGGCTGGTGATGGCGTACGCGACGGCGAGCGCCGCCGCCGTCGGGGTGGCCTGCGCGCTGGCTGCCCCCTGGGTGGCGACGTTCTTCCACATAACGACCGCCTCGGTCGGGCTGGCGGCCGGCCTGCTGTTCTTCGTGTACGCGATCGGGATGGTGTTCGGGGTGCACCTGGGCGAGGAGGACCCCGGCGAGGAGCCCGGGGCCGCCGCCGACCACCCGGTCACGAGCGGCTTCCGGGAACTGCTGCTGCCGTTCGTCGTCAGCCCCCTCGGGGTGGCGGCAGCCCTGGAGGAATCGCTGACGGCCAGCGACTGGGGCGCGCGGGGCGTCGTCGCCGGGGCGTACGCGGCAGTCGTCGCGGTCGACCTGGCCGCCGCCGTGATCTTCATCCCGCTCCTGCGGCGCGCCCACCCCACGTCCCTGGAAGTGCTGTCCCGCCTGCTGGGAATCCTGCTCGCCGCCGTAGGCGTAGACCTGTTCCTGGTGGGGCTGGCGGCCCTCGGCGTCCACATTGGCGCAGGCCGCTAGGCGCGTCGGGCGTTACCAGCCCGAAACGGGTAATTTACCATATTGAGATAGACAATAACTTTATACGACTGGAAAATCGCCATGTCAAGATATTGATACCTGTAAATCTCCTAGCTACGATTTCTGAGCAGATGGCACCACTCCCCGCCATCCCCCCCGTGGAGAGGTAATCCCGCTCATGCACCGTAGTCTCAGGAGAACCGTCTTTTCCGCGCTCGCCATCATCCCGGCGGCCGGCCTGCTTATCGGACTCGGCACCGCCGCTCACGCGAGCACCCACGTGGCCGCCACTTCATCAGCGGCAACAGCGGCCAACGCGGCGCAGGCAAAGGCCAACGCGATCGCCGCGCTCAAGGGCCTTCAGGTCGGCTTCCACACGCAGACCCACCCCGTCGGCAGCCAGATCCGCCCCGACACGGGCACGACGACGCAGGTCACGTCGACCAACTGGTCCGGCTACGCCGACCTCGGCACCACCTTCACCCGGGTCGCGTCGTCCTGGACCGAGCCGACGCCGAGCTGCAGCGGCTCGTCGGAGCAGCTGGCCGCGTTCTGGGTGGGCATCGACGGCTTCTCCAGCAGCTCGGTTGAGCAGGACGGCACGCTCATCGAGTGCTACGCGGGCGGCACGTACCAGTACACCTGGTGGGAGATGTACCCGACCAACGCCATCCAGGTCGTCGGCACCTCGCTGGCGGCGGGCGACCACATCACGTCGGTCGTGTCCCGCAGCGGCAGCTCCTACACGCTGACCGTCACCGACTCCACCCACACCGCGAACAGCTTCAGCCGGACCGAGAGCTGCACCTCGTGCTCCAACAACAGCGCCGAGTGGATCGCTGAGGCCCCGAGCAGCAGCAGCGGCGTCCTCCCGCTGGCCAAGTTCAGCACCTGGACCAACTCGTCCTCCTCGGTCACGGGGGCCAGCCTCGGCACCGGGACGATCTCGCTCTACAACAACGATGAGATCACCATGACCCCGCCCCTGAAGGCGCAGCCCAGCGCGCTGACCAGTGGCGGCGCCACGTTCACGGTCACCTGGAAGCACGCCTAGCGCTCGCCGCTAACGCGGGGGCCGGGCTGAGCCCGGCCCCCGCCCGTCGCGATACCGGATTCACTTCTTCCCGCGATGACCGCGACTCGATAGTGAGACCAGTGAGGTATTCGGCTGATGCCTCCCGGGCCTGAAGAGGAGTCTTCATACGACTGTTATTCGCGGGAATCACAAGACGAAAGAAAACTGCCCGGGCGGCAAGGATTTTCACAGCGGCAGCGCTCGTCACGCGGCATGCCTAGCGGGAAGCGGCTCCCAGGGACCGAAGGCAAGCCCGAGGCCGACGGCAAAGCCGCGTGCAAGCGCGCCAGCGCGGCCGGAACCAAGCGCGCCAGCGCGAGCGAAGCCCGCATCGGGGGGCACGGGGGGGTCGTCCCCCCGGAAAATACACGAGAACGGAAAAAGGCCCCGAAGGGCCTTGAACATGGCTGGTGTAGTCCCGACCGGATTCGAACCGGCGTTACCGCCTTGAGAGGGCGACGTCCTAGGCCACTAGACGACGGGACCAAGCTTGTCATTCTGGGGATTCGCCGGGGGATCAGCTTCCCTGGCGGACGTTGTACACCATACCCGCTCGGGGCGAGTGGGGCCAACTCGGTTACCGAACCTCGCCCGCCGCCGGCTGTCCCTGCTGGCCTGGGCGGTGCGGACGGCCTATCGTGGATTTCGTGGCGGAAGCGGTAGCAGGTCCGGGTGACCCTGGCGGCGGGGTCCTGCTGACAGTCGCGGTGAATGGCGGGACGAGCCGCGACAAGCATGCCGGGGTCCCGGTGACCCCGGACGAGCTCGCGGCCGAAGCGCGGGAGGTTGCCCGGGCCGGGGCGCGGGCGATCCACGTGCACCCGCGCGGCCTGGCGGAGGAGCAGTCGCTCGCGCCGGGGGACGTGCTCCCGGCCGTGGCCGCCATCCGGGCGGCGACCGGCCTGCCGGTCGGGGTAACCACGGGGATCTGGACGGTCGAGGGCGACACCGCCCGGCGGCTGGAACTGGTGGCGGGCTGGACCGGGCCCGACAAGCCGGACTTCGCGTCGATCAACGTCAACGAGCCCGGCATTGACGACCTGGCCGTCCTGCTGGTCGAGGATCTCGGCATCGCCGTCGAGGCGGGCGTGTGGACGGTGGACGACGTCGACCTCCTGGCCAGCTCGGCCCTGGCCACGCGGGCGTTCCAGGTCCTGCTCGAGCCGACGTCCACTGAGCCGGCGACCGCCGTCGCCGTGGCATCGCAGGCCTCGGCCGCGCTGATAGCGCGCGGTATCACTGTTCCCCAGGTCCACCACGGCTACGACCTCGCGACCTGGGAGGTCATCCGCTGGGCAGTCCGGGCCGGCTTCGGCATCCGCATTGGCCTGGAAGACACCACCGTCCTCCCCGACGGCACCACCGCCCCCGGCAACGGGGCCCTGGCTACGGCCGCCATGCACCTGGCGGCCGAAGCCTAGCCAACAGCATCACAGGACTCAATTGGTCCCAGTGGTTCAGGAGGTTATAGGAATCCAAGGGACTGGAGAGACTGTGGTGGTTTGAGTTCCTGGAGGGGACGGAGAGGGGCCGAGGTTAGGGAGGTTAGTCGCTCCGGGCGCTGGAGGTTCGGGACTCCAGCGGGGCGATGAGGCTCGATGGAGCCGACGATCCTGGAAACTGTGGACGCCCGGCGAAGCCGCTCCCGGCGACAGGAGCGACCGGGCTTTTACCCGAGCCCGATGGGCGCCCGTGCAGGGCGAAGTCCCGTGTCGATTGCCCCGGACCAGGTAGCGGAAGCGCGAGCGAAGCTCGCGTCGGGGGCCGGGGCCACCCTCCAGGAGATACCGGAGAACGGGAAAGGCCCGGCCAGGGCCGTACCCAGCGGGCGGCAGCGCGGGCGAAGCCCGTGTCGGGGGTACGGGGGGTCGTCCCCCCGGGGATAGCAAGGAAAGGGAAAAGGCCCCCCGGAGGGGGCCTTGCGCACGGTCTCGCTGGGGTACCAGGACTCGAACCTAGACTAACAGGGCCAGAACCTGTCGGGCTGCCAATTACCCCATACCCCAAGGGCCAGCAGTCGCGGCCTTTCAGCCGCTCCCAGGAGAGTCTACCGGATGCCGGGCGCGCTAGTGCACGGAGTTTGCGGGAGTAGTGTTCCCGGCCGGAGCGGGACCGGTGCTGTCGCGGGCGATCAGGGCCGGGGACGGCTCCTGGGCATGACCGGGGTGCTGCCCGGCCGCCAGCTCGCGCAGCAGGCGGGCGGCGGTGGAGCCGATCCAGGCGATGTCGCGGGCCATGGCGGTAAGCGGCGGGTTGGTGAGCTCGCACAGGGGCGAGTCGTCCCAGGAGACGATGGACAGCTCGCCCGGGACGGCGACCCCGAGCTTCCCGGCGCAGGCGAGCCCGGCCACCGCCATCACGTCGTTGTCGTAGACGATCGCGGTCGGCGGCCGGGGACCGGCCAGCAGCGACCGGGTGGCGGCCGCCCCGTGCTCGGCCGTGTAGTCGGCCGCGGCCTGCGTGACCGCGAGCCCGGCGTCCCGCGCGGCCTGCGCGAAGGCCGCCTCGCGCAGGCCTGAGTGCCAGTACTGAGGCAGGCCCCCGACGCGGGCGACCCGCTGGTGCCCGAGCGTCGCCAGGTGCCCCATGATCGCGGCGACCACGGCCCGCTCGTCCTGCCAGACGGCGGGCAGCGTCCCCGTTCCCTCGGGGGGGCCGATGACGACGGCCGGGATCCGCAGTTCTTCCAGGATCGCCACGCGGCCGTCATCGCGCCGCAGGTCGAGCAGGAAGACCCCGTCCACCCGCCGCTGCGCCCACCATTGCCGGTACAGGGCGATCTCGTCACCCGGGTCCTCGGTCATGCTGAACTGGAGCGTCACGTGGTGCTGGGTCAGGTCAGCCTGGATCCCGGCCAGCAGCTGCATGAAGAACGGCTCGATGCCGAGCATCCGCGCGGGCCGGTCGATGATCAGCCCGAACGCCCCGGCCCGGCCGGCGGTCAGCGCCCGGGCGGCGCTGCTGGGCTCGAAGCCGATCTCGGCCGCGATGGCGAGGATGCGCTCCCGGGTCGCGGCTGACACCCCGGGCTGGCCGTTGAGGGCGAAGGAGACAGCGGCCTTGGTCACCCCGGCGCGCACGGCGATGTCGCCAATGGTCGGGCGCTTCACATCCGGGCTCCCCTCGCACCAGCCACGGTGGTGCGGACAAGAATAGCGTGGAGATCCCCCTGCCACCTGAAAGGCGCGACGAACATGCCGTGGTATGACCTGCCCCTGGACCAGCTGCGCGAGTACCGCACGTCCACCGTTGAGCCGGCCGGGCTGGACGACTGGTGGAGAGGGAAGGTACAGCAGGCGCGCGACGTTGCGCAAGCACCACGACCCGTGAGATACCGGGAGGACCTGTACCAGTCCATCGAGGTGCACGACACGCAGTTCTCCGGGGCGGGCGGGGACCTGATCCGGGCCTGGTACCTGCGCCCCGCGAACGCGACCGGGCGGACGCCGCATCTCGTCAAGTTCATCGGCTACGGGGGCGGCCGCAGCCTACCCAACGACCACCTGATGCTCCCGGCGCTGGGTTACGGCCTGCTGGTGATGGACACCCGGGGCCAGGGCGGGCGCTGGTCGCCCGGCGCGACCGGCGACAGCCCGGCCGGGGGCGGGGTAGCCGGGCCGGAGAACTCAACCGTCATGACCCGCGGCATCGCCAGCCCGGAGACGTACTATTACACCCGGCTGTTCACCGACGCGGTGCTGGCGGTGGACGCCGTTCGCGCGCTGGCCGGGCCGGACGCCCCGCTGGGGGTGACCGGGGTGAGCCAGGGCGGCGGGCTGGCAATCGCGACGGCGGCGCTCCATGGCGACGCGATCCGCGTGTGCCATGCCGACGTGCCATTCCTGTGCGACTTCCAGCGGGCGATCACGCTGGCGCCAAAGCCGCCGTACACGGAGATACCGGAGTTCCTGGACCGGAACGTGGACCTCATCGACGCCGCCCTCGACACGCTGCGTTATGTGGACTGCGCGCTGCTGGCCCGCCGGGTCACGGCCTCGACGCTGGTCAGCGTGGGGTTGATGGACATTACCTGCCCGCCCTCGACCGTGTTCGCGGCCTACAACGAGATCCCGGCGACGGACAAGGAGATCGCGGTCTTCCCCTACAGCGGGCACGACTCCTACCCGTCCCACGTGGAACGGCAGCTCGCCCACCTACGCGAGCACCTGCCGGCGGCGGGCTAGTCGCGGATGACGACCCGGTTGGTGAGGGTGCCGATCGCCTCGATCGTGACCGACACCTCGTCGCCGTCGGTCAGCGGGCCAACCCCTTCGGGGGTGCCGGTCAGCAGCACGTCGCCGGGCAGCAGGGTCATGGCCGAGGACACGTAGGCGACCAGTGACGGCACGTCCCATAGCAGCTCGCGAGTACTCGCGTGCTGGCGGACGGTGCCGTTCACGGTCGTGGTGATCCCGAGGTCAGCCGGGCTGGCACCGGTCTCGATCCACGGCCCCATCGGGCAGAACGTGTCGAAGCCCTTGGCCCGGGTCCACTGCCCGTCGCGCAGCTGAAGGTCGCGCGCGGTCACGTCGTTCGCGCAGGTGTAGCCGAAGATGACGTCTTCCGCCCGCTCCTTCGGCACGTCCCGGCACAGCCGCCCGATGACGACGGCCAGCTCACCCTCGAAGTCCACGTGCTGGGTGAGCTTGACCGGGTAGGCGATCCGGTCGCCGGGACCGGTCACCGCGGTAGACGGCTTCAGGAAGATGACCGGCTCGGCCGGGGGCTCGCCGCCCATCTCGGCCGCGTGGGCGGCGTAGTTCTTCCCGATCGCCACGACCTTGCTCGGCAGCACCGGGGCGAGCAGGCGAACCTCGGACAGCGGGTACCGCTGGCCGGTGAGGCGCACGTTCTTCGCGTCGGTGCCGAACGGGTGCCCGTACAGCTCCGCGATCGTCAGGGCGGATTGCGCTTCCGGGCCCGCCTGCGGCTGTCCGGCCTGATCAGGTCCCGCCTCATCCACGACGCCGTAAGCGACCCCGTCGCCCTTGGCGAACCTCGCGATACGCACGCCGCTCCCTTGAGTTGACCCGATCTTGAGTTGACCCGATGCCCTGCCTACCCTACCGACCGCGGGCGGGGCGGCGCGCCGCCCTACTGCTGGTACCCCTCCACCTCATTGACCGGCCGCGCCTGGGCGCCGTCCGGGCTCTCCCCGAACTCACGCCGGGCGCGCCGCTGTCGCAGCAGGTCCCAGCACTGGTCAAGCGCCTCTTCAGCCGAGCGCAGCCGCCCGCGCTCCTGTTCCGAGGTGAGCTCCCCCGCCGCCAGCTGCGTGCGAAGCTCGTGCTCGGTCGCGATCAGGCCATTGATGTGGCCCATGATCTCCTTGTCGTCCATAGGCATACCGTAAGCCGCCACCGCCCGCCGCCGGGCAAGGGCCCGTCAATAACCGTTCACCTCACGAAACCTCCCCTGGCCCGTGCCTTCCCGTCCACCCCCGCGAGGCCTGCCAGTGGCGCCGCTGACCGGTCTCCGCCGAAATGTCCTTCCTCATCGAATCTATACTACCCAAGTTACTACCATTCGTGGTAAGGTTCGAACTAGCCGAAGAACCGGGAAGGCACTCGTACGCGCGATCGCCCTCTCGACGCTGGCAGGAGGTGCATGGTGGGAGGCTTCGGGATAGCGGGCAGAGCTCCCAGGGGGACGGACCCCGGGGAGGCCGGCCTCAGGAAGGCAGACCCCGGCGAGACCGGCTGCGGGGAGGCCGGCCCCAGGGAGACCGGCCCCAGGGAGACCGGCTGCGGGGAGGCCGGGTTCGGGGAGACCGGCCCCGGCGAGACCGGCCCCGGCGAGACCGGCCCCAGGGAGACCGGCCCCGGCGAGGCACACCCCCGCGAGGCCGGCTCTAGGGAAACAGCCTTTGGGGAGGCCGCCCCTGGGGAGGCCGGCCCGGCCGCTCCGGCGTCTTCGTCATCCTGGTTCAGCCAGGACCGCCAGTTCGGCCAGGGCGGTGCAGGCGATGGGACGCGGCCGGGCGTCTGGCCGGTGGTGGTCCTTAACCGCGTATCAGGTCCCGATGGCCGGTGCCCGGGGATGACCGATGACGCGGTATTCGGTGTTCTCGGTCGCTGGGCAGCGGTCGAGGGCTGGGTCGCGGGCCGGAAGCTGGCGGTGGCGCGGGAGCTGATCCGGCGCCGGCCGGACGAGGAAGGCGACGGCACCGCGACCGGGTCATCGCTGCCCTGGGAGTGGGACGACCGGCTGGCCCATGAGGTGGCCCTGGAGCTGCGGATGTCGGTCCCGGCCGCACGGAAGCTGCTGGGGGCGGCCTGGGCGCTGGAGGCGCGGCTGCCCGGGATCGGGCAGGCCCTGGACGAGGGGCAGTTGGACCTCGGCCGGGTCAAGATGGTCGTCGAAGAGACAAGCGTGCTCCTTGAGCCGGAGCATCTGGCGCGGGCCGAGGAGATCATCCTGGCGGGACTGGACCGGTGCCGGACCTGGGCGGAGCTGCTGCGGCTGGTGCAGCGGGCCGTCGTCACAGTCGACCCGGAGGGGGCGGCGCGGCGGCGGGAGAAGGAGGAGCGGGAGAACGCCCGGGTCTCGTTCTGGCGGGAGGCCGCTGGTACTTGCGCCCTGATGGGATCCGGCTTGCCCACCGACGAGGCATTGCAGGCGCATGCCCGCGTGGACGAGCGGGCTCAGCAGTACCGCGCGGCCGGGGTGAAGCGCCCCATAGACATCCTGCGCGTTGCCGCCTACCTCGACCTCCTCAACCTGGTCCCGGCCGCCGACCGCATCGACCGCTTCCAAGCCGAAGACGCTGCCACCAACGCCGACGATCCCGGCTCCGCCCGGCCAGCCACTGGGCGCACGGCTGCACGCAGCGGAAGCAGCGGCGCCCGACCCGATGCAGAGGCTGCCCCCAACACGGATGCCTCCGCCGATACAGGAGCCAGCCCCGACGTTGGAGCTGGCCCTGAGGCGGATCCCGGCCAAGACGCGGGTACCGGGGAAGGCGCCCGTGAGGCGGAAGCCTCCGGAAGAGGCGATGCCCGTGAAGCTGGAGCCGCCGGTACAACCGCGGCCACCGAAGCGGCCGGCGAGGCCCGGAGCCTTGCAGCCACTGGGGCCCCGGCGGGACTCGGCACCGCTGGCGCAGCGGGCGCCAGCACCGGCTCCGGGAGTGCCGTTCGGGAGCCTGCGGGCGCGTCGGGCGGCGAGGACGACAGCGGTACCGGGGCAGCGGTGTCGGCGGAGGTTAACCTGGTCCTCCGTCACCTCGACATTCCGTTCCTTACGGCGGCCGGGCTGGCGCGACGGGCGGGCGAGGCTCGCAGCCTTGGCGTCCTGGACCCCGCGCTCGCCCGCCAGATCGCTGAGGCGGCTGCCCGGCACCCAGGCAGCAAGTTCTGCCTGACCGTGGTCGATGACAATGGTCACGCGATCGGGCACGGATGTTGCCGGCCTCGCCCGCGACGGAAGTCCCGCCAGTCGGGCAAGCCCGGTCAGCCTCACCAGCAAGGCGTGCCGCCCCCGGCGCCAGTGCACCAGGGGCCGCTCCGCGGCGGGCACGACGGCGAACCGCCTGCCGCGCCATGGTCGCCGGGACCGTTCCCTCCGCCGGCACTACTAGGAACCCCGTGGCGGGCACCATCCCCGCCGTTGGCACCACCCGCAGCATCGCCGGGGGCACCGCACCCATCACCCTTGCCATCAGCAGCCGCACCACCTGAAGCTCACGCGAACGGCTTTACGCTCCGGCGGGCTGACGGGGCCGGGCCGCCGGGCGGACATGGGTCGTGGGTTCTCACGCTGCCCGGGCAGTCGCGGGAGCTCCTCGTTGACCTGCACCCGGTGCCGACCGGAGAGTGCGGGCACGAGTACGAGTCAGCCGGCCATGATCCGGGCGAGCGGCTGCGGCACCTGGTTAACGTCCGCGACGGCAAGTGCGGCTTCCCGGCCTGCTCGCGGCACGCCCGGGAGACCGACTTCGAGCACGGCCAGCCGTTCGAGCACGGCGGCCGCACCTGCGGCTGCAACTGCTGGTCCTGCAGCCGGTCCTGCCATCAGGTCAAGCAGTCTCCCGGGTGGAGCGTGCGCGAGGTCACGCCGGGATACCACGAGTGGACCACGCCGTCGGGCCGGACCTACACCCAGGAGCCCTGGCGCTACCCTGCCTGAGCGAGACGGGCTCGCCCGGGCGGGCGAGTCAGGCGTCTTGGTCGCGGCCGGACCGCAGCAGGCAGTAGGTGACGGCCTCCTCCAGGGCGTGCCAGGAGGCGACGACGATGTTCTCGTCCACGCCGACGGTGGACCAGGAGTCGCCCCTGCCGTTCAGCGAGGACGACGTGGACTCGATGAGCACGCGGGTGATCGCCCCGGTGCCGTGGGTCCCCTCCAGGATCCGGACCTTGAAGTCGCTCAGCGACAGCTCCGCCAGTTCGGGGAACGTCGTCTCCAGGGCCGACCGCAGCGCCTTGTCGAGCGCGTTGACCGGCCCGTTGCCCTCGCCGACGGCGACGACCCGCTCGGCCCCCACGTGCAGCCGGACGGTGGCCTCGCTGCTGACCTCGCCCGAGGCGCGCTGCTCGACGATCACCCGCCACGACTCGACGGTGAAGTAGCGCCGGCGGGTGCCCGCCAGCTCGCCGGTCAGCAGCAGCTCGAACGACGCGTCGGCCGCCTCGAACGAGTAGCCGCGCGCCTCCAGTTCCTTGACCCGGTCGGTGACCCGGCCGATGACGGCCTTGCCGTCCTGGCCGGACAGGTCGTAGCCGAGCTCACGGCCCTTGAGCTCGATCGAGGCCCTGCCAGCCATGTCCGAGACCAGCATCCGCATGTCGTTGCCGACCGCGGCCGGGTCGATGTGCTGGTAGAGCATCGGGTCCACCCGGATGGCGGAGGCGTGCAGCCCGGCCTTGTGGGCGAAGGCGGACAGGCCCACGTACGGCTGGTGGGTGTCGGGGGTGACGTTGGTGACCTCGCTGATCGCGTGGGCGATCCGGGTCATCTCGCGCAGGCCGTCCCCCTCCAGCACCCGCTGGCCCTTCTTCAGCTGGAGGCCGGCGACGACGGAGAAGAGGTTGGCGTTGCCGGACCGCTCGCCGTAGCCGTTGGCGGTGCCCTGGACGTGGGTCGCCCCGGCCTCGACGGCCACCAGCGTGTTGGCGACGGCGCAGGCGGTGTCATCGTGGCAGTGGATGCCGACCCGGGCGCCGGTCGCGTCGATGACGGCCCGGACCGCGTCCCCGATCTCGGTCGGCATCATGCCGCCGTTGGTGTCGCACAGCGCGACCAGCGACGCCCCCGCCCCGACGGCCGTCCGCACGCACTCCAGGGCGTAGGCCGGGTTGGAGCGGTACCCGTCGAAGAAATGCTCGGCGTCGAGGAACACCCGCTGTCCCTCGGCCGTCAGGTGGGCCACCGTGTCGCCGATCATCGCCAGGTTCTCCGCCAGCGAGGTCCGCAGGGCCAGCTCCACGTGCCGGTCATGGCTCTTGGCGACCAGCGTGACAACGGGCGCCAGGGACTCTCGCAGTGCCGCGACCTGCGGGTCGTCGGCCGCCCGGGCCCCCGCCTTGCGGGTCGAGCCGAACGCCGCGAGCGTGGCGTGCTTGAGGCTCAGCTCGGCCGCGGCCTTGCGGAAGAACTCGGTGTCCTTCGGTATCGCCCCCGGCCAGCCGCCCTCAATGAACCCGACGCCAAGCTCATCGAGATGCCGCGCGATGACCAGCTTGTCGGCCACCGTGAGGTTGAGCCCCTCCTGCTGGGCGCCGTCGCGCAAGGTCGTGTCGTACACGTGGAACTCGTCACCGAGCATCGGTCTGGTGTCCGTTCTGTGGGTTGAGGCAGCGCCGGCGCAACAAAAAAGACCCCCCGCGGAACGCGAGAGGCCTGCGCGTCGGCACCGGGGCCAGCGTCCTGTCCGCTGACCGCGCCAGGAGCTTTTCACCTGGTTACCGACGCGCCCCGCTAATAATGAGCGCGGACGTCACGAGAACAGTCTGCCACAACTAGTCAATGGCTGGCCAACCATCCCCAGCTGTCACGGCCCGCAAGCATGCCACGACTGTCGGCAAAAGATGCCACACTTTCTACCATCGGCAACGATGTCGGGCGAAAGGATGTTGCCAGCATGCCCAGTGACGAGAACCCGGGCGCCAGCCCGGTGGACCAGGATGTCACGGCCACCCGGGACGCGTACGCGGCTGGCCGTGACATCCACCAGCACTACTATGGGCCAGAGATTGCTTCACACGCGAGTTCGCACAGCCAGCCTCGCGCAGATGACGATCCATGGACCGCGTTGGCGCGCGACGACGTGACCTGGCAGAAGTCAAAGAGTGGCCTGGGCCGAGACGAGCTAAAGGTCGCCACGCTGACCATCGTGACGCGCCTGCACCACAAGTATTCGGCTGCGCTTGCGGCATGCTCGGACGATCCGTGGCTGGACGTAGAACTCCCATTTCGGACGTCCGAGCAAGTAGGCACTCTACTACAAGGCCTACCCAAAGAATCGCTTTCCCCAGCCGAGGCGGCGCTATTTACGATTGCCCCCTTCCTGCGGGCGACACAAAGAATGGTCAACGCAAGCGAGCACCGCCCTAGCGCCGCAGCGAGCGCATGGCTTTCCGAACCGGTCTCACAGGAGACTGAGCCTCTGGCCCGCTTTGCCCGCGCCTACCCTCGGCTGTCTCGGACTTTCGCCACGAGCCCTCCCGATACCGCTGCTGCAATCGCCTGGTGGATTTTCCACCGATGGCTGGATTATGAGCACGCGCGGATGCCGAACCGTAAAGAGGCGATCGGCCGACTCGTCGGCTTCCTGCCTACCGAATCGCCGTGGCCTGTTGCCAGCTTGCTCCAGGATGTCCTTTCGGGGCAGCGACTCGCGGACGCGCTACGGGACATGGACGGCGACCTGGCGCTCCTCACCGACCCTGACCGGAAGGGCCACCTAGCCCTTAACCACACCACGCCTGTTGGCCGCGGAGTTACCCAGCAGCTCATTCGGGATCGCCTGGTCGGCTACAGCCTAATGCTCGCTTCCGCGATGGCGCTCGACCCGAGCACGCTTGGCAGCCTCGTAGTCGAGCATGTCGGCGCTCCCGATGAGGTTTCCCTGGCTGACCTGCTGGCCACGATCCGCGGGGCTAGATGGACTCCGCACAAGGAGACACGACTGGTGTTGCACGCCTACTGCCGACACGAGGCGGTGGAGATCGCGCTTCGCGAGCGAGTCCCCCAGGTCGGGGCCATCCTCGATGCCTTGCATAAACAGGTGATCAGCGGAGCGAGCGACCTTTCCGAGCTTGGCGTCTTGCCGAACCGAGCAGTCGACGAAGAGGTGACGGCCGCAACGGACGAGCGGGACCGACCCGTTTACCTTTCTCCCGGCATGCGCTTCCGACTAGCTGATGATCAAATCCGTGAGCTACTGATGGGCGAGAACCTCTACTCGGACAAAGCCCTCGCAATCCGGGAACTCTACCAGAACGCGCTAGACGCTTGCCGCTACCGACGGGCCCGTGCGCAGTGGCTGGAGCACACGCGAGGATCGCCTGATCCCTTGGAACCAAGCTGGGAAGGCGCCATTAGATTTTCGCAAGGCGTCGATGAGGATGGACGCGCTTACCTGGATTGCTCGGATAATGGAATCGGCATGGGCGAGCACGAACTACGCCAAGTTTTTTCGCAAGCTGGCGCCAGGTTCGTCGACCTCCCAGAGTTCCTAGAAGAACAGGCAAATTGGACGGCCGCGGATATTAAATTTGCGGCCAATAGCCGCTTCGGCATCGGCGTCCTGAGCTATTTCATGCTGGCCGACACCATCGAGGTGACGACGTGTCGCCTCGATAGGGAGGGAGCGCCGGGCGAAAAGCTCCGCGTAATGATCCCTGGCCCCGGGTCTCTTTTTCGGCTGCACAGAATTGGGAAGGGGAAGACTAGCGGGACATCGGTTCGACTATATCTTAACACCTCTCAGAAGATTGCGTCGTGCGTGGATACCCTTCGACGACTGCTTTTTGTTTCCGAGTTTCAGGTCGAAGCCAGGGACCAGACAAAGCTACAGACCTGGAAGCCGAACGAGTTGAGCGCTTTCGCCACTGCCGCAGCCAGTCGCGAGTTCGAACAAAAATACCAGAGGTCGCACAGCCGGCTGCCCCTTATCTTCAGAGAGCCCTTGGCAGGCGAAGATAGCCCCCTATCCATTGGGACACGAGAAATCATCCCAGCCCGGGACGCTCCGGTTTGGTGGTGTTCAGGCATGGGCGGCATCCTCGCGGATGGCCTATGGGCAGGAGAGACGCTATACGGCGCCTTCGTCAACTTGACAGGCACAGAAGCCCCCGAACTGACAGTGGACCGTAGGTCAATCCGGAAATATAACAAAATCGACGTTCAACGCCACCTACGGCAAGCAGCCCCTGCCGTATGCGCAGTACCATCTGCGCACGAGGAAGGGTTGATCGGATCCTATCAATGGCTGTGCACAGTAGCTTCGGACGATCCGTTGACAGCAAGCGCAATCCTTAGCGGACTCACAACGCAAAAACAACAAACATGGCGGATAATGGGAATTCGCCTAAAAGTCGACGAATTTGGCTGCCTAGCCTCGGATCTCTTTGATGATACATTTTCTCTTGGGAAAGTATATTACCCAACAGGTTTGTCCGGTCGGCCACTTGCTCGCGCATCAGCCGCAGAAGCGTGGCGCCGAGCAGCCCTGCTGGCTGGTACTCGAGGACGCCACTCCGAGGGCGCGGCCGGAGCTATCACGATCGCTTCACCAGTAGATGATATTATTTTGGAACGGGCGACAAGAAGCAAGATCGCCGCTGCCGAAATGATTTGGGCCGCGCTACAGCTCGACCTATCCCTACCCGAGATATCTAGTCGAATTAGCGACCTCGGCTTCGACATCCCGAACTACTGCCAGCCTTCATCGTCCATCACTCCCGACGTGGGACGCTTGGTTGAATTGATGCCAAGCACGGAGGCATGGAACGACTCGCCATGGCAACGGGGGTCTCTAATCGCCGGGGCTGCAGCCACGGCACTCACGATTCAAGAAGTTGTCAGCCAATTGGCCAAACTTGGCTACAACTACCTCAAGCCCACCGTTGAATTTGACGGTCCAGTTACGGATCAACACGTACAGCTGGTCAGCCTAAATCTTAACGGCCGATCGGCATGGCTGGAGGATGACCAGCGAGTACCGCTCGCGCATCTCATCCGTGCCGCTCACGCCCTAGGCCGGGAACTCGGCACAATCGCCCTCACACTAAGAGAACTCGGCTATCCAGTGGCACCGGTCAGGAATCCGCTCGTTAGAGTGACCGATACCGACCTTCACTTGGTGAATACTGAACCTCTCATCGGGAACAGCCGCTCTCTCGTGGATGAAGAAGCAATCACAGCTCATGCGATCTACGTCGCCAAGGAACAAGGATTTAGCATTCTCATGGTAATCAGCCGCCTGAGAGAACTTGGCTATAAGATAACGGCTAACCCGATAAACGAACCCACAAAAGAATGCATTCGGCTCACGAGCATTAATATCGACGGTTCCCGCCCCCGCCTGCCGGACGCCGAAGTAATCCCTAAGGCATTCATATCAATGGCTTCCGCCAGGCTCGAATTGCCCACTTCAGAAGTCGTTACAAGGCTCACCGGGTTCGGGTACAGGGTGGTCGATACGCACGACCTCCCAGATGAACTCGAGGAGCACGACAAGGAACTACTCAATAAGGCATCCGACGAGGACCGCACTTGGCTAACAGACAGCCCGGATGGTAATTTGCGCCTGTCTGATATATCAACGGTTAGCCGCGCACACCTAATGGCCCTAGCAGCAACATTCAGGCGACAAGTTGCAGACGTGGCGAACCGGCTCAGCCGACTAGGATTCACTGTACCTGATATCCAGATTCTACCTAAGACCGCACGTAGAAGCGACATCATCCTGGTCAGCGAAAGTCACGACGGTAGTTTTCCCCTGCTGCCAGACTCGGCGATTTTTTCACTGCCGGAACTCATCTGCGCTGCAGAAGGCGCGAACCTAAGTATCCAGGAAGCCATCAGCCGACTGCACGAACTTGGCTACACGGTACACGTCCAATCAGCTCAGATCCCCGAAGAAATCACTCGCACGGATTTGCGCTTGATCAGCCCAGCCTTGGAGTGGGATGGAGATTGGCTATCTCCCGACCATGAAATTGATCCAAGTCATCTGCTTGCGGCGGCCATAACGCTCGACATGACAATCGACGACGCCGCGCGGCGCCTTGAGCAGCTTGGCTACCAGGTCTGCCCGGTGCGGGAGTTTTCCTCGCCGGGTGCGTACCTGCGGGCCATGGAGGAGCATCAGGCACGCACCCGGGCTGCGGAA
>DATBEM010000260.1:0-3646 GCA_036276115.1 Trebonia sp.
TACTCAAAGTCGCTGACCGCCCGCAGGCCCTTGATGACCGCCGAGAAGCCGTGCGCGGCGCAGAAGTCCACCAGCAGGCCGTGGAACGGCTCCACCCGCACGTTCCCGTAGCCCTTCGTGACCACGCGCAGCATGGCCACCCGCTCCTCGTCGGTGAACAGGCGGTTCTTGGTGATGTTCACGCCGACCGCGACGACCACCTCGTCGTAGAGGCTCGAGGCCCGGCCGATGATGTCGAGATGCCCGTTCGTCACGGGGTCAAAGGAACCAGGGCACACGACTCGTCGCACCGGTATCACTCCTTCTACTCGTAACCAGGGCCGCCCGCACCGTCGCGGACGTTAGCTGCGGCCGCGCGGCGACCGTACCAGAACGTCGCCTCGCCGTACTTACGGGACTTGCCCGACGCCAGGCCAGCGGGCCAGCCGACCTCGCCCGAGCGCGTGGCCCGCTCCACCACGACCAGGCCGCCGGGAGCGAGCCAGCCGGCCGCCAGGAGCGCCAGCACCCGGGTCACGGCCGCGTCGGCCAGGGCATAGGGCGGGTCGGCGAAGACGAGGTCGTAGCCGTCGCCCTCGGCCGGCGGCCTGGCCAGCAGCCGCTCCGCCTTCTCCGCCCGCACCTGGGCGCCCGGGATCGCCACCGTCGCCATGTTCGCCTTGATGACCGCGACCGCCCGGGCATCGGCCTCCACCAGGAGCACGTGCCCGGCCCCGCGCGACAGCGCCTCCAGTCCCACCGCGCCCGAGCCGGCGTACAGGTCGAGCACCCGCCTGCCCTCGAGCGGCCCCAGCTCCGACAGCACGCTGGCGAACAGCCCCTCCCGCGCCCGGTCGCTCGTCGGCCGGGTCGACGTCCCCCCCGGCACCGCCAGCCGCCGCCCCCCGGCCTCCCCGGCGATCACCCTCGTCACGCTGTGCCTCCCGCGCGGCTAGAAACCAAGCCGGGCTCCCTCCGGCGCGCCTTCAGCGCGGCCCGGGGCAGCCGGGGGCGCTGGGTCATGACTTGTCCAGGAACTCGGCTCGCTGGTCGCCCAGGATCGCGTCGATCGCGCCCGACAGGGCCGGGTGCCGTTCCAGCCAGGGGTCCTCGGCCACGACCGCGGTTGCCTCCTGCCGGGCCCGGGCGATCAGTTCCTCGTCGCGCAGCAGCTGGAGCAGCTTGAGGCTGGAGCGGCGCCCGGCCTGGGCGGCCCCGAGCACGTCGCCCTCCTTGCGCTGCTCCAGGTCGAGGCGCGACAGCTCGAAGCCGTCGGCGGTCGCGGCGACCGCGTCCAGCCGCTCGCGGGCCGGGCTCGCCTCGGCCGCCTCGGTGACGAGCAGGCACAGGCCGGGATGCTGGCCCCGGCCGATCCGGCCGCGGAGCTGGTGCAGCTGTGAGACGCCGAACCGGTCGGCGTCCATGACGACCATGACGGTGGAGTTCGGCACGTCCACCCCGACCTCGATGACGGTGGTCGACACGAGCACGTCGAGCGAGCCTTCCTTGAACGCTGACATCACCCGGTCCTTCTCCTCCGGGTGCATCCGGCCGTGCAAGATGGCCAGCCGCAGCCCGGCGAGCGGCCCCTCCTCCAGGGCGGCGGCCACGTCGAGCACCGCCAGCGGCGGGCGGCGGGCGTCTTCCTCGTCATCGTCGGGCGGCGCTCCCCCGGCCAGCCAGTCGTCGGGGTCATCGGGCCCGTCAGCCGCTCCGTTCTCGCCGCGCTTGCCCGCTCCGGCCTGGCCGGCCCCCTCCTGGCCGGGCGCGGCCCGGCGGGTGCCCGCGTCATCGGCGGCGCCCGCGGCCTCGCCCTCGCCCGCGTCCCCGATCCGGGGGCACACGACGTAGCCCTGCCGTCCGGCCGCGACCTCTTCCCGCATCCGCTCCCACGCCCGGTCCAGGAACCGGGGCCGCTCGGTGGCCGGCACGACGTGGGTGGTGATCGGCGAGCGGCCAGCCGGGAGCTCGGTCAGGGTGGAGACCTCAAGGTCGCCGAACACGGTCATCGCTACCGTCCGCGGGATCGGGGTCGCGGTCATGACCAGCACGTGCGGGCGGGCGCCGGACGCCTTCTCGCGCAGCGCGTCCCGCTGCTCGACCCCGAACCGGTGCTGCTCGTCGATGACGACCAGGCCGAGGTCGGCGAACTGGACCCGGTCCTCGATCAGGGCGTGGGTGCCGACCAGGATGCCGGCGTCACCGGTGACCACGTCGGCCAGCGCCGAGCGCCGCTGGCGGACCCCGGTCGACCCGGTCAGCAGGGCCACCCGGGTGGCGTGCTCGGCCGCGTGCAACTGCCCGGCCGCCGCCAGCGGGCCCAGCATCGCGGTGATGGACCGGTAGTGCTGCTGGGCGAGCACCTCCGTCGGGGCCAGCAGCGCCGCCTGGCCGCCGGCGTCGACTACCTGGAGCATGGCCCGCAGGGCGACGATCGTCTTGCCCGACCCGACCTCCCCCTGTAGCAGCCGGTTCATCGGGGAGGCGGCCGCCAGGTCGGCCGCGATCACGTCGCCGACCTCCCGCTGCCCGTCGGTCAAGGTGAACGGCAGCAGCTCATCGAACCGGGCGGCCAGCCCGCCCTCGGCCGGCGGCCGGGGCACGGCCGGCATCGCGGCCGCCGCCATCCGCCGCTGGGCCAGGGCGGCCTGCAAGACGACCGCCTCGTCCCACTTCAGGCGCTTGCGGGCCTCGTTGACCTCCGAGCGCTCCCTCGGCCGGTGCACGCCCTCGAACGCCGCGTACTGCCCGATCAGCCCGTGCCGCTCCCGCAGGGCCTCGGGCAGCAGGTCATCGGGGATCTCGGTCCGGGCCAGGGTGGTCTCAATCGCCCGGGCGATCATCCAGGAGCTCGCCTTGGCGCTCGCCGGGTACACCGGCACGAGCCGGGAGACGTACTCGGCGGCCGCCCCCTCGGCGTCGGTCGACTCGGGCACGATCTCGTACTCGGGGTGGACGAGCTGCTTGCGGCCGCGGAAGACCGACACGGTCCCGGCGAACAGCCCGAGCCGCCCTTCCTTGAGGTCGCGGGCGGCCTTGGGGATGCCGCCGAAGAACGTCAGCGGCAGCATCGTCAGCCCGTCGGTGACCGCCACCTCCAGGCGCTGGCGCCCGCGGCCGCCGTAGGGCGAGCCGCCATGGGACGGGGCGCCCACCCGCCGCGCCGAGGCGACCCGCGCCATCACGGTGACGTGGTCATGCTCGTGCAGCAGGGCCAGCTCGGTCAGCTCGCCGCGCGTGTAGTACCGGCGCGGGTAGTGGCGCAGCAGGTCGCCGACGGTGATGATGCCGAATGCCTTGGCGAGCGGAGCGCTCGCCCTTTCCCCAAGGATCTTCTCCAGCGGATCGCTGAGCGTGGCCACACAAGGCAGCATAGAGTCACCCACTGACGTTCCGGGCCCGCTCGCGTTCGTTCGCGCGAGGCCCGCAACTTCGGGTAAGCTACGCAGGCCGCCATTAACGCGTTGCCCTCGGCCATGTCCGGGGGCCATCCACAGCCGCGAGACTGGCGCTGACCGACTTTCACGCAACCTGATCATTGGAGCGAACCGTGGCTTCCGTCTGCGACGTATGCGGCAAGGGGCCGGGCTTCGGCAACAACATCTCGCACTCGCACCGCCGCACCCGCCGCCGCTGGAACCCGAACATCCAGACCGTTCGCGCGGTC
>DATBEM010000261.1:0-17020 GCA_036276115.1 Trebonia sp.
GACGGTGCTCGCGGGGCGACGGTGCTCGCGGGGCGACGGTGCTCGCGGGGCGACGGTGCTCGCGGGGCGACGGTGCTCGCGGGGCGACGGTGCTGGCGGGTGACAGTGCTGGCGGGTGACAGTGCTGGCGGGTGACAGTAACGGCGGGAGACAATGCTGGCGGGTGACAGTGCCGGTGGCCAACCATGCTCGCGGCTAACCGTGCGGGCGGCTAACCATGCTCGCGGCTAACCGTGCGGGCGGGCGGCCGGGCTAGCGGGTCGGTCCCGGGCGGCGGGGGTCGTGGGCGTAGGGGCCCGCGGTCCGCAGCAGCGCCTCGGCGTCCCGCCAGGTCATCGGCATGGCGAGCAGGTAGCCCTGGCCGTAGGTGCAGCCCATCGAGGCCAGCAGCGAGCGCTGCTCCTCGGTCTCGATGCCCTCGGCGATGACCCGGATGTCCAGCGCGAGGGCGAAGTCGATGATGAGCTCGGCGAACCGGCGTCCCTGGGCCGACTCGGTGATCGCGTCCACGAAGGACTTGTCGATCTTCAGCACGTCGATGGGCAGGTCCCGCAGGTAGCTGAGCGAGGAGTACCCGGTCCCGAAGTCGTCGATCGCCAGCCGCACCCCCATGCGCTTGAGCTCGGCGAGGTCGGAGTTGATCCGGTCGTCGCGGCGCAGCAGGGCGCTTTCGGTCAGCTCGAGCACGATGGCGTTGGGGACGAGGCCGGTCTCGTGCAGGTAGCGGCGGACCCGGGCGACGAAATCCGGATCGCGGAACTGCCGGGCCGACACGTTGACGCTGACGCCGGGCTGGCGCGGGTCCGGGTCGGGGCCGCGCCAGCGGGCCAGGTCGGTTATCGCCTGCCGCAGCACCCACGAGCCGAGCGGGATGATGAGGCCGGTCTCCTCGGCCAGCTCGATGAACTCCGACGGCGGGACTGGCCCGTTGGGGGGATCGGGCCACCGCGCGAGGGCCTCGAAGCCCCGGATCTCCCCGTTCGCCAGCGACACGATGGGCTGGTAGGCGAGCGCGAAGTCCGACCGGGCGACCGCGTCCTCCAGGGCGGCCTGGAGCTGGCGCCGCTTGACCATGCCCGCGCTCAGCACCGGCGCGTACCGGTGCCACTGCCGCTTGCCGTCGGACTTGGCCGCGTACAGGGACAGGTCGGCGTGCCGCAGCAGCTCGTCCACGTCGTTGCTGTCCTCGGTGGTCGAGACGCCGACGGTGGCGGTCGCCAGGACCGACCCGGCCGACAGGTCGAACGGCTCGCTGAACGTGGCGACCACCCGGCTGGCGAAGGCGTCCACGTCGCCCGGGCCGGGCAGGCCCTCGACCAGCAGCGCGAACTCGTCCCCGCCGAGCCGGGCGGCCGTGTCGGACTCGCGCGCGACCGAGGCGAGCCGCTTGGCGACGCCGCTCAGCAGCTCATCGCCGATCGCGTGGCCCATCGTGTCGTTCACGATCTTGAAGTCATCGAGGTCGATGAACAGCACGGCGGCGGTCGTCCCGGTCCGCCGGGCCAGGGCGAGCCCGTGCGCGGCCAGGTTGGCGAACAGGGCGCGGTTGGGCAAGCCGGTCAGCGCGTCGTGGAACGCCTGGTGCTTCAGCTCCTCTTCCAGCTTGCGCTGCTCGGTCACGTCCCTGATCGTGAGCACGTGCCCGCCGACGGTCGGGTCGTCTCGCAGGTCGGTGTGCCGGACGTCGACCAGGACTTCCCGCCCGTCGCGCCGCCTGACCCGCCACAGGCCCCCGAACTGGTCGTCCGTCATCTCGCCGGTGGCGGGGTCGCGGACGCGGGGCGCCGCGATCCGCTCGTAGAACGTGGTGAGGGTGACCGGCCGCTCGCCCTCGATGCCGAGGCCGAGCAGCTCGGTGGCCGACGGCGTCGCGTAGCGGATCGTCCCGGTCGCCTCGTCCAGGACCAGGATGACGTCGGACGCGTCCTGGACCAGCGTGCGGAAGAGCGCCTCGCCGCGCTGCTGGATCACTTTCTGGCTCAGCATGATGCGCTCCAGGGCCAGCGCGGCCTGGCTGGCGAGGATGCCGAGCGCCGCCGCGATGCCGTGCAGGAAGCGCAGGTCGCCGAACAGGGCGAGCACGCCGGTGAGGGGGTCGCTCGGGTCGCTGGGGTCGCCCGGGTCCCGGGCCCCGCTGGCGTCCTTGGGGTCTTGCAGGGTCAGCGGGCAGATCAGCGCCCCCTCCCAGCCCCGCCGGGTGGCGACCGGAAGGGTTTCCGGCAGCATCCCCTCCGGCAGGATGACCCGGGGCTCGGGCGAGGTGTACTCCCGCAGCCGGGGCATCCAGCCGGTGGCGACGTCCACGATCTCGTTGCCGGGCGAGAGGTCGCCGGAGGCGGTGGCGATGACGTTCAGGCTCTCGCCCTCGCGCACGGCGAACAGCGCCTCGCGCCCCGGCTTGGGGCCGATGAGGCCGCGCACGGCCACCTGGACGGCGCCGCCGACCTCCTCGACGCTGGCTGCGGCGGCCAGCGCGGCCCCCGCTACCCGCAGCGTCCGCTCGCGGCTCAGCCCCCGCCGGTGCGAGGCGTTAGCGTCCGCGAGCCGGGACAGGACCAGGACGAAGAGCACCATGCAGGTGGCGGCCACTATCCGCTCGACCGAGTCACGGTCGGGGAAGAAGGACCGGAAGAACAGGGCGATCGGCGGGATGAGGGCGGCGATCATCAGCGTGACCAGCCGGGCCCGCGAGTAGCGGGGCAGCATCGGGGACTGGTGGCGCGTGGCCCGGCTGATCGTCAGGTCTCGCATCGCCGGGTGCAGGGCGGCCGACCCGAGGGCCACGTAGTAGGCCATCCAGCCGACGCTGACGGCGGTGAGCGGGTGGCCGAACCCGGCGTGGATGTGGATCAGGCTCAGGGCCACGTCCGACAGCAGCCCGCCGACGGTGCCGACCGCCAGCAGCGCGGCCGGCCAGCCGCGGGTCGTGCCCGGCGCCAGCAGCCACGCCAGCACCCCCAGGACGAGCACGTTGCCGATGGGGTAGGCGATCGCGACGCTCTTGTAGAGGACCGACTCGGCCGAGGCCGACTGGTACGGGCGGATGAGGAACAGCCAGGCCAGCAGGGCCAGCCCGATGGTGATGATCAGCGCGTCGACCTGGTTGCGGCGATCCCGGGCGCGGCCGCTGGCCCGGATGAACAGCAGCAGGCTGGCGACGTAGACCGGGTACTCAGCCAGGAACAGCGCGTCCGCGAACGAGGGCAGCCCGACCAGCTCGTGGGCGGCGTGGACCACCGCCCGCTGGCTTACCTGGCCGACCGCCGAGCAGGTGACGGCCAGCGCGAGCAGTATCCAGGGCGCCATCCGGGCGGGCCGGTTCACCACGATCCCGGCCACGACGGCGGTCACGCCGCTGGCCGCGATCAGGGCCCACAGCTCCACGTGGGCAGCGGGCACCGCGTAGTAGACCACGATCAGCAGCGCCATCCAGGCGCAGTACCCGGTGATGGCCGGGTAGCGGGCCAGCCGGGCAGAGCCCGTGAGCCCGCCCCGGCCCAGGAGCCGTCTGCCCGGGCCGTCGCGGCCCTTGCTAGCGCCCAACTTTCCCGTTTCCCCCCGTCGGGCTGAACCTTTCCCCGCCGTCACGTCGTGCACACGGGTACTCGCTCGCGACGTTGGGGACCGGCTCCGCGCCAGCGGGTCGCATCCTGCCATATGCGTCGGCCTCTCAGGCGTTACCATGCCCACCGGAGGTGGCCATGCCAACGCTATTCACGCGCATCATCAACCGGGAGATCCCGGGGCGGTTCGTCTACGAGGACGACCTCGCCGTTGCGTTCTTGTCAATTGCCCCGGTTACGCCCGGTCATGCCCTGGTCGTCCCGCGGGCCGAGCTCGACCAGTGGACCGACGCGCCCGCCGGGCTGCTCCAGCACCTGACCGGAGTGGCCCAGCGGGTCGGCGTCGGCGCCAAGGCCGCATTCGGCGCGCCTCGGGCGGGCGTGCTGATCGCCGGGATGGAGGTCCCGCACCTGCACATCCACGTGTTCCCGGCCTGGACGATGGCGGACTTCGACATCACCGGGGCCAGGCAGGCGTCCGACGAGGACCTGGCCGCCGCTCACGCGAAGCTGGCCGCGGCCCTCGCCTAGCCCCTGCCCTCGCCTGGCCCGGTCCTAGCGCGGCGATGGCCTCACGCCCGGCCGGCGACCGGGTCAGCGGCCAGCGGGACGCCGGGGCCGGCCAGCGGGCGGGCCGGGCGCCAGGCGACGAGCAGGAAGACCAGCAGCCCGGCGACCAGGGGCACCCACCAGGCCCACACGTTATGCCACGGCCCCTGGCCCTGGGCGGTCACGCCGCCGGCCAGCACGCCCGCGGCCACCAGCCGGGCCCAGCCGCCAGTCGCGGCGGGGACGAGCGCCACCGCCAGCGGCGGCCAGGGGTAGTAGGACACCATCACCGGCTCGAAGAACGACCGCAGCGCCAGGGCCAGCGCCATCCACCACAAGACCTCGGTCAGCACGGCCGGCGTCCAGGGACCGTCCCCGGCCAGCGGGTACAGCCGCCGCCGGACGAGCACCGCGCAGCAGCAGGCCAGGGCGATCGTCGCCAGCCGGAACGGCCCGGCCGCCACGTTGCCGTTCGCCACGTGCGCGGCCAGCGGCGTCCAGGCAGTCGGGTGGTTGATGACCGGGGAGTTCGGCTGGCTGGTGACCGCCGCGTACATCGCGCCCCAGTTGGCGATTCCGGCCACCGCGAGCGCCACCGCCGACGGCAGCGCCGCCCGGATGAGGAAGGCGGCCAAGCCCGCTACCGAGGGACCCGGCGGCATGCCCGGTATCCCTGCCCTTCGACCGGGCGTGCCCCGGGGGGTACTGGGGGTCGCCCCCCCGGGAGACGGCAGCATGGCCGCCAGCATTGGCAGGGCCAGCAGGACCAGGGGCTGGACGCAGACCGCCGCCCCGGCCAGCCAGCCCGCGCGGGCGGCCCGGCCGCGGGCCAGCGCCAGGACCGCGTACAGCAGCAGCCCGGTCGCGACCGCGTCCTCGGGGTGGCCCCAGCGGGCCGACGGGCTCCACAGCGCGCACGCCTCGGCCACCGAGAGCAGGCCCCGTTTCCACCAGGGCACGTCCAGCCGCTCGGCCAGCGCGTCGGCCGCGAACAGCACCAGGCACGACAGCGCGATCTGGTACGGCCCGGCGACCAGCCAGACGCCGGGGTGCGGGTTGAACCCGCCCGGCAGGTCGAGCGACAGCCCGAGCGCGCTGACCAGCCACGCGACCGGCACCAGGATCACCGCCGTGCCCGGCAGCGAGACCAGCCCGGTCGGCTGGGCATAGATCCCGCCGACGTGGCCGTGCCCGAGCCGGGCCGCCGCGACCAGCGTGCCCCAGTAGTCGTAGGGCAGCGCCCACTCGGTCCGGTGCATCAGGTCCGGGCCCCACGTGGTCGTGAGCATCCCGACGATGATCAGGCCGGCCGACGTGAGCAGCGGGAACAGCCGCCGGACGAGAACCGGCCTCGCCTGATCCCGCATTCCTGCTCCCCGCCACGCTCGCGGCCCGGAACGTCGCGGGCTGCGTGTTAGGGTACAACGGCGCTGCGCCGGCCGGGGGAGCCGACCGTATTTTCTAGCCGACCGAAATGTCTAGTTTGCATGACCTGGCGCTGGCCGGGCAGCTGGCTAGCGACCGGGCCGCTGGCAGTGCGGGTGGCGCGTGGAGGTGCGCCTGAGACCAGATGGGCGATCGGTAGCGTTCCGGCTGCGGAATGCTCGGTGAATCCGGCCCGCACGCCCGGGAGTAGGCCGTTTACTAGTTGCAGCGATTTCCACGGACTCATCGAGGTAAGGCATGACATACGACCCCTATCACGGCAGGGGCAACGGGTACCGCGAGTACCCGCAGGATGTCCGCATGCCGGAATGGCCGGAGCCGTCCGTGCCGCCGTCCGTCGTCTCCGCCGTCCGGGGCATGTACCTCGGGGCGGCCGTCAGCGTGATCAGCGTGATCATCGGGCTGGCGACGTCCGGCTCCGTCAGCCCGCAGATCCGCCATGCCCGGCCCGACCTCACGCCCTCCCAGGTGTCCGCCTACGCCCAGCTCAACCTGGTGTCCGTCATCGTCTTGGGGCTTCTCGGCATCGGCCTGTGGATCTGGCTCGCCCTCACGATCGGCCGGGGCCGGAACTGGGCGCGGGTCACGGGCACGGCCTTGTTCGCCGTCGACACCCTCTTGCAGGCGGTCGCGTTCCACCAGCCCATCCCGTTCACCGCCCGGATCCCCGGGCTCGTCATCTGGCTGATCGGCCTCGTCGTCGTGACCTTGCTCTGGCGGGCAGGCGCTCGCGAGTTCTTCGGCCGGCGGGTCCCGGGGGAGTCCTGGGACTCCTGATCTAATGGCCTGATGACGGTCGAGGCCCTAGCGCTTGAATCGCTCATAGGAGCGGGGACCGTCATCGCCGCGATCATCGCGGCCCGGGCAGCGCACACGGCCGGGCTGCCCGCGCTGCTGGTGTTCCTGGGCCTGGGCCTCGCGCTCGGCGAGTCCGGCGCCGGGATCGCGTTCAGCGATGCCCGGACGGCCGAGATCCTCGGCCTCAGCGCGCTCGTCCTCATCCTGGCCGAGGGCGGCCTGACCACGCACTGGTCGCACGCGCGGCCGGCCCTGGCGGGCGCCCTGCTGCTGTCCACCGTGGGCGTCGTCGTCGCCACCGTCGTGGTCGCCGCCTGCGCGCGCTGGCTGCTCGGCTTCACCTGGCTGGACGCGCTGCTGCTGGGGGCGGTACTCGCGCCGACCGACGCCGCCGCCGTGTTCTCTGTCCTGCGCCGCCTGCCGCTCCCGCCGCTGCTGGCGGGGATGCTGGAGGGCGAGTCCGGCCTGAACGACCCGCCTGCGGTCCTCGCCGTCACGCTGCTGTCGGCGGCGGCCCAGGGCGGCCACGCGCCGTCCGGCTGGCTGATCGCCGGGGAGGTCGCCTGGGAGCTCGCCGGCGGCCTGGCGATCGGGGTCGCCGTCGGCCTCCTGGGCACGTTCTTCGTGCGCCGGGCCGCCCTGCCCGCGTCCGGGCTGTACCCGGTCGCGGTGCTCGCGCTGGTCGTCGCGGGCTACGGGGCGGCCACGCTGGCGGCCGCGAGCGGGTTCCTGGCCGTGTACGTGTCGGCCGTGATCCTCGGCAACGCGCGGCTGCCGCACGGCCCGGCCACCCGCGGCTTCGCCGAGGGCATCGGCTGGCTGTCGCAGATCGGCCTGTTCGTCATGCTCGGCCTGCTCGCGTCCCCGTCCCGGCTGCCCGCCGCGATCGCCCCGGCCCTCGCCGTCGGCGCGATCGTGGTCTTCCTCGCCCGCCCGGCCGCCGTCGCGGTGGCGATGCTCCCGCTGCGGCTGCCGGTGCCGCCCGCCGCATCCCGCCTGGCCCGCCGCGCCTGGCCCCGGCCCGAGCCCGGCCCGCTCCCGCGCAAGACCGAGGTCAAGGGGGTCCCGCCATCGGCCGCGGCCGTCAGGGGAGCGGCGCCGCCTGCACTGAGCGGGCCTGGACTGAGCGGGCCTGGACTGAGCGGGGCGACCGGGGTACGCGCGAGCGGGGCGCGGGAAGGCGGCGCGTCAACCGCGCCCGGGGTCCCGGGGGCGTCCCCCGGGCAGCCCAGCGGGGGGTCGTCCTCTCGGGTGACCCTGCGGGAGCAGGCGCTCTTGTCGTGGGCGGGGCTGCGGGGAGCGGTGCCGATCGTGCTGACGACGATCCCGCTGAGCGCCGGCGTGGCCGGGGCGACCCGGCTGTTCGACATCGTCTTCATCGTCGTCATCGCGTTCACCATGCTGCAGGGCCCGACGCTGCCCTGGGTCGCGCGGCGGCTGCGGGTCACCGCTCCGGCCGAGCCGCTGGAGATCGCGGTCGAGGCCGCCCCCCTGGAGGAGCTGCACGCCGAGCTCCTCCAAGTGTCGGTCCCGGACGACTCCCGGCTGCCGGGGGTCGAGGTCCAGGAGCTGCGGCTGCCGCCCGCGGTGAACCTGGCGCTGATCGTCCGCGCGGGCGAGAGCCTCGTCCCCGGGGACGCGACCGTCCTGCGGGCCGGGGACCGGCTGCTGATCGTGTGCCCGGCCGCCGTCCGGCTCCAGGTCGAGCGGCGCCTGCGGGCGGTCAGCCGGGCAGGCAAGCTGGCCGGCTGGCACGGCGAGCGCGGCCTGTGATGGCCGCCCAGCCGTAGCGTGCCCTGGGGCGGCCGGCCCCGCCGCGCCGGCCCTGTCCGGACGATCATGAGGGCGGCCAGCGTCCCGGGTTATCGTGAAGGATTTCCCTGTTGGGAAGGGTTTTCCACGCTCTGGCGTGGAAAACCCTTCCCAACCGGAATTTCTTACCGGAAAAAGTGCGGCTGCTGCGACGTGGGGGACGCGTGCGCCGGGATGGCCGGCGCTGGTGGTCCCTGGGAGCCGTGGCCTTACCCGGCCCTGGCCGGGACAAGGGCCAGGGCGAAGAGCGACAGGACACGCTCTAGCCCGCCGCGCCTGGCCAGTCCGCGCCGGCCGGCCGCTCGGCGCCACCCGCCCGGGCTGGGCCCGCGCTCGTGGCTGGGCCCGCGCTCGTGGCCGGGCCCGCCTTGGCCGCCGACGCCAGCGCGGCGAGCGCGCCCGCCAGCGAGATCGCCGCCGAGACGACCAGGGCCGGGCGGTAGCCGGCGGTCATGCTGGCGGCCGTGCCGAGGCCGCCGTGGGCCGCGAACACCGCCGTGACGAGCGCGATCCCGAACGCCGCCCCGAACCGCTGCATGGTGGCGGCCACTCCCGAGGCCAGGCCGAGGTCAGCCGGGGCGACCGCGCTGAGCGCCGCCGCCTGCATCGTCGGCAGCACCATGGAGACGCCCACGCCCGCGATGACCAGCGGGACGACCAGTTGCCCGTAGCCGGCCCCGGCCGACCCGGCCACGGCCGACACCCAGGCCAGCCCGGCCGCCTGCAGGAGCAGGCCCGCGACCATCATCGGGCGGGTCCCGGTCCGGTCCGCGAGGGCCCCGGCGAGCGGGGCGACCACCATCGGCGCCGCCGTCCAGGGCAGCAGCCGCAGCCCGGCCGCCAGCGGCGAGTAGCCCAGCCCGAGCTGGAAGAACTGGACGGTCAGGAACGCGGCCGAGAAGATCGCCCCGGCGGTGCAGAACGTCGTGACCCCGGCCGCGGCGAAGGCCCGGTTGCGCAGCAGCCGCAGCGGCAGCATCGGCTCAGCCGCCACCCGCTCGCGCAGCGCCAGCCCGGCCAGCAAGGCCGCGGCGAGGACGAAGGCACCGATGGCGCGGCCGTCACCCCAGCCGTCGTCCCCGACCCGGATCAGGGCCCAGGCGAGGACCGCCGCGCCCCCGGCGATCAGCGGCACCGCCGGCAGGTCGAGCCGGGCGGCGGCCCCGCGGCCGCCCGGCAGGAACCGCAGCGACCCGGCGGCGGCGAGCGCCCCGACCGGGACGTTCAGCCAGAAGATCCAGTGCCAGTCCAGCCCCTGCACGACGGCCCCGCCGACCAGGGGCCCGCCGGCGATCGCGAGCCCGCCGATGCCGCCCCAGATCCCGATGATCGTCCCGCGCCGCCCGGCCGGGAACGCGCGGGTGAGGATGGTCAGCGCCAGCGGGGTGATCGCGGCCGCGCCCGCCCCCTGGGCGGCCCGGGCCGCGATCAGCAGGCCGGCGCTGGGGGCGAGCGCGCACGCGGCCGACGCGACCGTGAACAGCCCCAGGCCCGCCACGTACACGGCCCGGTGCCCGAGCCGGTCACCGAGGGCGGCGGCGGTGATGATGCCCGCCGCGAACGGCAGCGCGTAGCCGTTGACGGTCCACTCCAGGGTGGCGACGCTGCCGCCGACCGAGGCGTGGATCGCCGGCAGCGCGGTCAAGACGACGAGCGAGTCGAGCGAGACGATGAAGAAGGCGACCGAGGTGAGCAGCAGGACCAGGCCGGGCGGCGGGGTCCTCGTGCCCGCTGGGGGCCGGGTCCGCGCCGGGGATGACAGTGACATGCCATCCCTACGGCCGGGAGTCCCTCATATCGACAGGTGCCGGCGGCGAATCTCTCGCGCGATCATCGCGTTGCCGGTGCGGGCGGCGGCGCGGCGCCAGGCCTGGCGGGCCCGCTCGTGGTCTCCCGCCCGGCCCAGCAGGTCAGCGTGGGCGGCGTGCAGCGGCCCGTAGTCTTGTAGCTCGCCCGAGTCAAGGACGGGGGCGAGGACGGCCAGGCCCGCCAGCGGGCCATCGGCCATCCCGACCGCCACCGCCCGGTTGACCTCAACGACCGGGGACGGGGCCAGCCGGGCGAGCTGCCCGTAGAGCAGGGCGATCTGCGGCCAGTCGGTGTCGGCGTAGGCCGGGGCGGCCATGTGCAGCGCGGCGATCGCCGCCTGGACCTGGTAAGGGCCGGGCCGGCGTCGCGCCATCGCCGAGTCGAGCGTCGCGGTGCCCTCGGCCGCCAGCTCCCGGTCCCAGCGCGCGCGGTCCTGCTCTGCCAGCGTCAGCGGCCGGCCGTCGGCGGTCGTGCGCGCTCCCGCGCGGGCCTGGTGCAGCAGCATGAGGGCGAGCAGGCCGCTGGGCTCCGGGTCGCCGGGCAGCAGCCGCGCCAGCAGGCGGCCCAGCCAGATCGCCTCGCCGCACAGGTCCGCCCGGATCAGCGCGTCCCCCGCAGTCGCCTCGTAGCCCTCGTTGAAGATCAGGTAGATGACCGTCTGGGCGGCCTGCAGCCGCTCGGCCAGCCGGTGCGCGGCGGGCACCTCGAACCGGATGCCGGCCGCCTTGATCTTGCGCTTGGCCCGGACCAGCCGCTGGGCCAGCGTGGCCTCGGGAACCAGGAGCGCGGCGGCGATCTCGCGGGCCGACAGGCCGGCGACGAACCGCAGCGTCATCGCGATCCGCGTGTCCGGCCCCAGGGCCGGGTGGCAGCAGGCGAAGATCAGGCCAAGCTGGTCATCGCCGAGGACGGCCGGGCCGGCCTGGCCGGCGGGCGTGATGTCATTCAAGCGGGCCTCGGTGAGGATCGCGGGGTCAAGGGGGATGGCGGGCTGGCCCCGCCGGCGGGCGTCGAGCGCCTTGCGCCAGGCGGTCAGCATGAGCCAGCCGCCGGGCTTCGGGGGGACCCCGTCGCGTGCCCAGGCGCTCGCGGCGGCGGCGAAGGCCTCCGCCGCCGCGTCCTCGGCCGCCTGCAGGTCGCCCAGGCGCCGCGCGAGGGTGGCGACGATCGCGCCCCACTCGGCGCGGAACGCGCCCTCCAGGGGCCCGGCGCCCAGCGGCCCGGCGGCGCTCAGGTGGCCGGCAGCCACGACGGGCTGGGCAGGGCCGCGCGTACCTCGATGACCGAGGTCGGCGCGACTGGCATGCGCTGCGCCCACTCCAGGGCCTCGTCCAGGTTCCCGGCCTCGATCAGGTAGAAGCCGAGCAGGTTCTCCTTCGTTTCCATGAACGGGCCGTCGGTGATGACCCGGCGCTCGCCGTCCCGGTGGATGGTGGTCGCGGTCTCGCTGTGCGTGAGCTGCTCGGCCGCCACGTGGGCGCCAGCCGCCTGGAGCGCCTGGGCGAAGTCGCCCCAGGCGCCGGAGGTCGCGTCCGGCTGGCGGGCCGCCGTGGCGTATTGCCCGTACTCCTCCGGGGTCGCCGGCGAGTAGATCAGCAGCGCGTACTTCATGGGAGCGGCCTCCTGTCGTCGTCGTTAAGGGTTCCCATTCCTACGCGCGGGCGACCCGGATATCGACACCCGGGCCGCCCGGATTTTCAGTCCGGCGGCTGCCGGGTGATCATGGACGGCTCGCGGCCGGACAGCAGCCAGCCCGCGGCCGCCGCGAGCAGCGGCGTGCCGAGCAGGATCAGCAGCAGGTTCGCCACCGGGATGCTGCCGAGCGCGGCCAGCCCGTCGAGCTGGCTCGTGCGGAAGAAGCCGATCGCCGCCAGGTAGCCGCCGGCGACTCCCATGACGGCACCGCTGAACGCCAGCGTGAAGGCGGTCGCCGCGGTCAGCGTCCGGCGGGTCGCGCCGCCCGCCCCGGTCGCCGCGAGGGTTCGCAGGTCCCGGCCCGACTCACTGCGGACCAGGCCGACGCTCATCGCCAGGATGGCCAGTGCCAGCGCGATGCCGAACGTGGTGGCGTCGTTCACGATGACCGACAGCGACGGGATCGAGTTGCGGGTCTCGATGGTCGCCCCGGCCCCCGCCGCCGTCCCCCGGGCGCTGGTGGCCTGGGCCGCTGTCACCGCCCGGGGCGCCTGGACGAGCCAGCCGGACAGGGTCAGCGTCGGCCCCAGGTGCAGCGCGCTGACCGCGTGCTCGGTCAGGACCGTGTTCGGGGCCGAGGTCCCGGACGGGAGCTGGCCGGCCGCCTGGACCACCGGCGCGGCGAGGCAGCTGACGGCCGGGCAGGGAAACGCGCCCTGGCCGCCGTCGCCCCCGTCGCCGCTGCCGGCGCCGGCGCCGTAGTACAGCTCCAGCTGCGACACGGAGGGCAGCCCGGGCCGCATGGACAGGATGTCGGCGTCCGGGCGGACCGCGGAGGCGGCGATGCCGAACGCGGCCAGCAGTTGCGGCGTCGCCACGTAGACCGGCCCGGACCAGTTCCGCCCCGGCCCGGCGTGGGTGAGGCCGGCCGCGGCCGAGTACAGCGCGACCGGGGCGCCCGCGCCGAGCGAGGTCGCGATCGCCCGGGCCGCCGTGGCCGCCTTCGCGTCGGCGGCCGCGTCCGAGGCGGCGGACGACGGCGGCCCTGCCTTGCCCTGCCCGCCCTGGGCGGGCGGGGGAGTGGCGCGGGTGATGCCGCCGTACGGGCCGGCCGCCGTGTAGACGACGACCTGGCTGGCCGTCAGGTTCGGCCCGGCGTAGTCGAGGACGTTGCCGAACCGGGCCGCGCTGGCCACGCAGACGACCGCGGCGATGAGGGTGGACAGCGCGATCGCCGCCAGCGCCGGCCCGGACCGGGCCCGGTACCGGGCCAGGTCGCGCAGGGCCAGCCGGACCGCGACGGGCGCCCGGCCGCCGAGCCGGGCGATCAGGCTGAGGGCCGGCCCGGCCAGCGCCGCGATCGCGACCGCGAGCGCGACGAACCCGAGGACCAGCGCCCCGACCGCCTTGCCGTCCCCGCCGGTGCTCGCGCCGGCCACGCCGAGGAGCAGGAACGCGGCCACCAGGAACGCGGTCCCGACCGCGCCGGCGACCCGGCCGGTGGCCCGCGGCGCGGGCGGCCGCCCCGCCAGCGCGGCCACGACGGGGATCCGGGCGATCGCCCGGGCCGGCCGGGACGCGGCGAAGTAGCTCGCGGCGATGGCCAGCACCACCGCCACCACGATGACCGTCCACGGCAGCTGCCAGGGGCCGATCACGTGGTGGGCGCTGGCTTGTGCCGTGGGCCGGTAGGCGAGCCAGCCCGCCAGCCCGGTGAGCAGGCCCAGCCCGGCGCCGAGGACCCCGGTCGCGACCCCGTTCGCCTGGACCACGAGGCGCAGGTCTTGCGTCGTGGCGCCCTGGGCGGCGAGCAGGCCGAACGCCCGCAGGCGACGCTGGGCCATGACCGTGAACCCGCCCACGCCCACCAGCGCGATGAGCAGCATGCCGAGGGTGGCGGCGGTGAGGGAGATGGTCTGCGGGTTGATGACGTTGCCGCTGGCGGCCTGGCCGACGCTGGTCACGCCCGGGCCGAGCTTGCCCGGGTCGGTCCCGGGCGCGCTGAACAGCACCGTCGCCTGGTCCGGGTCCGGCAGCTGGCCCGGGGCGACCAGGGCGAACTGGTCGAGCAGGTCCTGCGGGTTGGTGACGATGCCGGTGACGGTCCTGGTGATCCCGCCGATGGTCGCGGTGCCGCCGACCGCGAGCCGCAGCGCGCTCGCCACGCCGCTGGTGACGGCGACCTGCCCCGCGCCCGCCGGGTAGCGGCCGCTGGCCAGGGCCAGCAGCGGCCCCCCGTAGGGGCCGTGCGGGTCCTGGGCCTTGAGGCTGTAGTCCTGGACCGAGCCGGGGAACGGCAGCGTCCGCGTCTCGATCACGTCCACCCGCCCGAACTGCCGCCGCAGGGCCGCGACCCGGGCTGTGACCTGCGCGCTGGGGCCGGACACGGTGGCCGCGTCCTGGGCGGTGCCGAACTGCGCCGTGGTCGTCGGCTGGGTCGCGACCGCCACCGCCGAGGCGATGACCGTGGCCGCGACCGCCGCCGCGATCAGCGCGAGGATGAGCGCCTGCTGGCGCCACTCGCGCCGCAGCAGGCGGATCGCCCAGCGGATGACCGCGCGCCGGGCGGGGAGGCCGCCGCCCTCCGGGCGCCGGGCGGCCGGCGGCCGCTCGATGACCGGGGCGTTCACTGCCCTGCCTCCGGGGCGATGCGGGCCAGCAGCGACTCCGGGCCGGCCACCGGGGCGGTCTGGTCGGTGATCCGGCCGTCGCGGATGAAGATGACCCGGTCGGCCCAGGACGCGAGCTGCGCGTCGTGGGTCACCACGATCGCGGTCATCCCGCCGTCCTTGCACGCCTTGAGCATCAGGCGCATCACCGCCTCCCCGTTGTGGGAGTCCAGCGCGCCCGAGGGCTCGTCGGCCAGCAGCAGCCGCCGCTCGCCGATCATCGCCCGGGCGATCGCGACCCGCTGCCGCTCGCCGCCCGACAGCTGGTCGGGGAACCGGCCGGCCTTGCCCGCCAGCCCCAGGCCGTCGATGGCCGCCCGGGCGGCGGCCCGCGCCTTGCGGGCGGCCACGCCGTCCAGCTCCAGCGGCAGGCTCACGTTCTCGGCCGCGGTGAGCCCGGGCAGCAGGTTGAAGTCCTGGAACACGTACCCGATCGTGCGCCGCCGCAGCTGCGCCCGGGCCCGGGCGGGCATGCCGCGGGTGGGCTGGCCGGCGATGAGCACCTCGCCGGTCGTGGGTTCCTCCAGGGTTCCGGCGATGGTGAGGAGCGTGCTCTTGCCCGAGCCGCTCGGCCCCATCACCGCCACCATCTCGCCCGGGTCGACGGCGAGGCTGACGGACTGCAGGGCCTGCACTTCGGCGTCGCCGTGCCCGTAGGACTTCGACACCGTGCGCAGCTCGATCAGGGCGGGGGAGCTCGCAGGGGCGGTCGCCCCCGGGGGCTGGGTCATCGGTCTGTCCTCACTTACCCGGTGCTGACCGGTACAGGGCCCGGCGCGAGCGTGGTAGCGCCGGTCCCGGGCTGGTGCTGGCGGGGGCGTTAGCGGCGGTACTGGCGCAAGCGCCGGCGGGCGCCTGGTCGGCCCGGGCGCGCTTGATGCGGCCGTCGGCGGCGTCGAGCCAGCGGACGACCGCGTCGAGGCGGAAGAGCTCGGCGTCCACCGCGAGGCCGAGGTTGAGGTCGCCCGGGCCGGCCTCTTCCTTGATGCGGGTCCACTGCTGCATGAGCTCGACCAGGTAGCGGCGGTGCGCCTGGATGATGTCGCCGACGCTCGCGCCGGGCACCCGCAGCGCGATGAGCACCTTCATGACCAGCTCGTCGCGGGGCGGGGAGCTGAGGTCGGGCGGGGTCCGGAGCCAGGCGTCGAGCTCGCCGGCCCCCTGCGGGGTGATCCGGTACGCCTTCTGCGGGCCGCCCGCCGGGGGGTCGCCGTCATCGCCGTCCCCGTCGGCCGTGGTGACGAGGCCGTCGCGCTCCAGGCGCTGCAGCGTCGTGTAGACCTGGCCGACGTTCAGCGGCCAGACCTCCCCGGTGCGCGCCTCGAATTCCTCGCGGAGCTGCAGGCCGTACTTCGGCCCCTCGCTCAGCAGGGCGAGCATCGCGTGCCGCACGCTCACTGGTGCCACCTCCCGTGCGATAGTAGGTATGCGCAGTACTATACCGAGTATATAGCGCGTCTGTCGAGCGTTGCGACATGTCGCGGCCGTGCGCGTCGCGGGCGGCCGGGCCGGCCCCAGTGAGCCGGCTAATGAACGGCGGTGAGAGGGTAGGAACGGAACCTCGACAACGATGGTGAGGAGCGTGCACGCATGAAGATCGGCCTGCACATCTCGGATTTCACCTGGGAAGGCGGCGCGGCCCAGCTGGCCCCCCGCCTCGGTGAGATCGCGAAGCGAGCAGAGGACGCTGGCGTCGACCGGATCAGCGTCATGGACCACGTCTGGCAGATCGGGCACCTTGGCCCGCCCGAGCACGAGATGCTCGAGGCCTACACCGCCCTCGGCTGGATCGCCGCCAAGACCGAGCGGGTCAAGCTGCTGACGGTGGTGACCGCGGTCGTCTACCGCGAGCCGGGCCTGCTGGCCAAGGCGGTGACCACCCTCGACGTGCTGTCCGGGGGCCGGGCGATGCTCGGCATCGGGGCGGCCTGGAACGAGGAGGAGTCCAAGGGGCTCGGCCTGTTCTTCCCCGGCCTCAAGGAGCGCTTCGAGCGGCTGGAGGAGGCGCTGCAGATCGTCAGGCAGATGTGGAGTGACTCCGACGGGCCCTACGACGGCCAGCACTACCACCTGGCGCGGACCCTCAACTCGCCCCAGGCGCTGGCCCGCCCGCACCCGCCGATCCTGATCGGCGGCGCCGGGGAGAAGAAGACGCTGCGCATGGTCGCCCAGTACGCGGACTCGTGCAACATCTTCGCCGGGCCGGAACTGGCTCGCAAGCTCGACGTGCTGCGCGAGCACTGCGCCGCCCTCGGCCGGGACTACGACGAGATCGAGAAGACCGCCCAGGTCCGGTTCGACCTCGGCCCGAACGGCGAGAACGTCGAGAAGACGATCGAGGACCTGCACCAGATCGCCGAGCTCGGCGTGACGGTCGGCCACGGGACCCTGCTGCGGGTCAGCGAGCCGGGCCAGCTCGACATGTTCGCCGAGCGGGTCATTCCGGCGGTGGAGAAGTTCTAGCGGCGACGGGAGTCATTCACTGATGCGTTACGAGAAGCTCGGGAAGACCGGCCTCGAGGTGTCGGTCGTCACCCTGGGGTGCATGAGCTTCGGCGAGCCGGGCGGCCGCGGGCGGCCGTGGACGCTTGACGAGGCCGCGTGCCGCGGCCTCGTCAAGCAGGCGCTCGACGGCGGGATCAACTTCTTCGACACCGCCAACGTCTACTCGGCGGGCCGTAGCGAGGAGATCACCGGGCAGGCGCTGAACGACTTCGTCCCCCGGGACGAGGTCGTCCT